>CANCJZ010000022.1 GCA_947378465.1 Flavobacteriaceae bacterium
CGATATACTATCCCTAGGAAAGTTTAATGGTGATGTGCTACCGATATTTCATCCCTAGTGGATTTTTTGAAAGTGTATGCACAAAATCCTAATGGCTACTACCTAAAATAGTTCTTAATTGAGGGATTGTTCTGTTGTGTCTATTTCATTTTATGAAATGGGATTCCGCGTGAGGGATTGCAGCGGAAATCCTTTTGTTTTTTTTCTTAAAAAAACAAAAGATTGCAGCGGAAAGCCCGACCCGCAGGGGCACGCACTTCTTATTGTTGTGGGTAGTTTGTATATTGTATACTGTATATTGTATATTGTCGTTGTGGGTAGTTTGTATACTGTATACTGTATATTTATTGTGGGTATTGTTGGGATGAAGTTGCTTTAGACGATAGGCAATAGGCCGTTGTGGTTATTTTGGTACTTGGTTGTAGGTTGTAGGGTTGTAGGTGGAATTTGGGATTTCGGAGAAGGAATAAAAAAACCGCCTTTAGAAAGGCGGTTGATGTATTATTTATGAAGTTCTTTGACTACTAATCGGAAACCTTCACCGTGGATGTTAAGGATTTCGACGTTTGGATCTTCTTTAAGGTATTTTCTTAATTTGGCGATATAGACATCCATACTACGAGAAGTAAAATAGTTATCGTCTCTCCAGATTTTTGTTAAAGCTAATTCTCTTGGCATTAAATCACCTTCGTATAAAACTAGCATTTTTAAAAGTTCGTTTTCTTTGGGAGATAATTTAATCGGTTCGTGTTGAGGATAGGTAAGAAAACGAAGTTTTGAATTTAGGTGGAACGCTCCAATAGTAAATTCAAATTTGATATTATCGGCTTTAGTTTCAGAAGATTTTCTTTGAATGATGGTTTTGATTTTGGCTAATAACACTTCAGAATCGAAAGGTTTGTTAAGATAATCATCGGCTCCTACTTTATATCCTTTCAAAACATCTTCCTTCATAGCTTTGGCGGTAAGGAATACTAGAGGAATGTCTTTGTCTTTTTCTCTAATTTCTTTGGCAAGAGTATAACCATCTTTATAAGGCATCATTACATCGAGGATGCACATATCGTAATCGTCTTTTTTAAATTTTTCGAAGCCTTCCATCCCGTTTTTTGCTAAAGTGACATCAAAGTCATTTAGCATTAAATAGTCTTTGAGAACGGCCCCAAAATTTTGATCATCTTCTACAAGTAGAATTTTTTTGTTAATCTTTTCCATGTTTTTTTTTAGTTTATCAGTGGCAATTTTATTATAAATGTACTTCCCTTCCCTTTTTCACTCTCGACGAATATTTGTCCATCGTGGTCCTCAATAATAGTTTTAACATAAGCTAAACCTAAACCGTGACCTTTAACATTGTGAACGTCTCCCGTGTGTTCACGATAAAATTTTTCAAATATTCTTTTTTGAGCTGCTTTGGTCATTCCAGCACCTTGGTCTTGAATTTTGATTAAAATAAAATCTTTCAAGTTCTCCGTATAAACATTTATAACGGGAGAATTAGGAGAATATTTTATTGCATTATCAAGAATATTAACAATTACATTAACAAAATGCACTTCGTTAATTAAAGCGGTACCGCGAGTAGCATTAAAATGCGTTGTAATAGTTCCTTGTCTGTCTTCCACAATTAAATGAACGTGATCGATTGCGTGTTCGATAATTTCGTTAACATCAGTTGCTTCTTTAACAATTTCAAGTTCTTTTTTCTCTAATTTAGAAATCCTAAGTACATTTTCGACTTGAGCGTGCATTCGTTTGTTTTCATCTCTAATCATTTGGAGGTATCGAAATACCTTTTCTTTATCGTCGATAATTTTAGGATTTTTAATAGCGTCTAAAGCCAAATTAATAGTCGCAATAGGAGTTTTGAACTCGTGCGTCATATTATTGATAAAATCGGTTTTAATTTCGGAGATCTGTCTTTGTTTGAACAATTGATTCAAAGCATTGACATAAGCAATAATGATGATCAAAGTAAAGATAATAGAAAGGAGTGTGATCCCAACGATGTCTTTGAAGAGGAACTTTTTCTTTTGAGGGAAAGTTACCAGTAATTGATGTTTGTTATTGCCTTCGTTATCGATAAAAATAGGAATGGAATAGGTTGAGTATTTGTCGTATCTAAAATGTTCTGATTTGATTTTGGTAGCCAAACCATTGCTGTACACATTGAACTCAAAAGGAGTATTTACTCCGTATTCTTTTAACTCGGATTCTAATAATTTTTTTAAGGTTTCGTTGGAAACTCGATCTTGAATAGGAGTTACAGCAGCGATATCCTTATAGGCAATTTCAAATTGTGCCATTTCTAAAATAGCAACATTCCCGGATTTTTCAATAGTAACATCGGGAGCCAATTTATTAGGAATTCCATTATTATCTAACGAATTGTTATTGTAAATCTCTGTTTTCCTTTTAGAGGTAAACGATTTAATCTTAACATTATCATTTGACTTTTTGTCAAAGAACGTTGAAAAAATGTCGTAATCTTCTGAAATAATACTGTTAGAATAAATGATAGTTTCATTAGTTCGAGCATTACGTTGGTAATATCCGTATTCCAATAAGTCCTTTTTTTGAGGATCTTTACCGATACTATCTTTAAGTTTTTTGTATTTATTGTAGAAGCTGTATTCTTCTTGTTTTTGAAGTTTTTCAGAAACATTTCCGAGTACTTGCTTTACGTGAAACTTAAATTGTTCTTCGTTGTTTTCCAATGATGTTTTGAACCAATATACTTGTACAAGTATGATACCCAATAAGGATAAGCTCATTAAAATAACTAAAAGGCGAAAAACAAATTTATTCATCAACACAAAAATAACACTTTAACTATAATTTGTTAAGGTATTAACCAAACATTAACAAAGTAAGGTATTAGTTTTGGTTAATTAACAAAATAATTTTGTCGATTTGTTTCTTTGCAGACTCTAAATCAAGATTTTCAACAACGTATTTACTTCTAGCAATACGTTCGTCATCGGAAATTTGATTGTGAATTCTTTGTAGTACTTTTTCCTTATTTGTAGTATCTCTTTGTAGTACTCTTTGAATTCGCAATTCAATTGGCGCTACAACTGAAACGATAGCATCACAATCTTTATAGCTACCGCTTTCGAATAATATAGCGGCTTCTTTGAAGACCATTGGAGCATTTTGATTGTCTTTTACCCAATTGACAAAATGGGCTTTAACAGCAGGATGTACTATCGCATTTAATTGTTTTAGTTTATCCGGTTGATTGAATACTATTGAAGCGAGTTTTTCGCGATCTAGTTTTCCGTTATTGATAATCTCCTCGTTGAATGTTTGCTTTATTTGAGCTATAATTTCAGGAAAATCCATTACTTTTTTGGCTTCCAAATCAGAAATATACACTGGAATCCCTTTGGATGCAATATAATTAGCTAAGGTTGTTTTGCCACTTCCTATTCCACCTGTTAATCCTATGATTAGGGTTTTGTGAGGTTTGGTCGCAACTTTAACGGGAGCTTCAGGAACAAGAGGAGGGGTTTGATTGTTGACTTGAATGGGTTTGCTTATGGGTTGTTCCTTTACGGTCTCTTCATCTATGAGTGTTGTAGGTTTTTTGAAAAACAAATACGGGAAGGCAACTTCAGGTTTTCTTCTTAAAATATTGATTTTAAAAAATGATTCTAAGAAACCAAAACCATAGCCTTTAAATTGTTTCCAAACAGCCACGACAGAGAATAGTCCTATTATTGGATTTAGATTTTGAATACTCGACACTAAAAAGATGAGAATGAAATAACCGAAATAAAATTTTAATGGCCAATCGTTATAATTCCAATCAAAAAGAAGAATTAAACTTAAAAATGAAGCCATTAATCCTAACATAAATAGCGTAGGGAACCAATACGTGATTTTTTGATATTCAGGATACCAATGATTCAATATGGGACGTGCTTTACCAAATTTAGAGACTTGAACGGTAAATTTATCCCAATCAATACGACGTTTGTGATAGACATAACAATTAGTAAACAAACGAGTATCGAATCCCATTTTCCATAAACGAATAGACAAATCAGGATCTTCACCTGGATGGATGTTCCCGAATCCATTAGAAGCTTCAAAAGCCTTTTTGGAAATCCCCATATTAAAACTACGTGGTTGAAACTTGTCAATTTTTTCAGATCCACCACGAACCCCTCCCGTTGTTAAGAACGAGGTCATAGTGAAATTAATGGCTTTTTGGATATTGGAAAATGACTTTAAAGCTTGATCTGGTCCTCCAAAGCAGTCGACATATTTACGCTTAAGTTCTTTAGAAACTTCCGATAAATATTGATTAGGAATAATGCAATCGGAATCAAAAATGATAAAATAATCGCCATTGGCTTTACGCATTCCATAATTTCTCGAATCTCCAGGGCCAGAATTAGATTTGAAATAATACGATATATTGAGTTTAGAAGCGTATTGATCGACGACCTCTTTACAACTTATACTCGAACCATCTTCCACAATTACAATTTCATAAGGCTCATTATAAGTAGATAAAAGCATGCTGTCAAGCAATTCTTTTATCTCATCAGGTCGATTGTATACAGGAATTATTATGGAAAAAATCATTTTCAAAATTTTGACAAATATAGTATTTATGGATTATGAATTATGAATTTTTAGGGGAGAAAAAAGAAGAAAGAAAAAAGAAGAAAGAAGAAAGATTTTGTGGTTAGAGGCTAGAGAATAGAATATAGAGAATAGTGCGTTTTTGAGAGAAAAGAAGAAAGAATAATCTATAGGCAGAACCTTGCTTCATATTTCGTGCTTTAAAGTTAAAAACAAAAAAAGCCACCCTATTGGATGGCTTACCATTTTATAAAAAATAAATTTATTCAATACTTTCAATTCCTACCATTTCATCGGTATCGGCAGAGTAATCAACGCCATCGAATCCGAATCCGAATAGGTTTAAGAAATCTTGTTTGTAACCTGCTAAGTCACCAATTTGAGGTAAGGTTTCAGTAGTTGCTTCTTCCCATAAAGCAGCCACTTGTGCTTGAATATCATCACGCATTTCCCAATCGTCAATACGTATTCTTCCTTTATCATCGGTTGGAATTTCGCCAGCATTATACAAACGGTCGCTATATAAACGTTGCATTTGTTCAATACAACCTTCGTGGATTCCTGCTTCTTTCATTTTTTTATACAATAATGAAATGTATAATGGAATTACTGGAATAGCTGAACTTGCTTGAGTTACTAAGGCTTTGTTTACCGATACATAAGCTTTTCCATGAATATCTTTTAAACTATCAGCAATTGAAAAAGCAGTAGCTTCCAAATGATCCTTAGCTCTTCCAATAGTTCCTTTACGGTAAACCGCTTCTGTTAAAGAGGGTCCGATATATGAGTATGCTAAAGTCATTGCTCCATCCGCTAATAGATTTTCTTTTTTTAAAGCATCCATCCACATTGCCCAATCTTCACCTCCCATAACCGCAACTGTATTTTCAATATCATCACCCGCACAAGGCTCAATGGATACGTTTGTTACATTACCAGTGTGGAAATCTACCGTTTTATTGTGATAGGTCGCTCCAATAGGTTTTAATACCGAACGATGCAAAACTCCTGTTTCAGGATGCATACGAACTGGAGAGGCCAAACTATAAATGATTAAATCAATCTGACCTAAATCAGCTTTAATCATATCGATTGTTTGTTGTTTGATTTCTTTAGAAAAAGCATCCCCGTTAATACTTTTGGCATACAAACCAGCAGCGTGCGCTTCTTTTTCAAAAGCAGCGGAATTATACCAACCAGGAGAAGCTGTTTTACCAGGAGCAGGAGCTTTTTCAAAAAAGACTCCAATAGTTGCAGCATTAGAACCAAAAGCACTAGTAATTCTAGAGGCTAAACCGAAACCAGTTGAGGCTCCCACCACTAATACTCTTTTAGCACCGTCAATTGGTCCTTTTGATTTCACATACTCTATTTGATTTTTAACATTTTGAGCACATCCAACAGGGTGAGCCGTTAAACAAATAAAGCCTCTCATTCTTGGTTCTATAATCATAACTGTAAATTTTTGTTTTTAATTAAGAGCTATAAATAGCTCTGAAATTTGATTAGCAAATATAAATTATTTATTTAGTTCAGCAATTCCTTGGCGTGATTTAAAGCCGATTCTGATAC
Source organism: Flavobacteriaceae bacterium (assembly GCA_947378465.1). Classification (GTDB taxonomy): domain Bacteria; phylum Bacteroidota; class Bacteroidia; order Flavobacteriales; family Flavobacteriaceae; genus Flavobacterium. Next base: position 6,169 of record CANCJZ010000022.1, read on the forward strand.
ATTGGCACCCGAAAGCATTTTGGCAATTTCTTGAATACGCTGGTCTTTAGTCAACAAACGCAATTCCGTTCGAGTTTGTTCTGTATCTACGACCTTATATACTTCAAAATGATCGCTTCCTTTTGCGGCAATTTGCGGTAAATGGGTAATAGCAAAAACTTGCATATTAGCACTCATTTTACGCATGATATCGCCCATTTTATCAGCAATTTCACCAGAAACACCGGTATCTATTTCATCAAAAATAATCGTAGGCAAATTAGAATACTCAGCAAGTATGGATTTAACGGCCAACATAATTCGGGACATTTCTCCTCCTGAGGCTACTTTTTTCAACAATCCAAAATCACCTCCTTTATTTGCACTGAATAAAAATGAAATATCATCAGTACCGTTGCTTGAGAAATCAGATTTTGATAGCAACTGAATATCAAATCGAGCATTGGACATTCCTAAGTCTTGCAAGATGGCTTGCATCTTTTGAATAAGAACAGGAATTGCTTTTTGACGGTTATCGTGAATAGAATTGGCTATATCAGTAAGTATTTTTTCAAAAATTACAATTTCATTTTCCAAAGAAAGAATATCATTTTCAATATTCAAAGCAGAAACTACTTTGTTATTTAGAGATTCTCTAATATCAATAAGCTCCTCAATAGTTATTACTTGATGTTTCTTTTGAAGATCATAAATCAATTTTAGTTTTTGATTTATACGTTCTAATTCTTCCGGATCGCTAATGGTTTTATCGGATAAGAGTACCAATTCGTTCAAGATATCATCGAACTCAATCAATACACTTGAAAGACGTTCAAACACTACTTCGCATTCTGAGGCTACTGTAGCATTTTTTTGAATGGCATTTTTTATCTCTTTTAATCCATTCAATACTCCAAATTGCTCATCATCCGCAATGGCAATGGCTTTGGATAGATTTTCTTTGATAAACTCAACATTATTGAGTTTTTTATACTGTAATTCTAATTCTTCTTGTTCGTCAGCAATTAGATTTGCTTCCATCAATTCCTCTAAAAGGAAAGTATTATAATCTCTTTCTTTAACAACATTTGCAAGATGTTCTTTCTTTTCTTTTAATGAAAGAGTTGCTTTTTTATACTCTTTTAATTGTGAAGTATACGATAGCAATAGCGCAGCATTCGCTGCAACTAAGTCCACCATTCTAAATTGAAAATCATCCTCAGAAAGTTCTTGAGTTTGATGTTGGGAATGAATATCAATTAGGAAATCGCCTAATTGTTGGAGTTCATTTAAGTTAACTGGAGTATCATTGATAAAAGCTCTGGATTTTCCGGAGGGTAATATTTCTCTACGAATGATAGTTTCCTCTTCATAATCGAGGTCATTGGCTTCGAAAAAAGGTTTTAAATTGTAGCGATGCAAATGAAAATTAGCTTCAATAATACATTTTTCTTCTTTGTTTTTTAGAGAAGACAAATCGGCTCTTTTCCCAAGAACCAAACCAAGAGCACCTAAAAGAATAGATTTCCCTGCACCCGTTTCTCCTGTAATGATAGTAAAACCATTAGAAAAACGGATTGATAATTTTTCAATTAATGCAAAATTCTCAATGGAAAGTGACGTTATCATTTATGAAAAACTAAGGTTTAATTTTATTCCACTTAGAGGAATTGGTAGGAGAAATACGATTTAATTGGGTGACTAACTTAGTCAAATCGACTTCAGGGCCTCCAGTGAATATTGAAACAAGCTCATCGGATTTAGCATCAAAAAACACACGAGTTAAAAATGCATTAGGACGTAAATCTTGAATTTCGGCAAGCTTAATAACTGAGTTTATTACGGCTTCTTTAGCGGCTTTTTGATCTTTATACATTGTATCCAAACCTCCAAAGTTATATAGATTCATTGCTTCGCGATAAGGTCTATAGGTTTGAGATAATAAATCATTAATTAAATAGTATCGGTTTTGTTTTTGATCGCTTTGTGACCAACCCGCAACACCACTGGACATTGCCATATTAGAGATGTTTTGAGCGGTTTGCAAATACTGATCACCACTGTCCAAATCAAAAGTTTCAGCATCGATTCCCAAAATCACATAACAATAAAAGGCAACTGTCGAAATTAAATTAGAATCGAAACTGTTGGCATTAAAATACATATTTTGATATTCAATGTATTGAAAAGCAAAATCTTTATCATTAATATTCAATACTGGAGTAGTATAAATTGAATTAAAAACAGGTCGTGAAGATTGGACTTGAATGGTAGCATCAAAATTATTGTTCTCGTAAGAATTAACAGTAATAAACATAGAACAATTGATCTTCTCATTGTCTTTGAATGTTTTATCCGTCCAAGCATTTTTGTTTACAAAATCATTGAGGGATTTTTCTAAACTTTTAAAAATTTGAGTATTTACATTGGTTATTTTATCATAACTCACTACTACAGTACAATTCAATTCCTGAGCATAGGAAAATGAAAAAATAAACAACAATAAAAAATACAATAATTTACGCATAATGAGCTATAACTTTATTTAAAATATCAAGAGCTACTTCTTCCTTTGATTTGAGTTCCATAGGAACCACCTGAAAGTGACTATCAATAAAAGTGACTTTGTTGGTAGCAGTTCCAAATCCGGCTCCTTTATCCTGAAGTGAATTTAAAACTATCAAATCTAAGTTTTTTTTCTGAATTTTAAGCTTCGCATTTTCAATTTCATTTTCAGTTTCTAAAGCAAAGCCAATTAAATATTTATCTCCTTTAATTTGTCCAAGAGAAAACAATATATCTTTTGTTTTTTCCAATTCTATAGAAAAAACATCTTCATTCTTTTTAATTTTTTGATCTGCTACTACGCGTGGTTTATAATCGGCAACTGCTGCAGCAGCAATCATAACATCAGTGGTTGGAAAATACTTATGACATTGATCATACATTTCCTGAGCAGTCGTTATTCGAATACATTCAATTGACTTGTCGGTAACCGAAAGATGAGTAGGACCAGAAATCAAAATCACTTCAGCACCCATTGATGCAGCGGCATTTGCAATATCATATCCCATTTTACCAGAAGAATGATTCCCTATAAAACGCACAGGATCGATAGTTTCGTATGTAGGACCTGCGGTAATAACAATTTTTTTCCCTCTTAAAGGCAATTTACTTTTTAAATCCGCTTCAATAAATGCAAGGATATGTTCAGGTTCAGCCATTCGGCCTTCCCCTACTAATCCACTGGCTAATTCTCCTTTTTCAGCAGGAATCATAATGTTTCCAAAATGCTTTAATTGAGTAAAACTAGAAAGTGTAGAGGGATGTTTGTACATATCCAAATCCATTGCAGGCGCAAAATAAACAGGGCATTTGGCGGAAAGATAAGTAGCTATTAACAAATTATCACAATTCCCATTTGCCATTTTTGACAAAGTGTTAGCAGTTGCAGGGGCAATTATGATTAAATCCGCCCATAAGGCCAAATCCACATGATTGTTCCATTGTGTCATTTCATCATCCGTATAGAATGAAGAATGGACAGGATTTTTGGATAAAGTGGAAAGTGTTAAGGGGGTTACAAAAGACAAAGAAGCAGGTGTCATTATCACTTGGACATGTGCACCTGATTTTATTAATAGTCGAACTAATGTAGCCGATTTATAAGCGGCAATTCCACCAGAAACTCCTAGTATTATTTTTTTTCCGCTTAAAACTGACATTTTTTATTTATCGGTATTTCTATGATAAATTTTACCATCTAACCATTCTTGAACCGCAAGAGCGTGTGGCTTAGGTAATTTTTCATAGAATTTTGAAACTTCAATTTGTTCTTTGTTTTCAAAAACTTCTTCTAAACTATCATTGTAAGTAGCAAACTCATCCAATTTCTCAAGAAGTTCTTTTTTGATTTCAGTGTTTATCTGATTGGCTCTTTTAGCCATAATTGTGATTGCTTCGTACACATTTCCAGTTGGTTCCTCAATAACAGTTTTGTTATAAGTAATCGTGTTAACTGGAGCATTGGTCTTTTTTAAATCCATGACATTTTATTTAGAAAATTGTTGTAAATCTTGATCTATTCGAGCTGACATTTGATCAGCTTTATTTTTAAACTTAGAATCTGCTTTAAATTTAATCAAATTGTTATAAGCAGTTTTAGCATTATTAAGTCGTTCTTGCATTTTGGCAGGAACACTATTAATCGCTAATTGGTATGCTGAATCCAACTTGTAGTATAAAGCTTCTTCTTTATATTGAGTACCTGGAAAATCCGAAATAAAATTTTCTAAAGCAATTAAAGCTGCTTTATAATCGGAAATGGTATTGTATTGTTTAGCAATTTCAAATGCTTTTTTCTCTAATTTATTTTTCAACTCTTTAATTACACCATTTGCATCCTGTAAATATGTTGAAGTAGGATAAGTGTCAATAAAATTTTGCAATTTATCCATTGCTTTATCGGTATCAGACTGATCCAAACTATAACGTGGTGATAATAAAGAATAACATTTAGCTCCTAAAAAAGCAGCTTCTTCCACTTTTTCACTTTTAGGATAGCTGGAGGCAAAGCTTTCAAATTGATATCCCGCCAAATAATATTGTTTGGATTTATAATAACTTTGAGCAAACATAAAAAAGGTTTTCTCTGCTTGAGGCTTCCCTTTGTATGCAGGAGCTATTTGTTCAAATAAACGAATAGCTTTATCGTATTTCCCTTTATTATACAATTTAGTGGCTACTTCATTTTTGAAATCAACATCTTCCTTTTTGTAAGCTTTTTGATATTCACTACAAGAGGAAAAGAGAGCAATTGATACTATAAGTACTAAAAATTTCTTCATTTTATATATAAAAAGTGCCTTAATTCTACCATATTAGAACCCTAATAAAGCAACTGCAAAACTAATTAATAATTGGTTACCACAAAATGTTTTTTCTATCTTTATCAAAAAGATTCATTTATCTTAATTCTTGAATGAATTTCTCTAATCTTTTGGATAAATTTTCATTCACATTTACTAGAGGTAAACGAACTGTGTTTTCGCTTAAGCCTAGTAATTTAAAGACTTCTTTAATTCCAGCTGGATTGCCTTGTTCGAAAATCATATCAATTGAATCAGCAATTGTATAATGTAATTTATAGGCTTCATCCACCTTGCGTTGTAATCCTAAACGCACCATTTCGGAAAATTGTTTAGGAAATCCTTCGCCAATAACCGATATAACTCCGCTTCCTCCTGCCAAAACCATTGGAAGTGTTACCATATCGTCACCCGAAATCACTAAAAATCCTTCAGGTTTATTTTGAATTAATTTCATTGCTTGAACAATATCACCTGCTGCTTCTTTTATTCCTATAATATTTTTGAAATCATGAGCCAAACGCATCACTGTTTCAGGCAACATATTACTTGCCGTTCTACCTGGAACATTATAAACAATTACTGGAATTGGGGAATGCTCTGCAATCATTTTGAAATGCTGATAGATACCCTCTTGAGTCGGTTTATTATAATAAGGGGAAACGGATAGTATCGCTTGGAACTTCGACAAATCTCTCGTTTTTAATTCTTCAACTACTTGATGTGTATTATTCCCTCCTACTCCTAACACTAGAGGTAAACGACCTTGATTCGCTTCCACTATAGTATCGATAACTAGTTCCTTTTCAGCACTATTCAAAGTTGCCGTTTCGGCTGTTGTACCTAGGACTACTAAATATTCTACTCCTCCATCAATTACATAGTTAACAATTCTAACTAAGGCTTCTGTATCCACAGAAAAATCATTTTTGAACGGAGTAACAAGAGCAACTCCAGTTCCTTCAAATAGTTGCATATTATATTTTATTTAATATTTTTAAATACTTAAAAAGTTCATCTACAAAAACGGTATAGTTTTCAGCATTAGTATCAATCATAAAATGGTTGATGCGCTTATCAACAGTTGAAAAACCTACATTAAAATTAGCTTTAGAATGATTCGACGTAATCAACAAAGCTGCTTTATCCGTATCGTAATAATTTAATAACAAATCAAACTTGGTGTCAATAAATTTTAATACTTCAGGATTGGTTATCGCTCCTGTCCAACTGATGTCTTTATAACTAAAAGTCAAATGCTCAAAAACTTCATTTTTCTTTATTTTATCTTTAAATACCAGAATTTGAATATTTTCAGCTTTAAGTCCGTTTTCAATTAACGTATTGATCAGTTTTTGTTTTTCAAAAAAATAGGTCTCATCTACGAGTACCCCTACTGTTTTTATACAATTATTTGAATCAACATGGTTTACATTAGATAAACTTTTCTTAACTATTTTTTTTACAAAAAAATCCTTTATTTTATCTAAAAACATACTATTTTTACTTGGTTTACAAATTTAATTAAATTTAGTTGCATAACAAATGGTAAAACTAAAAAACTATAACGTTGTTTTGAAACATTTTGGTTTATTATTAACATTTTTATTTATGGTCTCCTGTGGACACCAACAATATAATGTTACAAAAATCGAAGGTAAAAAAATTGGAATCACCGATAAATTAGGCGAAGTTTCTGAAATTGATAAATTTATTAAACCTTATAAAGACACTATTGACAAAGACTTAAATCAAGTACTGGCCTATTGCCCTGAAACATTAGATAAATCAAAGGGAGAATGGCAAACCAATATAGGCTGTTTTCTTGCCGATATTACTCTTGAAAAAAGCAATATCATTTACGAAAAAAGAGAAAACCAAAAGGTAGACATCTGTTTTTTAAACCACGGAGGCATCAGAACCATCATCCCAAAAGGTAATGTTTCAGCAAGAAATGCTTATGAAGTTATTCCATTTGAAAATAGCGCTGTAGTAGTAAGCTTGAAAGGTGAACAAATATTAGAAATCATCAATTATATCATTGCTGAAAAAAAACCACATCCTCTTGCAGGCATGACTTTCACAATTGACAAAAATGGAGTCGCTAAGAACATTATGATTCAAGGAAAAGCTTTTGACAATGACAAATCTTATAATGTTGCTACTTCAGACTACTTATCAAACGGTGGTGATAATATGATTTTTTTCAAAAAATGCACTAAACGTGTAGATACCGATTATAAACTAAGAAACTTATTGATTGACTACTTCAAAGAAGTAGATACTTTAAAAATCAATCACGATATCAGAATCACTAAAGAACAATAGAAATGGAAAGAAGAGATTTTATAAAAAAGACCGCAGTAAGTTCAGCTTTTTTAACTCTTGGTGGTTTATCATTAAGCAGTTTTAAGTCCATTGACAGCAAACACATCACCATTCTTCACACTAATGATGTGCACAGTTATATTGATCCTTTTCCTGCCAATCATCCTAAAAATCCTAATATGGGTGGTGTAGCAAGAAGAGCTGCTTTAATAGAAACTATACGTAAAGAAAATCCAAACGTATTGCTTTTGGATGCTGGTGATATCTTCCAAGGAACTCCTTACTTTAATTATTATGGAGGAGAATTGGAATTCAAACTAATGTCGATGATGAAATACGATGTTGTTACTATTGGGAATCACGATTTTGATAATGGCATCGAAGGTTTATTAGCCCAAATGCCACACGCCAAATTCGATTTCGTATCGAACTATGGCTTTAAAAACACTGTTCTTGACGGACATATTCAACCGTATAAAATTGTAAACGTTGACGGAGTTAAAATCGGTGTATTTGGACTAGGAGTCGCTTTAGAAGGTTTGGTTGACAAAAAGAATTCCAAAGAAACTGTTTACAACGACCCTATCGAGTCCGCAACTGATATGAGTCGAATCCTGAAACAAGAACACAAATGTGATCTTGTAATTTGCTTATCACATATTGGATATGCGTATAAAGACGAACCAGAAAAAGTATGTGACTTACAATTAGCCAGAAAAACAAAAGACATCGACTTAATCATCGGAGGACATACCCATACTTTTCTAGATAAACCAACCATTGAGAAAAATTTAGACGGAAAAGAAGTATTGATTAATCAGGTAGGCTGTTATGGAATTAATTTAGGTCGAATTGATTTCTTTTTAACGGATGACAAAAAATTAGCCTCTCAAGGTAGAGCTATATCGGTTTAGGTTTTGCGATTTCAGAAACAAGTACAAATTTATAAAAGGCAAAAAAAGCAAGTGCATTAACACTCATAGCTAAAGGTCGAAGGAAATAAATATTTTCATCGCTTAAATAATATTTCTCTACATATATAATCAATTGCAATCCTAGGAAAAGCAGAACACTTATCAATAGATAAGAGTTTCGTTTACTATCATCAATAACATAACTTGTAATCGCAAGCGCACCCAATACAGCAGCCATTACATTGTGCAATATGATTAAATAATAAGAATTATCCGGCACATCAGAAGCTGCAAACAAATAGAAAAACACCATCAGTAAAGGAAGTATTGACAACACGAAAGGAATTGTTTTCTTTATCTCAACTATTTTAAAAATAAAATACAACAACAACAAGCGGTGAATTGTAAAACTTATTACTCCGTAAAATAAAATCATCTTATCGTCAGGAATAAACAACAAATTGGTAATTGTAGAAAACAACATTATTAGAAAAAAAAGAGTATTTCTTTTTGTTGATTTCAACCAATACATCAGCATTAACAACAAAGGGATTAATGGCTTTGTAATATAAACGATATCTTTTAAACGATATGCTTCGGCAGTAACTTCTATAATTGCATTAACAAAATAGAAGATTGTAATTACTTTAAATAAATCATATTTATTTTCATATGCCATTGAACAAAAATACAATTATTTTTGTTTTATCATAAAATATCTTCAACTTCTTTAGCTCGACATAGATGATTATCCGATAAAAGTCACAAATTCATCGTTTATAATCAATTAAAATCTGATGTATTACTATTTGCTTTCGATTAAATTCATAAACTCATTTTCAGTAATTATTGGAATCCCTAATTGATTTGCTTTTTCTAGTTTAGCTGGCCCCATATTATCACCTGCCACAACATAATGTGTTTTTGAAGAAATAGAACTTCCTACCTTTCCTCCATTATCTTCAATAGCTTTTTTCAAATCATCTCTTGAAAATTTTTCAAAAACTCCTGAAACCACAAAAACCTTGTCCTTTAATATATCAGTAGCATTCGGATTGTGTTTTTCAACTATTTCAAATTGAACTCCAAATGATTTTAAGCGCTCAATTATGCGTTGATTGTTCTCATTTTCAAAAAACTCCATCACACTTTGTGCAATTCGATCTCCAATCTCATCCACTAATATCAAATCCATCATAGTAGCATTACGCAAAGCATCTATGGTTTTATAATGTTTAGCGAGCTTCTTAGCAACTGTCTCCCCAACATATCGAATTCCCAGGGCGAATAAAACTCTTTCAAAAGGCACTTCTTTTGATTTCTCTATACCATTCACTAAGTTTTCTGCACTCTTCTGAGCCATTCGATCTAAAGGCATCACTTGATCAATAGTCAACTCATACAAATCAGAATAGTCTTTAAGCAAATGATTATTAAACAACAAGGCTACAGTCTCTCCGCCTAACCCTTCGATATCCATCGCTTTTCTGGAAATATAATGCTGAATTCTTCCTATAATTTGAGGAGGACAACCATAGAAATTAGGACAATAATGTTGAGCCTCCCCTTCTTTTCTAGTTAATAGAGTATCACAATCGGGACAATGAGTAATATAAACTGTAGGCTCTATTTCACTTCCTCTTTTGGCTACTCCAATGATTTTCGGGATAATCTCTCCTCCTTTTTCTACAAAAACCTCATCACCAACTCTTATATCCAACTTTTCAATCTGATCCGCATTGTGCAAAGAGGCTCTTTTTACAATAGTTCCCGCAAGCTGTACCGGCTCTAAATTAGCTACTGGTGTAATTGCTCCTGTTCTACCTACCTGATAGGTGATTTCGTTTAAAGTAGTCGTTACTTGTTCTGATTTAAACTTATAGGCCATCGCCCATCGAGGGGATTTAGCAGTATACCCCAGCTCTTGTTGGTGATCGAAATCATTTACTTTAATCACTACCCCATCGGTTTCATAAGGCAAATCGTGACGATGAACATCCCAATAATTGATAAACGCAAGTACTTCATCTAAATTATTCGCTAATTTAGATTGATTCGGAACTTTAAAGCCCCATTTTCTTGCCGCTTCTAATCCATCAAATTGCGTATTAAATGGCAAATCATTTCCAATAATAAAATACAACAAACAATCCAATGGTCTTTTTGCCACCTCAGCGCTGTCTTGTAATTTCAAACTTCCCGAAGCGGTATTTCTTGGATTGGAATAAGGGGTTTCACCAATATCAATCAACTCTTGGTTCATCTTTTCAAAACCCGCTAACGGAAGGATAATTTCTCCTCTAATATCAAATCGCTCTGGAAAAGCTCCTTTAAGTTCTAGCGGAATTGATTTAATTGTTTTTATATTATTAGTAACATCATCGCCTTGAATACCATCCCCACGGGTAACGGCTCTAGTCAATTTTCCATTTTCATAAGTAATACTAATGGAAGCGCCATCGTATTTCAACTCACAAGTATATTGTAAAGGAACATTCCCCAACACCTTTTGCAAACGAACTTCCCAATCCTGTAAATCTTCAATGGAATACGAATTATCTAAGGAATACATTCTATTAGTATGCACCACCGTTTGAAAGTTCTTGGTAATAGTTCCTCCTACTCTTTGGGTAGGGGAATTGGCATCATAGCATTCTGGATGTTTTGCTTCTAAATCTTGAAGTTGTTTGAGTTTTTGATCAAATTCAAAATCAGAAATAGTTGGATTATCCAACACATAATAGTTATGATTGTGTTGATTGAGCTCTTCACGTAAGGAAACGATGGTCTTATGAATATCCATAAAATAAGAAATTGACTATTCTAGTAATTTGTGTACTAAAATAGCCAATTATTTTGGAATACTAAACTTAGGATTGAAGAATACTATTTATTTGGATATACAATTGTCCATCGCTCAAAATAGCCCCTTGAGAGATCAAATCAAAAATAGCCGCATTGCGTTCCTGATCGTAATCTTTCTTCCCTATATGCATCTCTACAGTCTCTGTAAACATATTATCACTCAACCATTGCAAACCTTCTTTGGTCATAAAATCAACCTCAGTAACAACTGATTTTAAAACAATAGATTGAATAAATTGCTCCTGACAATGAAACAAAAAGATATGGTTCTTTGAAAAATGCTCTAAAAACTTAGCATTCATCAACACACCTTCCCAGATTAAATCTGAAAAAACATCCAATTCCTGTTCGGCAACTTCGGGTTTATTGGCTTTTAGCTCGTCCCACTCTTTTTTATCGATTGATTGGCTTGCTAAGAAATTGGCAAATTCCTGATGTAAAGCCTCTAATTGTTCTTTGGTTAATCTTTTGTATTTCATACGTTATAACTGAAGTTTTTATTCAAAAAAAAGTCTCGATTTGCATCGAGACTTTAATTACATTGTATTCGTTGAATTATTGCTCTGCAACAATTTCATAAGCTAAATCAAAAATCACATCTCTGTGTAAACGGATTGATGCTGAATATTTACCAGTACGTTTTACAACTCCACTTGTAATAAACTTTCTATCGATTGGTTGACCTGCTTTTTCTAATGCAGCAGCAATATCAATATTAGTAACAGAACCAAATAATTTCTCACCACCTGCTTTTGAAGCAATTTTGATATCTAAAGCTTTTAATGATTCAGCTAATTTCTTAGCATCGTCCACTACTTTAGCTTCTTTGTGAGCTTTTTGTTTTAAGTTTTCAGCTAATACTTTTTTAGCTGAAGGAGTTGCTAATGAAGCAAATCCTTGAGGTATTAAGAAATTACGACCGTAACCAGGTTTAACTGATACTACATCGTCTTTAAATCCTAAATTTTGTACGTCTTGTTTTAATATAAGTTCCATAATCTTGCCTCTTTATTATTTTAGTAAATCAGCCACATATGGCATTAATGCTAAGTGACGTGCTCTTTTCACAGCAACTGACACTTTTCTTTGGTACTTTAAAGATGTTCCTGTTAAACGACGAGGAAGAATTTTTCCTTGCTCATTTACGAATTTTAATAAGAAATCTGCATCTTTATAATCGATGTATTTGATTCCTGATTTTTTGAAACGACAATACTTTTTAGTTTTGTTGGTTTCAATGTTCAAAGGCGTTAAATATCTGATATCTCCGTCTTTTTTTCCTGAAGCTGATTGTTGTAGTGTTGCCATAATTACGCTTTTGCTGCTTTAAGTTTGTCTCTTCTTCTTTCTGCCCAAGAAATCGCGTGTTTATCTAAACTTACAGTTAAGAAACGCATTACTCTTTCGTCACGTCTAAATTCAGTTTCAAAAGCAATTAATACTTCTGGTGCTACTTGGAATTCAAACAAATGGTAAAAACCACTTTTTTTGTTTTGGATTTCGTAAGCTAATTTTTTTAAGCCCCAATCCTCTTTGGATACCATTTTAGCCCCTCTACTTGTAAGAAAATCTTCGAATTTGCTTACTGTTTCCTTTACCTGAACATCAGATAAAACGGGATTTAAAATGAAAACAGTTTCATAATGATTCATATAAATATGTTTTTAATTAAATAAAATTGGGTGCAAAAGTAATTCTTTTTTTCTAAAAAACAAGCCAATGTAGAATTTATTCGCCAAAACGCAAAAAACATCGATAAAAATTAGGTTTATTAAAAAAACCATCCTATTTTCGTACTTCCAAATCTTTAATTAAAAGAAACGTATGAAACTAAATTGTGTAGTTGTAGATGATAGTTCTCTTCAAAGAATGGTCATCGCAAAGTTAGTAAATAATCATCCTAATTTACATTTAGTAGGTGATTTTTCTAATGCAATTGAGGCGAAAAATTGCATGACAGTACACACTGTCGATTTGATTTTTCTTGATGTAGAAATGCCCGTGATCAGTGGCTTTGACTTTATTGATGGTTTGAAAATTAAACCCCAAGTGATATTTATCACCTCTAAAGCGGAGTATGCTCTTAAAGCATTTGACTATGATGCAACGGACTATTTACAAAAACCTATCGTATTAGAACGTTTTAATGCTTCTGTTAAAAGAGCATTAGATTTCCACATGTTAAAACGTGAAAATCAAGAAGAAGAAGGTGAACACATCTTTATTAAAAGTAATTTGAAAAAATTAAAAGTGTACACCAATAAAATTAAATGGATCGAAGCTTATGGTGATTATGTAAAAGTAGTTACTGAAGAAGATACTAATTTAGTACTCTCTACTATGAAATCATTCGAGAAAGACCTATCCAGAGATAAGTTTATCCGGGTGCATAAATCCTATATCATCAATATTGATAAAGTAGAGCGTTTCAACAGTAAGTTTGCCGAAATTGGTGTCACTAAAATCCCTTTAAGTAGAAACAAAAAAGAAGATTTAATCAAAGCTTTAGCGATTGCTTAATCTTTTTACCTAGTAGAAATCAACATTTAATGCAATACGAATTGCCTTGTATTGCGGAATAACATCAAAACTATTCAGAGCCTTCTGGATAGTTTTTTTTGTGACTCCTATCGACACATTCTGCGGAATCTTCACCATTATGGTACGAATGTATTCATTGCGAATTCTATTGATTGCTGGTTCTTCGGGTCCTAACACAGGCATCGCCAAGCTTTGCTGCAACACTTGATACAACCACATCGAACCTTCCTTTAATTTATCAAAATCCCTATGTTTGAGCGTTAACTTAACCAATCTAAAATAAGGTGGATACTTATAAATTTGACGCTCGTACAATTGTTCCTTATACATTCCTTCATAATCATTATGTGTTACCTGCTGTATTACATTATGATTCGGGTTATAGGTTTGAATAATCACCTTCCCTCTTTTTTCAGATCGACCTGCCCTACCCGATACCTGAGTCATCATTTGATAACTTCGTTCAAACGCTCTAAAGTCGGGTTGGTACAACATATTGTCGGCATTCATTATCCCAACTAAGGAAACATTATCAAAGTCCAATCCTTTTGCCAACATTTGAGTCCCTACCAATATATCAATCTCCCGATTTTTAAATCGATCAATCAAATTCTCAAAACTGTATTTCCCACGAGTGGTATCTTGATCCATTCGTTTGATATTCTTGGATGGAAACAATTCCGCCAATTCCAACTCGATTTGTTCCGTTCCAAATCCCTTAGTCGTCAAGTGCGAACTAGTACACGAATGACAATTTGTAGGTTTTGCTATGGAATGACCACAATAATGACAACGCAATTGGTTTTTGAATTTATGATAAGTCAAACTCACATCACAATTAGGACATTGCGGCACGTGACCACAAGTCAAACATTCCATTACGGGTGAAAACCCTCTTCGGTTTTGAAATAAAATAATTTGCTCTCCTAACGACAACGCTTCTGTAATGGCATCTACCAACACATTGCTAAAATGCCCCGTCATACGTTTGCGGAAATAACTATCCTTTATATCGACCAATTCAATCTCCGGCATTTGTACTTTTCCAAAACGCTCTTTCAAATTCACATACCCATACTTTCCTGATTGTGCATTGTAATAGGTTTCAATACTAGGCGTAGCCGAACCCAAAAGAACTTTCGCATTATGTGATTGTGCCAACACTATTGCCGCATCACGTGCGTGATAACGAGGTGCAGGATCTTGCTGCTTAAAAGTCTGCTCGTGCTCCTCATCAATAATAATCAGTCCCAAATTAGAAAAAGGCAAAAACAAGGACGAACGTGCCCCTATTACAATCTTCGCTTTCTCCGAATGTTGATTGACTTGATTCCACACTTCCACACGTTCATTATTAGAATATTTCGAATGGAATACCGCCACCTGATTCCCAAAATGTTTGGTCAATCGGGAAACCAATTGTGTGGTAAGCGCAATTTCAGGAAGCAAATACAATACTTGCTTCTCCTCTTTAATATAATGTTCTATCAATCGGGTATAGATTTCAGTCTTTCCACTGGACGTAACCCCTTGCAGCAAGCACACTTCTTTCTCTTCTAAACCAGAGGTAATCCCATCCAAAGCCGTTTGTTGCGCTTCACTCAATTGCAGATTTTGCTTTTCTTTGTTTTTATCAAAGTTCACGCGATCCTCTTGCAAACTGTATTCCTCAAAGATGCCTTTTTCAACCAAGGCTTTAATTATTGCAGTAGATGAATTCGCTTTTTCGATCAGCTCTTTAACTGGCAAAGGCTTTTTCTCCTGAGCTTGCCATTGAAAATACGTCAATAACAATTCCTTTTGCTTGGCTCCTTTCAAACTTTCCAACAAAGCAATCAGCGCAAGTTCCGAATCATAATCCTCGTGCAATCGCACATATTTGACCAACTTCGGTTTGTATTCGTATTGAATCTCTTCATTCAGCACCAACAAATCTTTGCTTATCATTTTTTGAATAATAGGAAATACATTCTT
>CANCJZ010000023.1 GCA_947378465.1 Flavobacteriaceae bacterium
GGCTACACTATGCGCTTTGCCGTTTGATAAAATGTCGTAAGGAATATCAATGTCAAAGGATACATTTAATTGATTCTCGTTTACTGAAGTAAAATCAGAGATAGTTGAGGTTTCTTGCTTTAATGATTCAGAGGCGTCTTTTTTTACCATCATGCCCATAGCTCTGGATTGAAGCGTATTTGTTAGGCTGTTTTTATCTCCATCTCTATAGGTATATGGGTTGCCAAATCGCAAGAACCAAGCGTTAAGTAAAGGTGCTTGATTGTTTTGATTAGGGTTGCCACTAGAAAGCGTAAGTTTTACTTTTTTCCAATCAATTCCTGAGTTTTGTGCTACCTGTGCTTTGTACATCATATTGATAGGTGCTGAGGTACTTTCAGCTCTTAGATCATAAAAAGGCGACCAAGAAGCCGTGTTGGTAATATAAGTAATGTCTAAAGGTACAGTCCCAGCCATATTGTTCATTACTTGAAGGATTAACTTACCAGAGGATGTTTTCTCAACATTTTTGGTGTCAACCTCTAGTTTGTCGTTAAGTTTCTTTAAGGTTTCGTTGAGTTTTTCTTCTTTTTCTTGAAGCGTAGTAAGTGCATTGCCTAATTCTGAGCGTTTGATACGATAATAATCGACAAGCTTCATCAATTCGGTAACATTTACGCCTGAATTGTTGCTGTAGATTTGTTGGTTTTTATCGAGTATCTCGATCGATTTGGATTGTGATACTTTGTCGATTTGAATCTTATTGATGGCTTTTTCAACTACTTTAATACTGTCACGTACTTTTTTAATAGCAGGAGCATTTTCATCGATTTCAAATTCGGAAATGTAATTGTTGGTGAATTGAACGGAAAGCACAGTTACATTAGCTGGAGCGCCAATTTGAATGGTGTTTTCATTAATGTAATTGGCGATGTTTTTGATGACAATTTCACTAGTACCCGCAGGAAGTGTTAAGGAAGTGCTTTCAGTAAGTTCAGCAGCATTGGAATAAACGGTAGCGGCTTTTACTTTGGCAGTAGTAAAAATAGGTTTCTGAGCGAAGGATAGCGTACAAGCTAAAAGCGCGAATAAAAAGACTTTTTTCATAATCATATTGTTTTATACTTCTAAAGAGTATCATTAGAAGGAAAAGGTTGGGAGAGGTATCAAAAATTATCCAAAAAGTTCGTTTACGACTTCTTCAATCTTGCCTACGAGCTTGATTTCGATAAGCGTATTCTTGAGTGCAATTTTGTTGTATTTGGAAACGATAATGGTTGAGAATCCCAATTTCTCTGCTTCAAGGATGCGTTGTTCGACACGGTTAACGGGGCGAATTTCACCTGAAAGACCTACTTCCCCAGCAAAGCAATAGTTTTTGCCAACAGGAATATCTTCATTGGAAGATAGGATTGCGGCCACTACGGCTAAATCAATAGCGGGATCGTCAACGGATATTCCACCGGTTACGTTTAGAAATACATCTTTAGCTCCGAGACGGAAACCTGCGCGTTTTTCCAATACGGCAAGAATCATATTAAGTCTTTTGGCATTGTAACCCGTAGTGCTACGCTGAGGAGTTCCATAAACGGCAGTGCTGACAAGCGCTTGGATTTCAATCATCAAAGGACGCATTCCTTCAAGGGTTGAAGCGATAGCGGTACCAGATAGTTCTTCGTTTTTATGAGAGATAAGAATTTCGGAAGGGTTGGATACTTCGCGAAGTCCGGTGCCTTGCATCTCGTAGATGCCGAGTTCGGCAGTTGAACCGAAACGATTTTTTAAGGAACGGAGGATACGATAAACGTGGTTTCGATCGCCTTCAAATTGGAGCACGGTATCGACCATGTGCTCTAATATTTTAGGTCCTGCAATAGTCCCGTCTTTTGTAATATGGCCAATCAGAATAACGGGAATGTTAGTTTCTTTGGCAAACTTGATCAATTCGGCCGTGGTTTCTCTGATTTGGGAAATACTTCCAGCGGTAGATTCAATAAAGTCGGTATGTAAGGTTTGGATAGAATCGATGATGACTATCTCGGGTTCTATTTCCTGAATTTGGCGAAAAATGTTTTGAGTTTTGGTTTCGGTAAGTATATAACAATTGTCACCGTTAGGAGTAATGCGTTCGGCACGCATTTTAATTTGTTTTTGACTTTCCTCACCGGAAACATATAAGGTTCGGTAAGGCAATTTTAAAGAAATTTGTAAAAGAAGCGTGCTTTTTCCGATCCCAGGTTCACCTCCTAATAAAATTAAAGAACCAGGTACAATTCCACCCCCGAGTACGCGATTGAGTTCGGCATCAGTAGTGTCCATTCGGACTTCAAGTGTGGTGTCGATTTCGTTAATTCGCAGCGGTCTGGACGCTTTTTTTACTTCGTTGTCATTGGGTTTCCACGAGGCCTTTTCTTCTTTTTGAATGATCTCTTCGGCAATGGTATTCCATTCCTTGCAGGAATTGCATTGACCTTGCCATCGGGCATATTGTGCGCCACAGTTTTGACAGAAAAAAGAAGTTTTTACTTTAGCCATTATTTTTTTAATTGTCCTCTTAGTTCTTCTGCTTTTTCCAGCATCATGTCTTTAGTCAAGTCCCCAATAGGTTCCATCATAAAAGCATTCTGATAAGATTTAGTGGCTCTTTTGTTATCGCCGTTTTTTTCGTAGTATTTAGCAAGGTAGTATTCGCCTAACATTGCTTTTGGGTAGGATTTATTAGCCAATTGCGCCAATTGCTCATAATCGTTAAAGGCTTGGTTTTTGCCTATTGCCGCTTCGATTGCTTTGAAATCGTTGTAACGAATTGCCATTTTCATTCCTAAAGCTTTTTCTAAAACCTCATATTTGGTTTTTAAATAGTCGGCATATCCTGAAGGGAGTTTGACGATTTTATCCTGAAATTCTTTATTGGAAATAGGTTGATAGGTAGCAAAGATTTGGTATAAGGCATTAGGAACGGAGTATAACACTAGTGAATAATGAGAGGCTCCACTAATTTCGTCATAGCGATAATTTACATTTGGATTCGTCACCGTTTTCATATTTTGATCTAAAAGACTTATTGGTTCTTTCATTTTTTTGATGTCACCATCGGCAGAAGAAAGATAATAGAAAACAGATTGTTTCATTGCCGAAAGTCGAGATGCAATATTTACTTCCATATCCGCAGAAAGTTCAGGGCTTAATGAGATATAAGCGTTGAACAAAGGTTCGTCTTTGTATAAAAAGAAATTGATAAAGCCAGCGGTTAAATCGTGTCCGGCTATGATTTTGAAAGGAGCGATTCGGTACTTCGTCTGAAGGTAAGGCAATAATTCACCTCCAATAAATTCAAAGAACTTAGCGCCTTTGCCTTCAGGTAATCCCGTTTTGTCATCAATGGTGCAATCGTCATAGCGCTCACTATTGGTGTTTTGATGTAAACCAACTATAATCGTTTCAGGAAGATCATCCCAATAGTTTCCATAACTTAGGGCTCCTTGAAAAGGATCAAATAAATAGTCGCCATCTAATAATAGGAGTAGCGGGTATACTTTTTTAGAATCTTTTTTATAGGATTGCGGAAGGGAAATGGAAAGCTGACGGTAAGCATCTGTTTTTTTGGAAAGAATACTGTCGTTTACTATTTGAGAAAATGCCGAAACAGAGAAGCTTATGGCTAAAAGGAATATTAATTTTTTCATAGTTATATTGTTGGGTTTAAAAGAGGGGGTTTTTAAAGTCAGCAATATAATAATTATTTTCTATTTAATATGGGAAGGAATAAAAATGACAGGCCACCAAGAGCCACAGTCAAAATCGTTTGTGAAGTCCAAATCAACCATCCAAAAGCAGTTCCAGCAGTTTGAGGAACGGCATATAGAAATAAAATTTCAGCGATGATAAATGGATAAACTCCAAAGCCACTATTGGTAAATCCAATAGCTAGGCTTCCAAAAATAAAGCCTACAATTACAGCTCCTAAACTTATGTTGCTGGTTTCTTTTAATGCAAAAATGGTGATATAAAACATTAAAAGATACGTGAACCAAATGAAAAAGGAATGAAATAAAAATGCCCATTTGTGTTTCATCTTCAAGATACTGGTCATTCCTTCGATTAATCCTGAGAATTTATCTTTCAGTAAGTTTACAATTTTCCAATTGGAATAGAACCAAATCACTACAAAGGCAATCAAGCCGACAATTGCTATAGCAAACAGTATGCTTAGTTTTTCAATCGGAATATGTTTAGTGACATATTCTTTAAGAATATCAAATTCGATAAAGAAGGCTGAAACTACAAAGAGTAAAAATATTAAAAAGTCAACTACTCTTTCTGCTACAATAGTACCGAAAGCTTTATCAAAAGGCACCTCTTCATACTTTTTTAAAACTAAAGCGCGAGAGATTTCCCCTGATCGTGGAATGGTGAGGTTCATTAAGTATGCAATGCATACTGCCATTAAATTGTTGTGAAATTTGGTTTGATAGCCTAACTGTTCGAGGGAAAATTTCCATCGATAAGCTCGAGACCAAAATCCAAATAATGCAATGATGAGCGAAAGGTAGATGTAAAAATAATCAGCATTTTTAAAGTACCCTTTAATTTCTATAATTTGTTGATCAGAGAAATTATGGTATTGGTAGGCTATTAATCCAATTCCTAAAATAAGAGGGATAATGATGGATAACCATTTACTGATTTTACTTTTCAAAATATTATTTCAATGAATTGTCGTTTTCATTAGGGAAAACGAGCCAAGGTTTGAAAGATTTTGCTTCTTCGAACTCAAGAGTAGCGTAAGAAATAATAATAATGATGTCACCGGTATGAACTTTACGAGCCGCAGGGCCGTTTAAAGTGATTTCACCTGAATTTCTTGCGCCTTTGATAGCGTATGTTTCGAAGCGTTCCCCATTGTTGATGTTAACAATAGAAACTTTTTCTCCTTCAATTAGGTTTGAAGCATCCATTAATGCTTCGTCAATAGTGATACTACCGATATAGTTCAAATCGGCACCAGTCACTTTGACTCTGTGGATTTTGGATTTTACTACTTGAATATGCATGGTGCAAAAGTAAATTAATTTAATGAAATTGTATCAATCAATCGGATTTTGTTGACAAAAACTGCTATAAAAGCGCGATATTTTTTGTTTTTACTTTTCCGAACACAACTAAGTAGTTTTTTTTCATCAGCTATTTCAAAGTATTCCAAATCAAAATTGGAGATTTTATCAAAAGATTTGACTACAAAATCGTGGACCTCTTTAGCCGATTTTTTGCCAAAAAGTAGCTTTGCTTGATTCAATATAGTGAATATTATTTTGGCTTGTTTTCTTTCTTCCTCTGAAAGACGTTGGTTTCTGGAGCTCATCGCTAATCCAGACTTTTCTCTGTGAATTGGACAACCCACAATAGTAACAGAGAGTTTTTCTTTTTCGACCAACTTTTTAATGATTTGAAGTTGTTGAAAATCTTTTTCACCAAAGTAGGCAAAATGGGGTTTAACAATTTCGAACAAACGTTTAACCACTGTTCCAACTCCGTCAAAATGTCCTGGTCGAAATTTACCTTCCATTTGATTTTCTAATCCGTCAAAATTGTAATGTTGAGAAATGGTGTTTCCTTCATATATATCTTCTACAGTGGGAGCATATACTATTATGTCTTCCGAAACCGTTTTGATTTTTTCAACATCATCTTCTAAAGTTCTTGGGTATTTTTCTAAATCTTCAACATTGTTAAATTGCGTTGGATTTACAAAAATGCTAATCACGGTGATCTTGTTGTTTTTGATGGATTCTTTTAATAAAGAAAGATGACCATCGTGTAATGCACCCATTGTTGGGACAAAACCTATAGTTGTGTTTGGGGTGCTTTTGCTTTGTAGGCAAAGGTTTAATTCGACTTTGTTGTTAAAAACAAGCATACTCTTTTTATTAAAATAGGTTACAAACTTACTACTTTAGTAAATAACTGCATAAATTTTTGTAATTTTGCATGGTTTTTATTGCCAATAAACAAAATAAATTTCATTATGGAAGACAAGAGGATATTATATGTATCATCTGAAGTGGTGCCTTATCTAGCGGAAAATGAAGTTTCATTGATGTCGTATGATGTGCCAAAAATGATTAACGATCAGGGCGGACAAATTAGAATTTTCATGCCAAGATATGGAAATATAAATGAAAGAAGACATCAATTGCATGAGGTAATTCGTTTATCGGGAATGAATTTGGTTGTGAATGATGTGGATATGCCTTTGATTATCAAAGTGGCTTCCATTCCTAAAGAAAGAATTCAAGTATATTTTATTGATAACGACGAGTATTTTAAAAGAAAAGCAACCTTTTCTGATGAAGAAGGAGTGTTGTATCCTGATAATGATGAGCGTGCAATCTTTTTTGCAAAAGGAGTAGTAGAAACGGTAAAGAAACTAAATTGGGTTCCAGACATTATTCATGTTCATGGTTGGATGGCTTCAATGTTGCCAATTTATATGAAGCATTATTATAAAGATGAAGCTCTTTTCTCGGAAACCAAAATTGTAAGCTCAATTTATAGTCAGTCTTTTGAAGGGGCTTTAGATTCAGAGATGATTAATAAAATTGGCTTTGATGGAATTCCATTAGAGGCTATTGGGGAATTGAAAGAACCGAACTATGAAAACATTATCAAGTCTTCAATTAATCATTCTGATGGGATTATTATTGCTTCAGATAATCTTTCGGCAAGTTTAACAAAATATATAGAATCTTCACAAAAACCTTTTTTACCTTTCGCTTCGAAAGATGGTTTTGCGGAAGCCTATACCTCTTTTTATAAAAAATTGTTATAATTTAAGATTTTTAAAATGAGTAAGAAAATTAATTTTCTAGTTAGAGTTGTCGTTTTTAGTTTAATCACTACTTTCTTTATTTCCTGTGACCGTGAGTTTTCGGATATTGGAGCCAATATAGTTGGAGATAATCATTATGGATTGTTATGTGATTCTACTTCTACTGTTATCGCCTATAATCAAAGTCTTGGTCCTGTGCAAACCAATAATTTACCTATTAACTCTATAGGGTATTATAATAATCCAGTTTTCGGAAAAACAACGGCTTGTTTTTTAACAAAATTGCAAATGAATGATGGCTCGTTGTATGTGTACGATAAAGCAAATGTTTCTATAGATTCTGTTTATCTTTATGTGCCATATTATTCCACTTATGTAAGTACTGATTCGGATTCTGGTGATAGTACTTATACTTTAGATTCTATTCAAGGAAGTAATCCAATTAAATTAAGTGTATATCGATCCAATTTTCAATTGAACGATTATGATCCTCTTACAGGGTTTCAACAAAAACAAAAATATTATTCTGATCAACAATCCGATGTAGAGTTTTTAACTCCAATGGTGAGTCGTTTGAATAATTCATCGGATGCTACTCAAAATGACAATTTCACTTTTAATAGTTCTCAAATTAAATTTTTTGAAACGACTACCGACGGAAGTGGAAATGTAACAGTGACTAGTACTGTCAGAACTCGTTTGGCACCTGGGATGTATATGGATCTTGATAAAACTCCTTTTTTAAATGATATTTTAAAAACTTCTAATGATAATTTAATCAATAATAGTGTTTTTAAAGATTACTATAAAGGCTTGTATTTTAAAGTTGAAGCCAATGCTAATTCGGCGAACCAAGGTAGTTTAGCTCGAATGAATTTTGCTCAAGGAAAGATTACCATAGTTTATCATGATGCAACTTCTTCAACAGATGCAACTTCTCTAAAAAGAACAATAACCTTAAATATGACTGGTAATTGTTTGAATACTTTAAATAATGAATTTGTTAATCCAGTAACTCCTGATGTTACTAATGGCGATTCCGAATTGTATTTAAAAGGAGGAGACGGTTCCATGGCAGTTATTGATTTGTTTGGAAAAGAAGATGTTAGAAAATATGTTGATGGAGTTTCTGTAAGCGGATCTAATGGTGTTCCTGATGAATTGGATGATTTAAGAAATCCTGCTAATGGTCAATTGCCGATGGTTAATGATGCTAGTTTGACCTTTTATGTCAAGCAAAATGCTATGACAGGTGCTCCTGAACCTAATAGGGTATATCTGTACGATTTGAATAATAACCGACCTATAGTTGATTATTATTATGATAATACAAATGGGATTACCCCTAAATATAATAAATATGTACATGGAGGTATCTTAGTTAAATCTGATGGTACTTTGGTAAATGTAGCCAATGGAGATAGAGGTTATAAATACAGTGTCAAACTTACCAATCACATTAGGAATTTGATTAAAAATGATTCCACCAATGTTCGTCTTGGATTAGTGGTGACGGAATCTATAATGTCAGCTAGTGAGGTATATTTGAAAAATCCATTTCCGTTTACTGATGACTCAAGTTCTAAGGCAGTTAAATATTTTCCTATGATGTCGGTTGCAAACCCATTTGGAACTATCTTGTATGGTAGTAAACAAGGAACTGACAACCCTGATAGTAAAAGAATTAAACTTAGAATCTATTATACTAAACCCGAATAATAATAAATATAAAGCTTATGTGTGGAATTGTTGGATATATTGGATATCGCGAAGCATATCCTATAGTAATCAAAGGATTAAAACGTCTAGAGTATAGAGGTTATGACAGTGCAGGAGTGATGTTGTATGATGGAAATGACCTAAAAGTTTCTAAAACAAAAGGTAAAGTTTCTGATTTAGAGGAAAAATCTTCAAAAGAATTTTCTGCTAACGGGACTATTGGAATTGGTCATACGCGTTGGGCAACTCACGGGGTGCCTAATGATGTGAACTCTCACCCACATTTGTCTAATTCTGGAGATTTGTGTATTATCCACAATGGTATTATTGAGAACTATGAGCCTTTAAAAAAAGAGTTAATCAATAGAGGTTACAAATTCTCTTCTGATACTGATACAGAGGTGTTAATTAATTTGATTGAAGAGGTTCAGAAAAAAGAAAACTTAAAACTTGGAAAGGCTGTTCAAGTTGCCCTTAATCAAGTGGTAGGTGCTTACGCAATCTGTGTCTTTGATAAAAAGAAACCGAATGAAATTGTTGTGGCACGTTTAGGTAGCCCATTAGCAATTGGAGTAGGTGAAGGTGAATATTTCATTGCTTCGGACGCCTCTCCTTTTATTGAGTATACTTCAAATGCTATTTATTTAGAAGATGAAGAAATGGCAATTGTGCGTTTACACAAACCATTAAAAATTAGAAAAATTAAAGATGATACTCTTGTAGATCCTTATGTTCAGGAACTTCAAATGAATTTGGAGCAAATTGAAAAAGGAGGTTACGATCATTTTATGCTTAAAGAAATCTATGAACAACCTAGTGTAATTAAAGACACTTATAGAGGTAGATTACTTGCAAATAGTGGTATTATTAAGATGGCTGGGGTGGAAGATAATTTAGAAAAATTCCTAAATGCTGACAGAATCTTAATCATCGCTTGTGGAACGTCTTGGCATGCTGGTTTGGTAGCAGAATATGTTATTGAAGAGTTTGCTAGAATCCCTGTTGAGGTGGAATACGCTTCTGAATTTAGATATAGAAATCCAATCATTACTCCTAAAGATATTGTAATTGCAATTTCACAATCTGGTGAAACAGCGGATACTTTAGCTGCGATTAAGTTAGCTAAGGAAAAAGGAGCCTTTGTATTTGGTGTTTGTAATGTAGTTGGTTCTTCTATTTCTAGAGAAACTCACGCTGGTGCTTATACTCATGCTGGTCCTGAAATTGGAGTGGCTTCTACAAAAGCATTTACTACACAAATTACTGTATTGACAATGTTAGCGCTTCGTTTGGCTAATGCTAAAGGAACGATGACTAACTCTGATTACCACCGTTATTTACAAGAATTAGAGTTGATTCCTGAAAAAGTGGAAGAAGCTTTGAATACTAATGATATCGCAAAACAAATTGCCGAAATCTATAAAGATGCTACTAACTGTTTGTATTTAGGTAGAGGATATAATTTCCCTGTGGCACTTGAAGGAGCTTTGAAATTAAAAGAAATTTCATACATCCATGCCGAAGGGTATCCTGCTGCTGAAATGAAACACGGACCGATTGCTTTAATCGATGAAAAAATGCCAGTAATTGTTATTGCTCCTAAACAAGGACATTATGATAAAGTGGTAAGTAATATTCAGGAAATTAAATCCAGAAGTGGAAAAATTATTGCCGTCGTAACAAAAGGAGATGTCCAAGTAAAAGAACTTGCCGATCACGTTATCGAAATCCCTGAAACTTCGGATGCTTTGTCGCCTTTATTGACTACAATTCCTTTACAGTTATTGTCTTATCATATTGCGGTATTGAGAGGTTGTAATGTAGATCAACCTCGTAATTTAGCTAAATCCGTTACCGTAGAATAGTTAAAAAATTAAGTCAAAAATTACTAAAAGCGAGATTTATCTCGCTTTTTTTATTGAAATCAAAAAAAAATTGTATTTTGGCTTCTTAAACTAACACAAAATTATAACCTAATGAAGATTTATTATTTTATTTTGACGTTGTTTTTTTGCAGTATTTCATTCGCTCAAACCACAATTTCGGGGACAGTTAAAGACGGCAAAAATGAACCAATTCCTGGTTCCAACGTAAGGGTTGCTGGAGAATCAGCAGGAACCGTAACCGATAGTAACGGAAAATTTACTTTGAAAACATCTAAAAAACCACCGTTTTCGATCGAGATCTCAAGCATTGGTTTTGGTGTTGAAAAAAAACAAATCACTTCTAACAATCAATCTGTGGATGTAGTCTTGCAGGCTCAAGAAACTAAACTTGATGAAATCATTGTTTCGGCTTCTAGAACGCCTGAGAGAATCTTGGAATCTCCCGTTACTGTGGAACGAATGGGATTACAACAAATCAAAAGCACAACAGCGGCTAACTATTATGATGGCTTAGAAAACCTTAAAGAAGTACACTTTAATACCAGTAGTATTTCATTTAAGTCTATCAACACTCGTGGATTCTCTACTATTGCGAATACTCGTTTTATGCAGTTGGTTGATGGGATGGACAACTCTTCTCCAGCTTTAAATTTCCCGCTAGGGAATTTAGTGGGGATTTCTGAATTAGATGTTCAAAGTGTGGAGTTACTTCCTGGAGCTTCTTCTGCTTTGTATGGAGCGAATGCTTTTAATGGTATCTTATTCATGAATAGTAAAAGTCCTTTTACAAACCAAGGAATCAGTACTTATGTAAAATATGGTCAAACCAATCAGCAATTAGCGGGCGCTAATGATTATTGGGATTATGGTGTACGTGCTGCTCATGCTTTTTCTAAGCATTTTGCTATGAAAGGGAACTTCACTTATATGAGCGCTAAAGAATGGGTTGCTGGTGATACTAGTGATGTGAATGGTGGAGCTGTTGGACACGACGCTAACAGAAACTATAATGGTATGAATGTTTATGGAGATGAAGCTTCTACTTTTATTCCTAACGTTGGTCAAGTAAGTAGAACAGGATACCGTGAGCAAGACTTGACGAATAACAATATCAAAAGTTTAAAAGCAGATTTTGCTTTGCATTTCAAGCCATGGGCAGATGATAGAGAAATCATCTTACAACACAAAGTTGGAATGGGAAATACTGTTTATCAAGGAGCAAGTAGATATATGTTGAAAAACTTTATCATGCAACAAACTAGAGCAGAATTCAAAGGTAAAAACTTCTTCGTTAGAGGATATATGTCTACTGAAAATGCTGGTGATTCTTATGATATGCAGTTCACCGCTTTAAACATGAACCGTTTGGCTAAATCAGATACTGGTTGGTTTACGGATTATGCTACTGCTTATTTACAATCTCAAATTGGTTTAGGTTATACGGCTACTCAAGCGGATAAATTTGCTAGAGGTTTTGCAGATAACAACATCAACAATACACCACTTCCTTTAACACCGAACGGACAACCTCAATTTCAACCAGGTACTACTGCTTTCCAAAACGCTTTTAACGCGGTTACAAGCAATGCTCAGTTGAATAATTATGGTTCTAAATTCTTAGACCAATCTAAATTATACCATACAGACTATAATTATAACTTCAAAAACTTAATCAAGTTTGCTGAAATTCAAGTCGGAGGTTCTGCTAGAGAATATGTAATGAATTCTAAAGGAACTATCTTCACTGACTTCGATGGTCCGTTAAAATATACTGAGTATGGTTTCTATACTCAAGTTCAAAAGAAATTATTAAATGACCGTTTGAAATTTACAGGATCTATTCGTTATGATAAATCTAAAAACTTTGAAGGGCAATACTCTCCAAGATTATCTGTTGTGTATTCTGCTGGTCAAAAGAAAAACCACAACTTAAGAGCTTCGTTCCAAACAGGGTTTAGAAATCCAACTACTCAAGATCAGTACATCGGTTTAAACATCGGTACTTTCGCTTTGATTGGTTCTGCTCCTGATAACTTGAATCGTTATACGGAAACTCAATTAGTAAGTCCTGCAGGTCAAGCATTGAATGGTAACCAAGCCAATGTAACGCTTACTGGTTTGAATGCTTATAATAATGCGTATACTTCTGAATCAGTTGCTTTGTTTAAACAAACTGGTAACTCTAACGACTTACAAGTTTCTAAATTAGGTTATGTAAAACCAGAACAAGTAAAAGCTTTTGAAATTGGTTATAAAGGTATTGTTCAAAATACATTAGCAGTTGACTTGAATGCTTATTACAACATCTACAACAACTTTGCTACTACGGCTCGTGTGTACACTCCTTATTATGGGGATGTAAATTCTAACACTTCTTTAGCAGTTCAAGCGGTTCAAAATAATGATATAAGAATGTTCCAAGTATATTCAAATTCATTAACTAAAGTGAATTCATTTGGTTTTGGTGTTGGTTTAACTAAAAAAGTATACAAAGACTTTGAAGTTGGTGCTAATTATAACCACGCTGAATTCAGCTATAATAAAGATCAAGATCCTAACTTTATTTCGTATTTCAATACGCCTAAACACAGAGTTAAAGCTTCTTTTGGAAATCCTAAATTATTTAAAAACTTTGGATTCAACATCAACTATAGATGGAGTGATACCTACCAATGGCAATCTTCTTTTGCCGATGGAACAATTCCGGTGATCAGAGTATTTGATGCTCAAGTGAGCTATGCTATTCCTAGTTTGAAATCTGTTATCAAAGCTAGTGCTTCTAATATCGGTGGTCCTGACTATCTTCAAGTTGTTGGTGCGGGTAAAATCGGACAACAATATTTAGTTTCATTAACTATTAATCCATAATTAAAGATTTAATTTAATAATATAAATTATGATAAAAAATATAAAATGGCTAGTATTGGTTTCGTTAACCTTTGTAGCATGTAATAATAATGACGATAATACGGTTGCTGATGTTCCAGTAACTGCGGGTTCTGCTAATTTTACTAAATATGTAGCTTTAGGGAATTCAATCACTTCAGGATTTTCGGATGGCGCTTTGTTTCAAGCGGGACAGATGAATGCTTATCCTAACTTATTATCGCAACAATTTGCCCAAGCGGGTGGAGGAGCATTCAGTACTCCTATGATGAATGATAATATTGGTGGTCTATTATTAGGTGGGAATATTATCCAAGCCACTCGTCTAATTTTTAATGGTTCGGCTCCAGTAAATTTACCGGGTACTCCTACTACTGAAGTATTGAATCATTTAGCAGGTCCTTTCAATAATATGGGTGTTCCTGGAGCTAAAAGTTTCCATTTGTTAGCGCCTAACTATGGTAACCCGGCTGGGGTTGCTACAGGTACTGCTAACCCATATTTTGCACGTTTTGCATCAAGTGCTACGACCTCAGTTTTAGCAGATGCTATGGCACAACAGCCTACTTTCTTTTCACTTTGGATTGGTAATAATGATGTGTTAGGATATGCTACTACAGGTGGCGATGGTACGAATCCTATTACCCCTGCAACAGGTGCTCCTGGTGTTGGATTTGATGGTACTTATAACTATTTAGTAACAACCTTAACTTCAGGTGGAGCTAAAGGGGTTATTGCGAACATTCCTTATGTGAGCTCTATTCCTTTCTTTACTACAATCCCTTTCAATCCACTTACTGCTAGTGTTATTGGAAATGGAAATGTAGCAACTGGACAAGCAACTATTACACAATTGAACACTCAATTATACGGCCCATTAAGTCAAGCTTTAACGGCTTTCGGTGCGGGTGATAGAATTCATTTATTGTCTACCACTGCGGCAAATCCATTGTTGATTAAAGATGAATCTTTAACTGATTTATCAGCACAATTGACTGCAGCATTTACACCTTCTTTAGGAGCTTCTACAGCTGCTTTTTACGGACAAGTTTACGGACAAGCGCGTCAAGCTACAGCTACTGATTTAGTGTTGTTAACTACACAATCAGTGATTGGAACAGCTCCTGCTGGAATTCCTGCTCCTATCAATTCTTTTGGAATTACCTATCCTTTACAAGACAAACACATTTTAATTCCTACTGAAATTAGCGATTTAAAAACAGCTACGGATGCTTATAACGTAACCATCAAAGCGGCTGCTACAGCTAATGGATTGGCTTTCGTTGATGCTAACGCAGTAATGTCGCAATTGGCTACACCAAGTGGAATTAGTTTTGACAACTTTAATATGACTTCTGCCTTTGTTCAAGGTGGTGCTTTCGGTTTGGATGGTGTTCATCCTACCGCTAGAGGTCAAGCCTATATTGCTAATAAATTTTTAGAAGCAATCAACGCTACTTACGGTTCTACATTCAAAATGTACAAACCTCAAGATTTCCCATTGAGTTATCCTGCTGGTTTGTAAGATTCTTCTAATAGTATTTTCCTAAAACCATCCGTCTTATCGGATGGTTTTTTTAGTTAAATACTGCTTATTTTATTGCTTTCTCTGTACTTTGCAATAAAAAAATCAAAAAACTTGTAAAAAAACATTCTGTTTGTGTTGATTTTCAAATTAGAAAAATTATCTTTGCACACGAAAAAATCGTCTAGATTTTAATTACAAAACGCTATTTAATAAATACATAAGCAATGTCAAAAGTAATAGGTAAAGTTGCACAAATCATTGGACCAGTAGTAGACGTAGTATTTGATACTAAAGAAGCTGAACTTCCAAAAATTTATGATTCATTAGAAATCATCAACAAAAACGGTACTAAGTTAATTCTTGAAGTACAATCTCACATCGGTGAAGATACAGTTCGTACAATCTCTATGGACTCTACAGACGGTTTGTCTAGAGGGACTCAAGTAGTTGGAACTGGTGCACCGATCCAAATGCCTGTTGGGGCAGATATCTACGGTCGTCTTTTCAATGTAATTGGAGATGCTATCGATGGTTTAGGAGATTTACCTAAAGACGGTGCTAACGGAATGCCTATTCACAGACAAGCACCTAGATTCGAAGATTTATCAACTTCTTCTGAAGTTTTATTTACTGGTATTAAAGTAATCGACTTAATTGAGCCTTATGCAAAAGGAGGTAAAATTGGTTTATTCGGTGGTGCTGGAGTAGGTAAAACGGTATTGATCCAGGAGTTGATCAACAATATTGCAAAAGGTCACGGTGGACTTTCTGTATTCGCAGGAGTAGGAGAACGTACACGTGAAGGAAATGACTTACTTCGTGAGATGTTAGAGTCAGGAATTATCAAATACGGTGACGATTTCATGCACTCTATGGAAAATGGAGGATGGGATTTAACTAAAGTAGACAAACCTGGAATGAGAGAGTCTAAAGCGACTTTCGTATTCGGTCAGATGAATGAGCCACCTGGAGCTAGAGCACGTGTTGCTTTGTCTGGTTTATCTATCGCTGAGTATTTCCGTGATGGTGCTGGTTCTGATCAAGGGAAAGACGTACTTTTCTTCGTTGACAACATCTTCCGTTTTACACAAGCAGGTTCTGAGGTATCGGCTCTTTTAGGTCGTATGCCATCTGCGGTAGGATACCAACCTACATTAGCAACTGAGATGGGAGCTATGCAAGAGCGTATTACTTCTACTAACAAAGGTTCTATTACATCGGTTCAAGCGGTATACGTACCTGCGGATGACTTAACGGATCCAGCTCCGGCTACTACCTTTGCTCACTTAGATGCAACAACAGTATTGTCTCGTAAAATTGCTGAGCTTGGAATCTATCCAGCAGTAGATCCATTGGATTCTACTTCTAGAATCCTTACTCCTCAAATCTTAGGGGATGACCACTACAACTGTGCTCAAAGAGTAAAAGAAATCCTTCAAAAATACAAACAACTTCAAGATATCATCGCGATTCTTGGTATGGAAGAGTTATCTGAAGAAGATAAATTATCGGTATCTAGAGCACGTCGTGTACAACGTTTCTTGTCTCAACCGTTCCACGTTGCTGAGCAATTTACAGGTATCCCAGGAGTATTAGTTGACATTAAAGATACTATCAAAGGATTCAACATGATCATTGATGGTGAATTAGACCACTTACCAGAAGCAGCTTTCAACCTTAAAGGAACTATTGAAGACGCTATCGAAGCAGGTCAAAAAATGTTAGCAGAAGCATAATTCAAGCTCGCTTGATTAGCTTCAAAAATAAAATCACAAATCCCAAGTTGGAATTTGGAATTTTAAAATTTGAAATTTTAAATATAAAGTATGATTTTAGAAATAGTATCACCGGAAGCTACTTTATTCAAAGGCGAAGTAACCTCTGTTTATCTCCCAGGAGTAAACGGGTCTTTTCAAATCTTGAATAATCACGCACCAATAGTTTCTACTTTAAAACAAGGAGTCGTTAAAATTACGGCTAACAGTTTTAAGTTTGAAAAAGAGGTAGCAGCAAAATTTACTAAGGTAAATGAGCAAAACTACAACCTTGAAATCGCTTCAGGAACTATTGAAATGAAAGACAATAAAGTAATTGTTTTAGCCGACTAACACAATTCTTTTTTATAATACTAAGACCTCCTTTTTAAGGGGGTCTTTTTTTGTTGTATACTGTATTCTGTATATTGTATACTGTATATTGTACGTTGTGGTTATAGAGTATTTTGTATTTATTCCCCAATCACTTTGAATTTCCGCAATAGTAGCATCATATCAGTAACCCAACCTAACCCCAACATCCTAAAGCCTAAAATGATAACCCAATGTAACCACAACGTTCTATTGCCTAAAGCCTAAAACGATAACCCAATGTAACCACAACATCCTAAAGCCTAAAACGATAACCCAACGTAACCACAACGTCCTAATGCCTAATGCCTAAAGACTAAAACGATAACCCAACGTAACCACAACGTCCTAATGCCTATTGCCTAAAGCCTAAAACGATAACCCAACGTAACCACAACGTCCTAATGCCTATTGCCTAAAGACTAAAAAGATAACCCAACGTAACCCCAACGTCCTAATGCCTATTGCCTAATGCCTATTGCCTAAAAAGAATGGCGCGTCCTTCGGACCGGGCTTTCCGCTTCAATCTTTTGTTTTTTTAAGAAAAAAAACAAAAGGATTTCCGCTTCAATCCCTCGCGCGAACCCTCATTCATATGATGATTTTTATTTAATAAACAATTTTTCTATTCAGAACAATTAAAAACAAACCTCAATAAAAAAGCTATTACATATAAATAACATTTACACCAAAAAATCCCCAAAGAACTCCCCAAAGAACTCCCCCAAAGAACTCCCCCAAAGAAACTCCCCAATTAATATCCCAACACCTTTGCATGCTATCAAATTAGTAAACACAACCGCAAACACAACTCTATGTGCCCTATGGGAAGCAAAGCGCCTTAAATATGCGCCATATACTATGTATCTATGCGAACTATGTGGTTTATTACACAAAGAGACACGAACCATACGGACCGGCAATTTCCACCTCGTCATATACATTATACACCATACAATAGACAAAAAAAACACTCCTCGCAAAAGCCCAGAAGCCACGTGGGGGCTTAGCGTTTGTAGAAATGTATATGCTAATGATACCCAAGCCCCTTCGGGGTGACCTATTTTTGAGTTTACACAATCTAATGACTAATCCCCTCTTTCAAAACATTTTTCTACTCTTTCAAAACTGTTTTCTGCTCTTTCAAAATAGTTTTCTACTCTTTCAAAATCCATTTTCACTCTTTCAAAATGTTTTTTATTTGTTTTCTTAACGTAATTGAACCTCCCTGATTAATGTTGATTGATTTCTAATTGTTTCTATAATTGGTGTTCTTAGCAAACCGGTCAGGTTTCGAGACATGAATAGCTATCGTGATAATGATTCCTTTTTTATTATCAATTCTCTATTCTCCCTAACCGCAATATCTTGCTTCTTGCTTCTTTCTTCTTTCCTCTAAAAGTTTATATTTGCAATTATGAAATCATTCCCTAAAGCATTACAATCCAAACTCGATCAGCGTTTGTCGAATCAATCTTTACGTTCCTTACCGCTATCGCGAAAAGGAGTAGACTTTGCTTCCAATGATTATTTAGGATTTGCACAAAGCGAATTGATTTTCAATCAAGCCCATCAATTACTTATAGATGCCAATATAAAAGTAAATGGCGCAACCGGATCCCGATTATTATCAGGCAATCACAGTTTGTATCTACAAGCGGAAGCGGTAATGGCTCAGTTCCATCTATCCGAAGCCGCTTTGATCTTTAATTCAGGATATGATGCCAATGTAGGCTTTTTCAGTTCGGTGCCACAGCGTCAGGACATCATTCTCTTTGATGAGTTGTGCCACGCTTCTATCCGCGATGGGATTCAAATGAGTAAGGCCAAATCTTATAAATACATACACAACGATTCGGAAGACCTAGAGCGATTGCTTCAAAAGTTCCAATCTGAAGGTGAGGAATTCGAAATCTATATCGCTACCGAAAGTGTGTTCTCTATGGATGGCGACACTCCTGAAATTGAAAACTTAATCGCTCTTTCCCAACAATACTCCGCCCGATTAGTGGTGGATGAAGCCCATGCGCTCGGAGTGTTTGGTCCACAAGGACAAGGATTGTTTCAAGAGTTGAACCAACATGATAAGGTGTTTGCAC
Source organism: Flavobacteriaceae bacterium (assembly GCA_947378465.1). Taxonomy (GTDB): domain Bacteria; phylum Bacteroidota; class Bacteroidia; order Flavobacteriales; family Flavobacteriaceae; genus Flavobacterium. The sequence goes on from CANCJZ010000023.1 coordinate 19,053, forward strand.
GTATCATTACCTTTGGAAAAGGATTGGGTTGCCACGGAGCAGCTGTCTTAGGAAGTCAATTGTTGAAGGACTATTTAGTCAATTTTGCGCGTAGTTTTATCTATACTACGGGTTTGTCACCGCATTCGGTGGCCACCATCATCGTTGCCTATCAGCAATTAGAGATGCAGTCAACAGCCATAGAACAATTGCGTCACAATATTCAATATTTCAATCAACAAAAGAATTTGTTGAGTCTAAAGCCTCTTTTTGTTCGTAGTATTTCGGCCATTCAATCGGCCATCATTCCAGGGAATGAAAAGGTAAAAGCCTGTGCTTTGGCTTTGCAAGAAAAAGGTTTTGACGTCAAACCAATCTTGTCTCCTACGGTTCCTGAAGGACAGGAGCGTCTTCGTATTTGCATACATTCTTATAATAGTGAAGCAGAAATTGCAAGCTTATTGGAGCTTTTGACTGCTTTTGTTTTTTAAATAAAACTTAAATAGTGTTTCTGTTTGTGTTTTCTTAACGAACTTTGCAATCAAAATTTTATTATGAAACTATTCATCACAGGTATCGGAACCGATGTAGGCAAAACGATAGCTTCTGCAATTGTTACCGAAGCCCTTGAAGCCGATTATTGGAAACCAATTCAAGCAGGAGATTTACACAATTCCGACAGTCATAAAGTGCTCCGTTATTTGTCTAACGACAAAACCAAAATCCACGACAACGCTTATGCTTTGAATACGCCTGCCAGTCCTCATTTGGCAGCCGAAATTGATGGAGTGGTCATTGATTTAAAAAAGATCAGCACGCCTAAAACTAAAAATCATCTTGTGATTGAAGGAGCAGGAGGGGTATTGGTACCGTTGAATACTAATGATAGTGTGATTGATTTGATTCAAAAAGACTATAAGGTCATTCTTGTTTCCCGTCATTATTTAGGGAGTATCAATCATACACTATTAACCGTGGAAGCATTGAAAAGTAGAAACATCAGCATAGCAGGGATTATCTTTTCAGGAGATGAAAATACTGCCACTGAGCAGATCATTCTCAATAAAACGCAACTGAAATGTATTGGTAGAATTGAACAAGAACCTTATTTCGATGCTAACGTTATTCGCTATTACGCCGATAAATTCCGAGATAATTTAGCAAAACTTTAAATAAAGCATTTTATACGCAGTGGCTAGTTCGCCTATCTTTGCAACCTAAATCATACAGTAATGTCATTATCAAATCGAGATAAAGTCCACAATTGGCATCCCTATACCCAACACAAAACCGCCAAAGATTTTCCTGCCATCGTAAAAGGTGAAGGCGCTTTGTTATGGGATGAAAACGGAAAAGAATATATAGACGCTATAGCCTCTTGGTGGGTGAATCCTTACGGACATTCCAACAAGGTAATTGCCGAGGCCATTTATAAACAGTTGACAACGCTAGAGCACGTTTTGTTTGGAGGATTTACCCACGACAAAGCGGTATTGCTTTCAGAGAAACTGATGGAGTTGCTGCCGAGTAATCAGAATAAAATCTTTTATTCTGACAACGGTTCTACCGCAGTAGAAGTGGCTATTAAAGTGGCTTTGCAATACAATTACAACAAAGGAATCCAGAAAACCAAGATTATTGCTTTTGAAGATGCTTTCCACGGCGATACTTTTGCAGCTATGGCTGCCAGTGGAATCTCCTTTTTTACGGAGGCTTTTAAAGGATCATTATTAGAAGTGGTTCGAATTCCAGTGCCCGTGAAAGGAAGAGAAGCAGCAAGTATTCAAGCGTTGCATGCCTTGGTGCAAACAGGGGAGTATGCGGCTTTTATCTACGAGCCCTTAGTGCAAGGAGCTGCCGGTATGGTGATGTATGCGCCTGAAGCTTTAGAGGCTTTGATGGCGGTGTGTCAACAATACCAAGTATTCACTATTGCCGATGAGGTAATGACGGGTTTTGGTAAAACAGGAAAGACCTTTGCATCGGATTATTTAGGTTTGCAGCCGGATATGATGTGTTTGTCTAAAGCCTTGACAGGAGGAACCATCCCGATGGCTTTGACTACTTTTACGCAGGAGTTGTTTGATGGTTTTTATGATGAAGATACCAACAAGGCCTTGTTCCACGGACATACCTTTACGGCGAATCCCACGGGTTGTGCTGCGGCTTTAGCGAGTATCGATTTGTTGCAATCTGCGGCTATGCAAGATAATATAGCGCGTATCCATCAAAGTCATTTGGCATTTGAAGAAAAAATACAACAACATCCTCGTGTAACTACGACTAGAGTACTGGGTGTTGTATTTGCCTTAGAAATTGCTACCGACAGTCAGGAAAGTTATTATGGAACGTTGCGCAACAAGCTCTATGATTTTTTTATTGAAAATGGAATCATCCTTCGTCCTGTAGGGAAT
>CANCJZ010000024.1 GCA_947378465.1 Flavobacteriaceae bacterium
TGCCTTCTGCCTATTGCCTATTTTGCCTATTGCCCAAAAACAATTATATTTGAAAAAACTAAAAAAAAACATTTTATGAAAAAAGTAATTTATTTAGGGTTATTAGTATTGTGTCAAATAGGTTTTGCACAGGAAAGCAAAGATGCTGTGAACTACGATCGTTGCCAATTTTATGGAGGCATCGGAGCTGGATTTAACAGTAATTATAAAATAGAGCCATTGATTCAAGCCGCAGGGTTGCCACAGCCGTCGAATACCGTTCCCGAATTTTCTTTTGGTTTGAATTTTTTAACCAAAAACTGGTCTATTGACGAAGAAATAGCTTCCAATAGCTACAAAAAAACAAACACGAATAACTCCATCACAAATTTTAATTTTTCTTTTCGCCTTCGGGGACATTATAATTTTGTCAATAACGAAAAGATGCAGTTATCAGGAGGGTTGAATTTGGCTTATGCAACTAACGATTTGAACATTTATTCTAATTACAATCAAGTCGATTTGAATAATTTGTCAGGAAGCTCTTCCAGTTATATCCGTTTGCGCAATGGCCTATTGTATACCGGTCCTTCTATTGGCTTCGGAATCAAAAAGAAAAACAATTTAATCGCCCGATTGAATATGGGATATGAAGTTGCCATTTTGTCGGGAAAATGGAAGTCAGACTATGCCAATGTTTCCAATTCGATACGCGAAACCGGACAAAATCGCTTTACAGTGGGCATCGTAGTCTTTTTTGGCAAGGCCAAAAAGATGTAATTCCCTTTGGCTCGCAATTTGATGCTACCCCCGAGTTAATCTATAAATACAATCATCATGGGAATGAGTTATATGATTCTTATTGGAGCCATCATGTTAATGAGTTGGTTCGTCAGCAGTCAATTGAAGAGCAAGTTTGAATTTTATTCCAAACTTCAATTGCAAAACGGAATGTCTGGAAAAGAAATAGCAGAGAAAATGCTTGCTGACAATGGCATTTACGATGTCAAAGTAATTTCGGTGGAAGGGCAATTGACCGACCACTATAATCCTGCAAACAAAACGGTTAATTTAAGTGAGGCGGTGTACAACCAACGCAATGCCGCAGCAGCGGCTGTGACAGCGCACGAATGTGGTCATGCCGTTCAACATGCCAAGGCTTATGGTTGGCTTGAAATGCGTTCCAGCTTAGTGCCTATCGTGAATGTCGCTTCAAGTTATGTGCAGTGGATACTGTTGGCAGGGATACTAATGATCCGCACCTTTCCGGCTTTATTGCTGATTGGAATTGTGATATTTGCGGCCACTACCTTGTTCGCTTTCATCACCCTTCCTGTGGAATACGATGCAAGTAATCGTGCATTGGCTTGGTTAAAAGGCAAAAATATGCTTACATCCTCCGAATATTCAGGTGCTGAAGATGCATTGAAATGGGCCGCGCGTACTTATGTCGTTGCCGCTATTGGTTCGTTAGGTACTTTGCTGTACTATGTAATGATGTACAACAGCCGAAGAAATTAGGGAATCCTTAAACAATTATAAAAAAACCGTTTGAAAAGAATTCAAACGGTTTTTTTTATGAGGTAACTTTTCGAGAATTGCGTCCGATTAATGTTTGACATTCGTCAAAAAAGTAATAATCGAAAACCAAGCTACAGTATGGATAAGCAAACATTTATAGTAACTTTTATCGGTGTTGAAATGACGGACTACCTGCACTGCTGCGTAAATAAAACTGATAGGGATCATCAGAAAAAGAGCAACCACACCCATATTAGGTGTTTTGGCATCGCCTGGGAAACCTACATATAGCAAATAGGTGATTAGGGTATAAATAACATAAAAGGCAATCGTGATGTTTTCTTTAGATTTTTTAAATAAAGACATTGGTAAAATATTTTAATGATCATTGGTATTACCCAGTTTTAAAGTTGGATTTGACGTTCTATTTGTTGCTCCAAAGATATAAATGTTTCCGTTCGGGACACCCCTTCGATGGGTTGAATTTTTTTGTTAAGCATTTGCATCAAATGTTCGTTATCCTTACAGATGATTTTCACCAAGATACTCCAGTTCCCCGTCGTATAATGGCATTCGATCACTTCGGGGATTTTCCGCAATTCTCTAACTGTTTCGGAATTACTCGAGGCTTTGTCCAGGTAAATCCCCACAAAAGCCATGGTTTTGTAGCCCAAAACTTTGTTGTTCAGCACAAATTTTGATCCCGAAATCACCCCTGCCTCTTCCAGTTTGCGCAATCGTTGATGGATTGCAGCTCCTGAAATCCCAATTTTATTGGCGATTTGAAGGATGGGCTTACGGGCATCTTCCATCAAATCCCGAAGAATCTCCTTATCGATACCGTCAATTTCTATTTGTAAGGAATTTACTTTCATTGCTTCTATATTTTAATCAAATCATCCCTTTGACTTGCTATTAGAAACAAAAGTACTAATTTCACTTATACAAATAACTCCCCTTAAGCTATAAATTTAAGTTAGGTTAAATAGAGCTTTAGACCGCTGTAAATAGAGCTTTATTTGTTAAACTTGTTGTCAAAACGCTATGGTTTTTTGGAAAAATACTTACAGAATTGATTTCAATTAACATAAACTTATACTTTCAACAAGGTTAAATTCATTATTTTTGCCAAAAATATACAGAAGTGGGAAGCAAGAATAAGCTAAAAAGATTTAAGGAAAATGAAACCTTTACCAATGTTTTTCAACCAAGTCGTGAAGAGGTTGTGGGTAATGAATTTCCTTTAAAAGGCAATTGGAATACAACTTTTTTCAAAAATGACAATCCTATCATCATCGAGTTAGGTTGTGGAAAAGGAGAATATTCGGTAGGCTTAGCGGAGCGATTTCCTGACAAAAACTTTGTAGGAATAGACATCAAAGGGGCCCGTTTTTGGCGTGGTGCCAAGACTGCAGTAGACACTGGAATGCACAATGTGGCTTTTGTTCGTACTCAAATCGAATTGATTGACCATATTTTTGCTGCTCAAGAAGTGGATGAAATTTGGATTACTTTCCCTGATCCTCAAATCAAATACAAAAGAACCAAACACCGAATGACCAATTCGAATTTTTTAAAATTATACCAACAAATTTTGAAACCTGAAGGTGTGGTCAATTTAAAAACCGACAGTGAATTCATGCACGGGTACACCCTTGGATTGCTGCACGGCGAAGGACACGAGGTGTTATATGCCAACCATAATGTGTACCGAAATGAAGGCGCTCCTGAGGAAGTTATAGGAATCCAAACATTTTACGAAAAACAATATCTAGAAATAAACAAAGCCATTACTTATATTCGTTTTAAAATCAAAAAATAAGACCAAGTGTACAATCAGTGTTTCAGCATAAAGGTTGTATAAGTAAACAGAATTTTATATCTTGGTTGTAGTTTTTGAATCCTCCATGTATTTAGGACTTTCCGCCATTATTGTAACTATATGAATATTTTAATCCCTTTTTTATCGGGCTTTACCGCAGCTGCCATAGGTGTTCTTCCTCCAGGGTTGATCAATATGACTGCCGCTAAAGTGAGTTTAACCGATGGAAGAAAAAGAGGAATGATGTTTGTCCTTGGGGCATTGATCATTATTTTTATTCAAACATATATTTCCGTCATTTTTGCAGATTACATCAACAGTCATCAGGAAGTAGTAGTGTTACTGCGTCAGATAGGACTGATTATTTTTTGTGGCTTGTCGATTTACTTTTTATTTTTTGCAAAAAAACCCCGAATCAAATCCGATGATGAAAATGAACACCTCAAAAGCAAACGCAGTCGTTTCTTTTTGGGTATGTTAATTTCAGCCATCAACTTCTTTCCTATACCCTATTATGTCCTCGTCAGCGTAAGTTTGGCATCGTTCCATTTGTTCACTTTTGAAACATGGTCCATCTACAGTTTGGTGATGGGAGTAGTAACAGGATCCTTTAGCATCTTTTACCTTTATGTGGTTTTCTTTAATAAAATGAAATCCAAAACCGATTATTTTATTCAAAATATGAATAAAATCATTGGAGTGGTAACGGGCTTAGTAGCCTTAATTACCTTGTGGAATGTTGCTAAATTGCATTTCTAATGGAAGCCAATTTCTTTGACCGCGTTTACCAAATTGTAAAACAAATACCTCCAGGAAAAGTCACTTCGTATGGGGCTATTGCCAAAGCGCTTGGTGCGGCTCGCTCCGCGCGTATGGTGGGTTGGGCTATGAATGCTGCTCACAATCTAGAAGATGTTCCCGCACATCGAGTAGTAAACAGAAAAGGATTGCTAACAGGCAAACACCACTTTGACGGCACCAACCTGATGCAACAACTCCTAGAAAGCGAAGGGATAACAGTAGTAGACAATCAAATTGTAGATTTTGAAAAACATTTTTGGCAGCCGGATATCAGTGAATTATAAAATTTCAATTTTTTAAATTCCAAATTCCAAATCTTATTGGAGTCAATTAATAAACCACATAGTCACTAATTATTTTGAGGATGGTTTTACAGGAAATTTTCTCAAAGCAATTGAAGATTGGGATTTATTTTTTACCACATAGATTCCGCATAGATACATAGTAATGATGACGCCTATTTAAGGCACTTTGCTTCACATAGAGCACATAGGTTGGTGCTACATTATTTCACGCAAAGTTGCAAAGCCTCAAAGGGATTTCGCAACAGCTTTGAGTCACTTTATAAAATTAACCATATAGATTAATACTTATATAAAACAATAAATGACGCTTTACTAAACTTAGAACACATAGACAACTTTTAGGCGATTAGACTATGTGAAATGAAATGACTATGTATTCTTTCTACATCCCATAGAGCTATGAAAAACTATGTGCCAAAAAAAAATCCAATAGATTAAATTCCAAATTCCAATTCATTTAAGGAAATTCCAATTCTTTAAATTCCAAATTCCAATTCTTGTAGGAGTCAATTAATAAAACTCATTCAAAAATTCTAATATGAACCAACTCGCATAACCATAAAGCAACCCCTTATTTCATTCAATTCGATTGTAGGGAGAATCTTTTAGATTCAACGAAGCTAAATCACTTAAAGAAGCTAACCGAAACAACTAACCCAAAGAAACCCCAAATTCTATAAAACAAAAAAAAGCCCTGTTTTCACAGAGCTTATGATTTAAGGAGATTAAAACTTATTCAATTTTAATACAACCGTTTTTAATGCTGATTTTAGCACCATCTTTTACTTTTACCCATCCACAAGAAGTTTTGATTTCAACTTCTGAAGCACTAGTTTGTACTGAAGAAGAACCTGTAGTTGAACTTGAGAAATCAATTTTTTGAGTAGAACCATTAGAACGTACTTCCATAGTATAGTTCTGAGAATCGTTGTTAGAATATCTAATAGTAAAAGCATTAGCAATACCTGCAACTAATAAAAAGGCAGCGGATAAAAAGATAGTTTTAAGTTTCATAAATAATATGTATTTGGTTAATAAATAGACCCTCCTTTATATGGAAAGTTGGGAGGTAAATATAATATAAAAATAGTGTCGTGCAATGTTTATAGGATAAATAGTGTTCAAATACTTGCTCAACGACTGCTTATTTTCCAAATGAAAATAGTTTTTCTTTAATAGAGAGGATCAATTTCTCCTAGCAAAATCTATATATAGAATGTTACAGTCGAATGGCTATATTTCAGAATTAACTCAATTGTAAGATTGTTTATCAAGAAATAATCTAAATAATTATTACATTTGCCACACAAAAAAGAATACGCTTTTTCGAGTGCTGGATTTAGTGTAGGATTCAAAGGATTCACTAAGCCTTGCTCTTTAATAAGCGAAACCAATTAGCTAATAATGAGTAGATACTGCTCGTGATAATACAATATCTTTGCAGTTGGTATTCTGTGCTAATAAAAGTAATACAACTTTAATATTTTTAGACGTTCAAACGTTACCCAAACAAATGAAATTAGATAGAAAAGACATCCTTAAAGCGCTAGAAGCAATTAGCATTGCGGGCGAAGGAAAAAATATGGTAGAAAGTGGTGCTGTAAAAAATGTAATCACTTTTGGGAATGAAGTAGTCGTAGACTTAGTACTTAGTACTCCTGCTATGCACATTAAAAAACGTGCAGAAGACGATATCAAAAAATTAATTCACGAACAATTCTCAGCAGAGATTACGGTGAAAGTAAACATCAAAGTGGAAGCTCCCGAAAACAATGAAATTAAAGGAAAAGCCATCCCAGGCATCAGCAATATTATTGCGGTAGCATCGGGTAAAGGAGGTGTAGGTAAATCTACTGTAACGGCTAACTTAGCCGTAACTTTAGCCAAAATGGGATTCAAAGTAGGTGTTTTAGATGCCGATATCTATGGTCCTTCTATGCCTATTATGTTTGATGTTGAAAATGAAAAACCTATTTCTATTGAAGTGGATGGGAAATCAAAGATGAAACCTATTGAGAGCTATGAGGTAAAATTGCTTTCTATTGGATTCTTTACTTCGCCAAGTCAAGCGGTAATTTGGAGAGGTCCTATGGCTGCCAAAGCTTTGAACCAAATGATATTTGATGCTGCTTGGGGAGCATTGGATTTTATGTTAATTGATTTACCTCCAGGAACGGGTGATATCCACCTTTCTATTATGCAGTCGTTGCCTATTACAGGAGCGGTTGTGGTGAGTACTCCTCAGGTAGTCGCGCTTGCGGATGCTAAAAAAGGAGTAGCGATGTTTATGTCGGAGGCTATTAATGTTCCGGTATTGGGAATTATTGAAAATATGGCGTATTTTACTCCTGAAGAATTACCTGACAATAAATATTATATATTTGGTCAAGAAGGAGCAAAACACCTGGCAGAAGATTTACAAGTGCCTTTCCTTGGCGAAGTGCCGTTGGTACAAAGCATCAGAGAAGCGGGCGATTACGGTCGACCAGCGGCTTTACAAACAGCCTCTCCTCTTGAAAAAGTATTTGAAGAAATAGCGCGTAATGTAGTGCGTGAAGTGGTCAATAGAAATGACAACCTTCCTGCTACTGAAGCGATTAAAATAACCACTATGGCAGGATGTTCTGCTGTAAAAAAGAATTAGGACTATAGTGTTCTAATTAACCCATATTCTAATTGACATACTATTATGACAGCAGAAGAATTACTCTCGAATATTGAAAAGGCACTGGAAGAAATCCGACCTTTTTTAAATTCTGATGGCGGCGATATTTCCTTGGTTTCTATTGAAGATGAAAAACACGTCAAAGTTCGTTTTGAAGGCGCTTGCATTGGTTGTAGTGTAAACCGAATGACCTTAAAAGCTGGGGTGGAAACTACCATTAAAAAATATGCCCCTCAAATTGAAACCGTAGAGAACGTTGCTTAATTTGTGATATTGTTTGAGTGTTGCACTTAAACTGATAAATATCATAGATTGAATAATGGGTTTAAAAGACCTTTGCGGCTTTTAAACTTCAAATTTCAGAGACTAAAAGAAATGATTGAAACAGATATACTTATAATAGGCGCAGGTCCTACGGGGCTTTTCGCTGTTTTTGAAGCAGGACTATTACAATTAAAATGCCATATTATTGACGCACTTCCTCAACCAGGAGGGCAGTTGGCCGAACTTTATCCTAAAAAACCTATTTTTGATATTCCAGGTTATCCTTCTGTACTTGCAGGGGATTTAGTGACTAATTTGATGGAACAAATCAAGCAATTCCAACCGGGTTTTACTCTTGCGGAAACAGCGGAAACCATTGATAAATTAGAAGACGGAACGTTTATAGTAACGACTAATAAAGGAACTAAACACCATGCAAAAGCTGTCGCTATTGCTGGAGGATTAGGAACTTTTGAACCTAGAAAACCACTTATTGACAACATCTCTTTTTATGAAGAAAAAGGAGTGGAATACTTTGTCAAAGATCCTGAATTGTTCCGCAACAAAAGAATCGTAATCGCGGGTGGTGGAGACTCTGCCTTAGATTGGAGTATCTTCCTTTCGGAAGTAGCTTCAGAGGTTACATTAGTGCACAGACGAAACGAGTTCCGTGGTGCTTTGGACTCAGTTGAGAAAGTACAAGAACTAAAAAAGTTGGGTAAAATCAATTTGATTACTCCTGCAGAAGTAGTAGGTGTACAAGGAACGGATCATGTGGAAAGCATCATCCTTGAAAACGAAGGGGTGCAACAGGTTTTTGAAACGGATTTCTTTATTCCTCTTTTTGGTTTGACACCAAAGTTAGGAGCCATCGCTAACTGGGGATTGGAAATAGAGAAAAACGCCATCAAAGTAAACAATGCATTAGATTATCAAACAAATATCGATGGTATTTACGCCATTGGTGACGTTAATATTTACCCAGGTAAATTGAAGCTGATTCTATGTGGATTCCACGAAGCTACTTTGATGTGCCAAAGTGTTTACAACCGAATCAATCCAGGAAAAAGATATGTATTAAAATACACTACTGTTTCGGGAGTAGATGGATTTGATGGTACTCGTAAAGAAGCTGAAAAAGCAGTAGTGAAATCTATTGATTAAAACTATATATTTGTTTTAATAAAAAAGCTGGGTATTATGGAGTCGCATCGTATGGATAGATTAGTAGTTTCAAAATCTTCTTTTCAAGAAGCAGAGGATCATACTTCATTCATAAAGATAAAACTCCTTTGGAACGACTGAATAGTGCGTATCATATTATCAATACTATATATAATGTTACAGCGGCTACTAAAGTAGATAGAACAGTCATAACTGTTAGGAAACATAACAAATAGATTTGTTTGGATAGCTATAATTTAAAGAATCCAAAAGACAACTAAAATAAAAATGAGTCAAGACATTACCATAAAAATCACTGATAGAGAAGGCGTGCTTCATGAAGTGCAAGCGCCAACGGATATGAATATGAATATAATGGAGTTGGTTCGTGCTTACGAATTAGCGCCTGAAGGAACCATAGGAATATGCGGTGGAATGGCAATGTGTGCCTCGTGTCAGTGTTATGTAATGAATGAAGTAGCTTTGCCAGAAAAAGGTCCCGATGAGGATGCGATGCTCTGGGAAGCGTTTAACGTAAAAGAAAATAGTCGACTGGGATGTCAGATTTCCATTACCCCCGAAATAGATGGTTTGGAGATTGAGTTGGCCCCAGAATCCTAATGGAAGCGAGAAGTAATTCTCGCTTTTTTTGTAACAATTATTTAACAGTTGCGTATAACCAAAATATTCCTGCAAAAAATCCAGGAATTCCATTTGATGAGCCAAAACAACTATTCTCCAGGATTACACAAACTGATTACACTTCAAGTCGACCATTTGGAAAAGCTAACCAACAGCGCCAGCTTTATCGAATTCTCTCATATACTACTCGACAAATACCAATTAGAAAAAGTAGGGATCAGCACTCACGATTTTGAAAATAAAAGCTATACTATTGCTATTTGTCTAAAAGAATCCCATATTTGTATTCATACCTGGCCAGAATTTAACCAATTAACATTAGATGTGTATTTGTGCAACTATCTTCAAGACAATACTTCTAAAGTTAGAGCCATTGCAGATGAGTACATTCGTTACTTTGGAGGAACGAGTTTAAAAGATATTGAAATTAATAGATAATTTATGGATGTTTCTTGTTTTCATTGCAATAGAGTAACCAGTCAGGAGATTTGTTTTGTGCCTACGGAATTTGTTTGTCCTTCTTGTCAAGCGCAGTACAAATCGGAAAGAGGAGAGTTAAAATATACTGACAAATTCAAAAGCACTTATACATTTACTTTATCGGTTGGTCAAAAAGGACAGTTCAAAGGGACTGAATATACGGTTTCGGGAATATTAATTAAGAGGGCTTTTGCTTCCTATGAATGGGCTGAATACATCCTTCAAGATGCCGCTGGCAATTTCCTCTACCTCTCTGAAGCCAGTGGGCATTGGATACTACTTGAAGAAGTAGCATTTGACGAAAAAGTAGGAAATCATCCTGTCACGGTTAAACATGATTTGTATAACTTAAATTTATACGAATATTATAACGCGGATGTTGTTGGGGCTAAGGGATTTTTTGATTTTGAAATCGAACAAAAAACAGAACTGATCGAGTATATCCATCCCCCTTATATACTATCTGTTGAGAAAACCAATGAAGGGCAAACTGCCTTTTGGGGTAAACATATTTCCAAAAAAGAAGTGAAAAAAGCTTTTGGAATCTCTCAGGTACCTTATGCATCTGGAGTAGGGGTTGTACAACCTTTCCCATTTAATTTGACTAATACGATCATCACCTTTTGTGCATTTGCTGTAATAATGGTGTTTACCAATTGGTATTTGAATAATGACCGAGTAAAAATGGAGGTCTTGGATGTAGCAGTTCCCTACGGATTGCAGGACAGTAAAGATTATACTACTCCTTCATTTGTGTTAAAAGGAAGCGCCGCTCCAATGAGCATCAATGCCTTTTCAGAGGTAGATAATTCGTGGGCAAACATTGAAGTGGCCTTGATTAATGAAAAAACAAATGAGGAAGTATATGCCAATAAAGACATTGAATACTATCACGGCTATACGGATGGAGAAAATTGGACTGAAGGGTCCACTTCGGAGGATTTTAATATTTGCGGGGTAAGTGAAGGCAAATACCATTTGGTCCTTACTCCAACCAAAGCGCCTGAAAATTCAAGCACTAATTATATTAGAGTAAAAGCCACTTGGAATGAACCTACTACACATAATTTATACATGACCTATTTGTTTATGGGTCTGTTTGTAGTGCTTATTTATTTTATCAATAAATATTTCGAAACCCAACGTTGGAAAGACAGTAGTTATTCGCCTTATAATCAAGATTAGATGGAAAAGATAGTACAATTTATTAAAGAGAATTATCTTCCAATTATAGCTGGAGGATTGTTTTTCGCACTTTTTTTATATTACAACAAAGCAGGCAATAGCATCTGCGATTGTGAATCAACGGAAAATTATAGACCTACTTCAGGAAGTAGAGGGGCAGTGAATCATTTTTATCATAAATAAAAAAACAAACAGTATGGATTTAACAGCAATGAAACCAATTTTGAATTCGGTAATTTTTTCAGTTCTTGGGATAATAATATTATTGTTAGCTTATGTGTTAATTGAAAAGATTACACCTGAAAATACTTGGAAAGAAATCGTTCAAAAGAACAATACTTCAGTTGCGATTGTCTTTGGAGCCTTAATTATTGGAATCTCTATGATTATTAGCGCAGCTATTCATGGGTAAAAAATTCCTTCGTTTTGAACTACTACTGCTTTTTGCAGTATTTACTATTGCTACTTGCGGATTGGTTTACGAACTGGTTGCAGGAACCTTGGCGAGCTATTTATTAGGCGATTCTGTCAAACAGTTTTCATTCATCATAGGAGTGTATCTATTTTCTATGGGGGTGGGCTCTTATTTTTCAAAATTTTTCAAAAACAATTTACTGAACACCTTTGTTGAAATTGAAATATTGGTCGGATTGGTTGGTGGATTGAGCTCCGTGGTGTTATTTCTGCTTTTTGAAAGTGTCTATTCCTTTCAATTGATATTATATCTTTTTGTTTTTGTAACGGGATGTTTGGTGGGTTTAGAAATTCCGTTGCTGATGAACATCCTAAAGGACAAAGTAGCCTTCAGAGACCTTGTTTCCAATGTGTTTACCTTTGATTACATTGGAGCTTTATTGGCCTCGATATTGTTCCCTTTAGTATTGGTGCCAAAATTGGGAATTATGGGGACTTCATTATTCTTTGGAATGATCAACATCAGTATCGCAATAGCCTTATGCTTTTTACTAAAAAAAGATTTGAAAAGAGTCACCGTACTGCGTACTAAAGCCGTGTTTTCATTTATTGTTTTACTGGTAGTCTTCCTTTTTTCGGATAGCATTCTTTCCTATTCTGAAGGAAAATTATATGGGGAGAATATTATCTATACCCATTCTACTCCTTATCAAAGAATTGCCCTAACTCATAACAAAAGCGACTACCGACTTTATCTAAACAACAACTTACAATTCAGCTCCTCAGATGAATACCGTTACCACGAAGCTTTGGTACATCCTGCCCTTTCTATGGCAAAACAAGTCAAAAATATCCTAGTACTTGGTGGCGGTGATGGTTTGGCAGTGAGAGAGATTTTGAAATACAAGGAGGTTGAAAAAATTACATTGGTCGATTTAGACGAGGGGATGACCAAATTATTTAAAACAAATGAAGTACTTACCAGTTTTAATAAAAACTCATTGAATAATTCGAAAGTTACTGTATTAAATCAAGATGCTTACGTATGGGCCAAAAACTGTAAAGAGCAATTTGATGTAGTAATCATCGATTTTCCAGATCCTTCCAATTATAGTTTAGGAAAATTATATTCCCTAAATTTTTACAGCACCGTTAAGAAGTTGCTTTCAGAGGATGCCGTGGTCGTGGTTCAAACGACCTCTCCTTATTTTGCTCCTAAGTCTTTTTGGTGTATTAATAAAACCATTGGAGCGGTATTTCCTCAAGTAGACGCCTATCATGCTTATGTGCCTTCCTTTGGTGAATGGGGCTATACTATTGCCATCAATGGTTTTGGAACCACTTTCAATACCGTAAACAGAAAAATATCAGGCCTGCGATTTTATAATTATCAATTTGAAAAGCTCAACTACTTTTCTTCTGATATGAATGTGAATGAGGTTGAAGTAAACCGTTTGGATAATCAAATTTTAGTACGCTATTTCGATGAAGAATGGGGAAAACTACAATAATTCTAGACGCGGTTTCCTAAAAGGAATAGCAGCTTCATTGCTGATCCTCCCTTTTTTAAATTCGTGCAAAGAACAAGCCGTCCGTTTGATCATCCGATTTTCGGGGACGAATCATATCTTAGGACATAAGCTTCGCGTAAAAAACTTCCCAAAACCTACAAGACAAATTACTATTCCCTATTTGATTGTAGGAGGAGGCATCACTGGATTATCAGCTGCACGCCAATTACAGAAAAGAGGGGTTTCAGACTATCTCTTGCTAGAATTAGAAGACCACTTAGGAGGGAATTCCTCTAACGGCGAAAACCAATACTCTAAGTTTCCTTTAGGAGCCCATTATTTGCCTTTGCCAAACATTGAAGACAAAGAACTCTTACAATTTTTAGAAGAAGAACGAATCATCATAGGTTTTGATCAAGAGGGCTTTCCCCGCTTTGATGAAACCCAACTCGCCTTTGCTCCTGAAGAACGATTGTTTTATAAAAACAGTTGGCAGGAAGGTTTGGTTCCAAAGACGATGCACGGATCTAGAGAGGAACAGGAAATCGAATTGTTTTTTTCAAAAATGGAGACATTCCGAAAAGCAAAAGACAGTTTGGGCCATTATTATTTTGACATACCACTGGTACAATCTTCTAAAGATGGCAATGCGACACAATTCGATCAATATACTATGAAAGAATGGATGGACAGTGAAGGTTTTACCTCTAAACTGCTTTTTGAATATGTGGATTATTGTTGTAGAGACGACTTTGGTTTGGGGATCAACTATGTTTCCGCTTGGGCAGGAATTCATTATTTTGCGGGAAGAAAACAAAACAGTTCCAAACAGAAAAACGAAACTGTATTGACTTGGCCTGAAGGCAATGCTAGACTAGCACATTATTTGAAAAAATACGCTGAAGGCAAGTCCTTGAAGAATCATTTAGTGTATGAAGTTATTGTAAAAGAAGGAAAAGCTATTGCCAAGGTTTTTGATAATAACCAAAAGACTTCTTTTGAAATTATAGCCGATACCATCATTATGGCGACCCCACAATTTGTCAATCAATACCTCTTTGAAAATCGTAAGGATTTCACAAAAGACTTTCATTATACACCTTGGTTGCTCGCAACTTTGGTCGTTTCGGATTTGAACGACAATATGAGTTTTCCTCTTTGTTGGGATAATGTAATCCACGGATCAAAAGGATTAGGATATGTTTATGATCAACATCAAAATGTGGAACAAATCCAAAGCAAAAAAGTCATTACCTATTATTATAGTTTCTCCTCAGCTGATTTGGGCAAAACCCGAAGAGAATTGTATAAAATGCCAAAAGAACATTGGGAACAACTCGTCTTTGCTGATTTAAGCACTGCTCATCCCGATATTCAAAAAGTCACGGAAAGTATTGACATTCATTTATTAGGTCACGGGATGATCAGTCCTGTACCAGGGTTTATTTTTGGAGAGAGCAAACAAAAGGCAAGCGAGAACATTGCAAACAAAGTGTTTTTTGCACATTCTGACCTCTCTGGGATATCTATTTTTGAAGAAGCCTTTCATCAAGGAATTTCAATTGTAAATCACATTATCGATGGAACAAGCGTGGATTCATAAAGCCAAAACGGATAGTTTGTTTATACTATTGCCCACCTATTTAGTGTTGGCGATAGTGATTTGTAGTCATCAATGGTTGGAGGCATTTGAATTGAAATACTCTTTTTTTACGTGGTTGCTTTTAATTGTATTTGTTGATGTTGCTCACGTTTATGCCACTTTATTCAAGACCTATTTTGTCAAAGAAGAATTTCAAAAACGCAAGCAATTGTATATTGTAGTTCCACTGGTTTGTTTTGTAATCAGTGTGGCTTTGTTCATAATGGGAAGCCAAGTGTTTTGGTCGGTATTGGCTTATGTGGCGGTGTTTCATTTTATCCGTCAACAGTATGGCTTTATGAGACTTTATGCGCGTAAAGAAGTGAAAACAACTTTTAATGTATTTTTTGATAAGTTGGTTATTTATACTGCTACCGTCTATCCGATGTTGTTTTGGTTTTTGATGCCTAAAAGACAATTCAATTGGTTTATGGAGAACGAGTTTTTTACTTACGAACATCCTAGATTGCTTCAGTTTCTATGTGCGCTCTACTTTGTGATTATGGGAACTTATATGATTAGAACCCTTTATTTGTCTTTTCAACAAAAGTTTTTTAATCTGCCTAAACACGCTATTATCATAGGAACAGCCTTGTCCTGGTATTTTGGAATAGTATATTACAATAATGATTTGATTTTTACCTTACTTAATGTAGTTGCACACGGAATTCCTTATATCGCTTTGATTTATTTGAATGAAATTCAAAAGAAATCAAAGGAGGACTTAAAGCAATTAGCTCTTTTCAAAGGGGTATTTTATTTTGTTGGAGTATTGCTTGTAATTGCTTTTGTTGAGGAGTACTTATGGGAAATATTAGTTTGGAATGATCATTTCTCGGTAGAACATTTGAATTTGTCCGCTTGGGGATTCCTAATAGTACCATTACTTTCTGTTCCTCAATTGACCCATTATATATTAGATGGGATTATTTGGAAATCCAAAAAAGGATAGCAAAATCAATGGACCTATTTCAATTTGAAAAGATAACAAATTAGGAGTGCCTTTATTGAAACAACTTTAATATTTCTTCTCTATAAGTATCGCCAACGGGAATCACAAAACTATCAATCAATAGGTTTTTGCTTTTAATGGCTTTGATTCTATTTACAGGAACAATATAGGAACGATGGGCTCTAGTAAATTGAGAAGCAGGTAATTTCTCCAAAATATTTTTCATGGATATGCGAGCTACAATTTTACTGCCATCTTGTAAATGGATTTGTGTATAATCGTCCAAACCTTCAATTAATAAAATGTCGTCAAACTCAATCCGTAGAAGTTTGTAATCCGACCGAACCACTAAATGATTTTGGGCGTTGTTGCTTTGTTTAAATAACAATTCGTTATGCGCTTTGTGAACGGCAGCCATAAAACGCTCTTCAGAGAATGGTTTTAGCAAATAATCCGTAGCATTCAAATTAAAGCCTTCCACGGCATATTCGCTATAGGCAGTCGTGAAGATAACCATTAGATCGGTGTCGAGCATTTTATAAAAATCAATCCCATTTTTAGAAGGCATTTGAATATCTAGAAAAAGTAAATCTAAAGGATTCTTTTTAATATAATCCAGTGCCTCTGTTTGGTTGGTAAAGGTTGCTTCAAGCTTTATAAAATCCGTTTTTTCACAGAAATTAGTAATGATTTTGAGTCCTAAAGGTTCATCGTCTATAGCAATTGCTCTAATCATGATAAGTCGATTGTTAAGTGAACGGTATAAACAGCAGAATCATTGATGATTTTTAGTGTATAACGATTGGGGTACATAAAATCTAATCTTTTTTGAGTGTTCTCAATTCCTGTTTCCGTTTTCAAGTTGGGAGGAAGTTCGTTGATGACAATTTTATTTTTTACAATAAGCGACAAGAGGTTATTTTCAACGGTAATAGCAATACTGATATCAGAATCTCTATCGGGATTTAAGCCGTATTTAAAAGCATTTTCGATAAAAGGAATCAGTACCAATGGAGCTATCTTTTTACCCGCAAAAGCTCCTGAACGGGTATAGGAAAATTTGATATGCTCATCCATTCTCAGCTTTTGCAATTCAATATAATCCTCAACATAATTGATTTCTTTTTCTAAGGACACATATTCTTGATTGCTTTCTGTGACTACATAGCGCATCATCCCGGAGAGTTTCAGCACTGCCTTAGGGGCATCATTGGATTTTTCAAGCGTAAGCGCATAGATACTGTTCAGGGTATTGAATAAAAAGTGAGGATTGATTTGTTCTTTTAGATAGGAAACTTCCGATTTTAGTTTGTCATTAAACGCTTGACTCAGTTGGTTGTTCTTTTTTATTAAAAAAGAAAGCGTCAAAACAGATAGAAAAGGAATTATCGCCCCTAAATGGGAATTGAAGCAATGATTTCCTTCAAATGGAATAATAATTCCAAGGGATCTAATAAATTGATAGACATATTGATGATTAACTATATAATAGGGGAACCAATCAATGAATACATAGTAAACGGTAATAAGTAGTATGTAAATTGCTTTTTTATTTGTGAAATAAAAGCGCGGAATTAGGCAATAATAATTAAGGTAAAAGAAGAATAGCAACAACACATAATTGATAAAAGTCTTTTCAAAAGGGGCAATCCCTAGGAGATCAATCCCCAAACCAAAATCAGGAGAAGTAAATACAGGCACACTCAAAAAAGCGATGCACCCAATAAGATGTAAAAACAGTATTTGCTTGCTTTTGCTCATTTATAAAAAAAACTACTTATTCTATTGTTTCAAATGTAAATAGAATAAATAGTTTTTGATGTTAAATTCGGTGAATCAGTATATTTTGTAGGCGAATCCGCTATACTGCCGAACACTCTTTTTCCAGAATTTGTTCTTCAATAGCATTCCAAAGCCCAATTCTTTTTTCAAGCGCTTCAATGGAAACCTTTTCCATTTCATCCCATTTGGTTTCATTATTACCGCAAAGTTCTTGGATCATTTTCATAGCCATCGGTCCATGTTCGTCGGCATCCAATTCGATATGGCGTTCAAAATAGTAAATCAATTTATCCAATTTGGTTTCAGGAAAATTTTGTTGGAAATTTTTAAGGATTTCGGTAAACATACTTGGAATCAAATCTTCTCTACCAAAAGTAAAAGCAGCAGCAATTTTGTGAGGTTTACCTTCTTCAATCACTCTGAAAGTGAAATCTAAAAATGCTTTAACATTCGGATGCAAATCGCTTTGCTTGATGGCTACAAATATATTTTTAGTGATGTCTACTTTTTCCAAAAAGGTAGTCATTGGCCAAGTGTTGGCCCCACATTCATTCATTGCATCCAAATACATTTCGAAATGACTTTGACGTTTGCCATCCACCGTTAAATCGGTTTCTTCCGCCAATACGATTTCGTTAATCAGATAACGCGTTTCAGGATTTCCAACAGGGAACCAAGGTGTAGTGGTACACGTCAATTTTTCCTGCAAGGCTTTAAGTAAAGACATAAAATCCCAAACCGCATAGATGTGCGTTTCAAGGAAACAATGCAAATCGTCAATGGTTTTAACTTTATTGTAGAGTGGGTGGTTTAACAATAGTTGTTTTTGTGGTTCAATACTATTGTTTATATTGTTAATACGCATGATGTATATTTTTATGTAAATGTAAAAAAGCTCCTCGAAACCGAGAAGCTTTTTATATCAATTTTATCTATTGTTTGATTATTTGAAAGCAGGAATACCTGTGATATCTGCTCCAGTAATTAACAAGTGGATGTCGTGAGTACCTTCGTAAGTGATCACACTTTCAAGGTTCATACTGTGACGCATAATAGAATACTCTCCTGTAATACCCATACCACCAAGAATTTGACGAGCTTCACGAGCAATGTGAATTGCCATATCCACGTTATTTCTTTTCGCCATAGAAATTTGAGCTGTAGTCGCTCTACCTTCATTACGCAACACTCCTAAACGCCAAGTTAACAACTGCGCTTTAGTAATTTCGGTAATCATTTCAGCTAATTTCTTTTGTTGCAATTGAGTACCAGCAATTGGTTTGTCGAACTGAACTCTTTCTTTTGCATAACGCAAAGCAGTATCATAACAATCCATAGCTGCACCAATAGCACCCCAAGCAATACCATAACGAGCCGAATCCAAACACATCATAGGAGCACCTAAACCAGATTTCCCTGGCAATAAGTTTTCTTTAGGAACTTTTACATTGTCAAAAATCAACTCACCAGTAGCTGAAGCACGAAGTGACCATTTGTTGTGTGTTTCAGGAGTTGTAAATCCTTCCATTCCACGTTCTACGATAAGTCCGTGGATTCTTCCTGATTCATCTTTAGCCCAAACTACAGCAACATCTGCAAATGGAGCATTTGAAATCCACATTTTAGCACCATTCAAAAGGTAATGGTCGCCCATATCTTTAAAGTTGGTTACCATTCCACTTGGATTGGATCCAAAGTCTGGTTCTGTTAAACCAAAACAACCCATGAATTCTCCAGTAGCTAATTTTGGTAAATATTTATTGCGTTGTTCTTCAGTTCCGAATTTCCAAATAGGGTACATTACCAATGAAGATTGAACCGATGAAGTAGAACGAACTCCTGAATCACCACGCTCAATTTCTTGCATGATTAATCCATAAGAAATTTGATCTAAACCAGCACCACCATATTCTTCAGGAATATAAGGACCAAAACCACCGATTTCCCCTAAACCTTTGATGATTTGTTTTGGGAATTCAGCACGTTGTGCATAGTCTTCAATAATTGGAGATACTTCGCGTTTTACCCAAGCACGGGCAGAATCACGAACTAATTTATGTTCTTCTGTTAGCAAATCGTCTAACAAATAATAGTCAGGAGCTTGAAATAAGTCTGGTTTCATAAGTTTGTAAATTGTATAATATAAACGGTATGTTGTCTTTACTAAAACGTTTGCAAATTTACACAAACATATTTAGTATTTCATTCTTAGAAAGCCATATTTTTTTCGAATTTCATAATTATGTCTTCCGTAGTCCGTCTTTATTGCATTTTATTTAAAACATAATCGGAATTGTGGCGGCACTTTCCCTAGGAGGTTCTGCATTGGTTAACGACTAGCGGGAATTATTTTTTCTCCTCAATAACTTCAGGAGCAGTACCTTCTTTTAAAAACTCTTTGCTTTTTATTAAAAGAAAATCCATGATTTCAAGCACATCTTGATTTTGAATTAAAGCTTTTGCCTTAGGATCTTTTTCACAATACTCAAGGAACAAGGTGTTCCGATCAGGCATGATTTTTAAGTTTTGAATTAAATACGACTCATCAATAGTAGCATTTATCATTTCTTTAAAATCGATGGGCTTGGATTCTTTGGCAGGTTTCCTTTTTTTGTTTTTTAAAAGCTTAGCAATATTTTTGGCTATCGCTACAAAGTCAACTCCATTTACAATTTCTCCGGTATAAACATTGGGGTTGGTTGGATGGTCCTTTTGGTATTCCAACTTAGCGAGCTTTACATCATTTACCGAAAGTGGCATCGCAATTACTGGCATTCGCTCTATTTTAACTTCTTTTAAAGTAGTAGGTTTTTGAATCAAATTAATAACTAGGTTGTTCTGATCCAAATGTTTTTGGCGCACCGCTATTTTTTTGTCTTCATATAATTTTAAAACAAAAATCAACTCATCACTGTCTTTAGCCATAATGTCAAATTTGCCGTTAGCATCAGAGGTCGCCGTTTTCATAGTCATATAATTAATGATGTCCACTCCTTTGAGCGGAAATTCATTGTCCAGCACTTGACCGTGAAGTAGAATTCGAGATTGTGAATAAACCACAAAGCAACTGCAAAGCAGTAATAGGAAGGTAAACTTAGTTTTCAAAAGGCTTATATTTAATTAATACTTCATAAAAGTATAAAAATATGCCTAGGGGTTTTATAAGATTTTGTTAATACTTTAATCCGCCTACATTTTCAAATAGAAATCTTTCGTCAGCGCAGTATATTCGTCAGTATATTGATGGCGCGCCATTTCGATGATCAATTCGTCTTGGCTTAACTCTTTTTGAGTTCTAGAAAAAGCCAACAGACTTCTTTTGATCTCGCTATTAGGAGTCCCTTTAACTCGGGTAATTTGGAAAGGATACAATTCCCATTCTTGAGCCAAGGCAACAAAAGCCTCCTCTTCTTTAAAAGGGATGATTACCGCAAGCACTCCATTTTCAGAAAGCAAAAGCGAAGCGGCCTCTATCAAATCTTCAAAAGGCAAGGCATCAGCAAAGCGCGCCAAATCACGAGCAGCGTCCTCAGACTTGTAGTCATCGGTATAAAATGGAGGGTTGGAAACCATCAAGTCGTATTCATCCTCTGGTTCCTCCATAAATTCGTCCAAGCCTGCATGAAAACAAAACAATCGATCGCCCCAAGGAGAATTTTCAAAATTATCAACGCATTGTTCATACGCTTCTTCCTCAATCTCAATGGCATCAATCTGCTCGGCCGATGAACGTTGTGCAAGCATCAAGGCAATAACACCAGTTCCAGCTCCCACATCCAATATAGAAAAAGGACGATGGTCCACAGGACACCAAGCACCTAACAATACCCCATCCGTCCCGATTTTCATCGCACAGCGGTCTTGTTGAATGGTGAATTGTTTGAATTGGAACATTGGACAAATGTAGTGAAATTAAATTCCAAATTTTTAAATTCCAAATTCTAACCCTTTGCGGATGTCCACACCTTTTAGGAAATTCCAAATTTTTAAATTCCAAATTCCAACCCTTTGCGGATATTCCACCCCTTTTAGGAAATTCCAAATTTTTAAATTCCAAATTCCAACCCTCTG
>CANCJZ010000025.1 GCA_947378465.1 Flavobacteriaceae bacterium
CAATTCGAATATCTTATTGGAAAAGATAACCTAATGAAAACCTTAAGACGTTATTTCGAAGAATTCAAATTCAAGCATCCAACCCCTAACGATATCAAACGAACCGCCGAAAGAGTATCAGGTGCCAACCTCGATTGGTATTTAATTGATTGGACGGAAACGTTAAATACTATCGATTACGGCATCAAAGAAGTTAAGGAAGCCTCTCCATCTACAACTACAGTTGCTTTAGAGCGCATCGGCAGAACTCCTATGCCAATTGATCTTTTAGTAGAATATACCGATGGAACTAAAGAGAGTTTTTACATTCCATTGCGTATGATGAGTTTTCAAAAAGATAACCCAACACCAAGTATCAAACGCACCACTCTGAACGATTGGACTTGGGGAAATCCTAATTATCAGTTCACTATTTCACGCGCTAAATCTGATATAAAAAAGATTACCATTGACCCAAGCGGTTTGATGGCCGATGTAAAACCGGAGAACAATTTGTATGAAATAAAATAACAAAAAAAGCGTTCCTGAATAAGATTACTTTTTTCTTAAATAGAATTTGTAGTTTTACACCCGTAAATTTTAAGAGATGAGACCCATTAAATTGATTTTGCTTTTTGTTTTTTTGAATATTTATGCCCCTAAGGCCAACGCACAAGTCTACCGTTTCAAAACCAGTAGCGTATCCATCTGTGAAAAGGATGCCAAAGGGAAATGGGGGGAATGGACCGATTTCAAAAAATCTGAAATCGCAATCAAATTAGACGGTGACAAGGATAGAATTGTAGTCAACACACAGGAACAACAGTTGTATCGCATTGCCGCATATATGAAAAAAGTATCTACCGCAACCGACGATACCGTTGGTTTTGAATGTGTAGATAACGATGGTGCAAGCTGTATTATTCTGATTGTTACCCGTAAAAATGAAAACAATAGAATGCAGTTTTACATCAATTATCCCGATTTGAGATTGGTGTATAACATTTACAATACAAAATAAATAATGGATTTTTCCTATCCTAAGAATGAGAAATTAAAACTAAGAAAGAGCATTGATTTACTCTTTTCTGAAGGAAAATCCGTTTCAAAATATCCTCTGCGATTAGTGTTTGCTGAAAATCATTTCCAGGACGAAGCCCCTATCAAATTCGGTGTTTCCGTTTCTAAAAAATATTTCAAGCACGCCGTTGACCGGAATTATTTTAAAAGAGTTTTAAGAGAATGCTATCGATTGAACAAACATCTTTTGACCGACAATATCCAAAAAAGATACTCAATTATGTTTTTCTATCAAACCAAAGAACGCCTGACCTATCAGGAGATTAATGACAAAACAATCCAATTGTTCGATAAATTCATCGCTTTGGAAAACACTCCTTTTGAGCAATAGCTCTCGGGACATAAAATGATTTATACTATGAAAGACAACTTTTTCAAACGCATAAAAAAGAGATACGTTCTTACTTTTTTAACCGCTTGTTTTCTTTTTGTTGGCGTTAGCTTTAAAGACGATTTCTTTGAAATTGCCAAACAATTAGAAATTTTTACCACACTTTTCAAAACTGTAAATCAAAACTATGTAGACGAGACCAATCCAGCCGAATTGATGGACAAAGCCATCAAAAGTATGCTGGCCGATCTCGACCCCTACACCAACTATTTCAACGAGCAAGATGTGGTCAAATTCAAAATCAACAATACCGGTGAGTATACTGGCATTGGCGCTATGATCACTCGTAAAGAGGACAAACTCATCATCAAAGAACCTTATAAAGGTTTCCCTGCCGACAAAGCTGGGCTCAAAGCAGGCGATGCCATTATTCAAATTGGCGATATCGTTCTGGCAGATTTTAACGACGACGCTTCCCAATTGCTTAAAGGGGCCAAAAACACCAAAATCGACATCAAATACATCCGCCAAGGCAAAACCCTAACCACTCAATTAATCTTGGACGAGGTGGAAGTCAAAGCAGTTCCTTATTTTGCTAAAATTGACGACAAAACGGGATATATCGTATTATCCGCTTTCAATGCCAAAACAACCCGCGAAACCAAAGACGCTTTGGAAAAACTAAAAGCCGACGGTGCCCAACGAATCATTCTTGATTTAAGAGGTAATCCTGGCGGACTTTTGAACGAAGCCGTTAATGTTTGCAACCTTTTTGTACCAAAAGGCGAAGTGATTGTAACCACCAAATCCAAAAACGAAAAGTACAACAACACCTATAAAACACTTCACGAACCGGTAGATTTAGAAATCCCTTTAGCCATTATTGTCGATGGAAAAAGTGCTTCCGCTTCCGAAATTGTTTCAGGTGCTTTGCAGGATTTGGACCGCGCAGTGATTATTGGAAGCCGTAGTTTTGGAAAAGGATTAGTGCAACGACCTATCGATATGGTCTATGGCACTCAAGTTAAAGTAACCATTTCGCGCTATTACACTCCTGCTGGAAGATGCATTCAAGCCTTGGATTATTGGCACAAAGATAAAGACGGTAAAGCAGTCCGTACAGACGCCTCTAAATACAACGCCTTCAAAACCAAAAAAGGAAGAACCGTTTACGATGGCGGTGGAATTCAACCCGACATCGAAATGGAAGAAAGCAAAAAAAGCCCTATCACCGAAGCCTTGATCAAAAACGATGGCATCTTCAACTATGCCACTTATTACTATTTCAAAAATCCTTCTATGGGGGACAAAATCCCAACCATCAGCGATGCCGACTTTGCCGATTTCAAAGCTTTCTTAAAACGTGAAAAATTCAGTTTCGACACCGAAACCGAAGAAGCACTTAAAAACACCTTGGAGAAAGCCAAAAAAGAAAAACTAGACGAAACCATCACCACCGAATACAACCAACTTCTAGCCGCTCTAAAACGCAGCGAAGAGTCATTGTTAGACAAACATCAAAAAGAAATCAAAAAATTAATTCAAGACGAATTGATTAAAAGATACCAATACAAAGAAGGATTATACCTTTTTTACACCAAAAACAACGCTGAAATAATCAAAGCTACGACTGTCCTAGCAACACCTACTGAGTATAATAAAATTTTGAAACTATAATGTTACGATTACTTAAGATCCTTCCATTTTTTATTTTTGGAATCCTCCACGCACAAGAAGAAGTAGTACATTCTGTATATTTCGAATTCGACAAATTCAACCTTGACGACAAACAAGGCAAAGAAGTCGTTGACTTTATCAAAACAACCGACTCTACCCGTATCGAAAGCATACAAATATTCGGTTATACCGATGATGTAGGGAAAGATGCCTACAACTTCAAACTCTCCACAAACAGAGCCAATACCATCCAAAACAAACTATTGGAGAGCGGTATCAAAAACAAAATTATCGTAACCATTGAAGGCAAAGGACGCATCCTGATTGACGACGATATCGTTGAAAACCTACCCGAAAAACGCTCCAAAAATCGACGCGTCGATGTAGTACTAAACCTCAAACCACTCCCTAAAATCCAAATCCCTGGGTTTTACAACACCATCCAAAAAAACCACGTCGTAGGCGATCACATCTACCTCGACAACATCCTTTTCGACAAAGGAAGCAGCAAACTAACCTCTAAATCCAAACTCGAATTGGACAAGATAGCCCTCTTATTACACCGCTATAAAAACGTCCAATTTGAAATTCAAGGCCACGTATGTTGCACGCCTCCATACCAAAGAGAAGCAATCGATAAGGAAACCAAGAAAAGACAACTATCCACTAATCGTGCGCAATCCGTTTACAAATATTTCATCTTCCGCAAAATAAGCGGCTCCCGTATGAGCTTCAAAGGATACGGCAACACCGTCCCGCTCGGAAAAGGCGCCGAATACGACCGACGTGTAGAACTAGTCATTACTAAAATATAATCAATCCCAAATAACACTCCCGATAACTACAAATCGATAACCCAACAGCTTTTAACAGCTACACCAACAATCATCTAACATTATAATGATATTTATGGCAGCCCCTTCGGGCCGGGCTGTCCGCTTTATCTTTTCCTTTTTAAGAAAAAAGGAAAAGGATATCGCTCCCATCCCTGCTGCGGCAAACATTTTTCATAACGCAATTCATTTTCAATATTCAATATTTTTTTTACAAGAAAAAACAAACAAAACTCAAATAACAATGCAATACAATACAATATTTGATTGCCATCCATAACACACAATCCAATAACTAATTCCGTATACCGCGAACCTCCCGCCGTATACTATGATATTGCCACCGTATACCTTGATATTACCACCGTATACTATGAACCTCCCGCAGTATACCTTGATATTGTCACCGTATACCTTGATATTGCCACCATATACCTTGAACCTCCCGCCGTATACTATGATATTGTCACCGTATACCTTGATATTACCACCATATACTCTGAACCTCCTGTCGGATACATGGAATTTCTCGATGGATACATGATTTTTCAAATAAAAAGTTAGAACCTCCCACTGGATACATGAAAATTCTCGATGGATACATGGTTTTTCAAATAAAAAGTTAGAACCTCCCACTGGATACATGGAATTTCTCGATGGATACATAGTTTTTCAAATAAAAAGTTAGAACCTCCCACTGGATACATGGTTATTGAAAAAAAAAGTTAGAACCTCCTAATGGATACATGAAATTTCTAGTTAGATACTATAAAACTCTCAATGTATACTAACAAACTCCCACTGGATACATGGAGTTTCTCATTAGATACTATGAACCTCCCAATGGATACTAACAATCTCCTGCCAGTAAACCTATAATACTCATCCGTAAGTCCAAAAAAAATCCCATTAAAAAAAGGTATTCAAGAATCGCTTCTTCGAATACCTTTTTACCATAAACAAAAACAAAAATATAATTAACCTGGAATGAATTCATTCTGTGGATGAAATCATACTAATCAATAACGAGCGAATGCTTATCTTATTTCATTTAATTTCATAAATCTAAGTTAAATTTACTTTAAACCCCCTGCCGCATTTTCTAAATCACTCTTCCCCAGCTTCCGTTTGTGGTTCCGATAAAATTCAGTATTTTTGGGACTTCAAACGATATAGTAATGAATCAAAATAAAAAGTTTGCCGTTATTGGTGGTGGAAGTTGGGCAACTGCAATAGCTAAAATGTTGTGCGTAAACCTTGACGAAATTGCTTGGTATATGAGAAATCAATCCGCCATTGATCACCTTAAAGCCTACAAACACAACCCTAATTATTTAAGCTCTGTCGAATTCGATACACACAAACTTAAATTAACCGCGGACATCAATGAAGCAGTAGCCTATGCTGATTATATCATCTTTGCAATTCCTTCCGCATTCTTAAGTGCCGAATTGGAAAAACTTACCCTAAGCTTAAAAGACAAAGTAATCTTTTCAGCCATTAAAGGTATCGTTCCTGAAACCTTCCTCATTGTGGGAGAACATTTCCACAAAAACTTCGACATCCCTTATGAAAACATTGGAGTTATCACAGGTCCTTGTCACGCCGAAGAGGTAGCTTTAGAACGTCTATCCTACTTGACCATTGCTTGTGGAGATTCGGACAAAGCACGCGTAGTAGCCAAAGTTTTAGCGGGTAATTATATCAAAACAAAAATCTCCGATGACATCATCGGAACCGAATATGCCGCAATGCTCAAAAACATTTATGCCATTGCAGCTGGCATTGCACACGGCTTAGGCTATGGCGATAACTTCCAATCCGTGATTATGAGTAATGCCATTCGCGAAATGAAAAAGTTTATCCGAAAAGTACATAAAATGAAACGGAACATCAACAACTCTGCCTATCTAGGAGATTTGTTAGTTACGGGTTATTCCGTTTTCTCCAGAAACAGAATGTTCGGAAATATGATTGGAAAAGGTTATACCGTTAAATCCGCGATGATGGAAATGAGTATGGTCGCCGAAGGATATTACGCCGTTAAAAGTGCTTATAAACTAAACCAAGAGTATAAAGCCAACACGCCTATCATTGATGCCGTCTATGCCATTTTATATGAAGGAAAAGAAGCCAAAGCAGTTTTCAAAAAACTAACCGATAAATTAGATTAACATGAACAAACGTTGGAACTATCAATTAGTAACGGGAGGCCTTTGGGGCGTATTTATGACCGCTTTTAATGTACTGTTTGAATTCAAAGACAAACCTTTAGCTCAACAACTCGTTTCCGCTAATTTTTACATCAGAGCCGTTGTATTTATCTTGGTTGGGATTTTTGTACTAGGCTATTTCAATTGGAAAGCCAAAGTAAAAAGGGAACAAGAACAAAAATAATTATCTAACAATAACTCCATTCACAAATAGAATCGGCACTTCTTCCGTAGCTCTTTCGTTAATAGTGTTTTTTCTAAAAGTAAATTTCTTATCATATAAAGTGTTTCCAATAAAATAAGTTACCATAAACTCATTGTTCAAGGCCAATACACTTTTTTCAACCATTTCCACCTTCTTTACCGACACCGACGGAATTTGCACAAATGCGTGGCGCAGGAGCGACGTTTTTTTCATTTCCCCATCTATGGTGCCAAAAGCTTTAGAAACGACCATTACACCATCTAAATCAAAGTCAGAATCGTTAACGAGATAGATGTACCAAACCTTTTCCATAAAATCATCGCTCCATTCTTGAACGGCAGCTAGGAATACGTTTTCTACTTTTGGGATATTGATATCAGCTTTCATAAGGTAAAGTGTGGTATAAAAAGCATACGCTTTTGAAATTGAATCTTCCAAAAGCGTATGTTATGTAGTATTGAATTATATATTTGATTTGAATTGTTCTAGAAAACGAACATCATTTTCATAGAACATACGGATATCACCAATTTGATACAACAACATCGCAATACGCTCAATTCCCATTCCAAAAGCAAATCCATTGTATTCTTCAGGATTAATCCCACAGTTTTTCAAAACATTAGGATCCACCATACCACAACCCATTATCTCTAACCAACCGGTTCCTTTGGTAATACGGTAATCCGTTTCTGTTTTTAATCCCCAATAAATGTCCATCTCAGCACTAGGCTCTGTAAATGGGAAGTACGAAGGACGCAAACGGATTTTTGATTTACCAAACATCTCTTTAGTAAAATACAAAAGCGTTTGTTTTAAGTCTGCAAATGAAACATCTTTGTCAATATACAAACCTTCAACTTGGTGGAATATACAGTGCGAACGAGAAGAAACCGCTTCATTTCGGAATACTCTTCCAGGAGAAATAGTTCTTATTGGCGGTTTATTATTTTCCATATAACGCACCTGAACCGATGAAGTATGCGTACGCAACAACACATCAGGATTAGTTTGTATAAAGAAGGTATCCTGCATATCTCTTGCGGGATGGTATTCTGGCAAATTTAAAGCCGTGAAGTTATGCCAATCATCTTCAATCTCTGGACCTTCAGAAACATTAAATCCAATGGTAGAAAAGATATCAATGATTTGATTCTTTACAAGTGAAATAGGATGACGAGCACCAATGTTCAAAGGCTCCCCTGGACGGTATAAATCACCATAAGCACCTTTGATTACTTCATTACCTTCTAATTCTTCTTGAATCGTTTTTACACGCTCCTCAGCAATAGTTTTTAGGGTGTTAATTACCTGACCAAAATCTTTCTTTTGATCCGATGGAATGTTTTTGAATTCTGTAAAGAGTTCTTTTAACAATCCTTTGCTCCCTAAATATTTGATACGAAACTGTTCTAAAGCTTCTTTGTTTTTAGTATTGAATGCTTTAGCTTCCTCAATGTGTGCTTTAATCTTATCTATCATCCTTCGTTTTGTAAAAGCGCAAAGTTAATTATTTTGTTTAAGTTTTAAGTTATTTGAAACTTCTAAAAATTAGAAAATCAAAAACATTAATCAATAAGTTCTTTTTCAAGAAAATAGGACACCACAGCATCTTTCATTAATATTGTTTGTTCCCCCGCTTTTAAAGGCGGTAATTCTTCCTTTACTTTATAATGAGGCCAACCATCAGCATCAAAGAAATCGAATTCATAATAACCATAAGGCTCTAACAAACGGCAAATACCAATATGCATCAAATTCACTTTTTCATCTTTGCCAAAACTTTGTTTTATTTTCCCTAATTCTTGCAGCCCTACCAGATAAATAATAGCATCCAAATCAAGCTGCTCACCATCGGCAAATTGGTTAGAAAGTAGTTGCACTACGCGATCCCATCTATTTTTTAATTGTTCGTCTCTTGACATCTTTCAATTGCAGGTATTAAGTTTAATAAGTTGGCAAAGATACTAAGTTCGAAGCAAAAATATTATTCTATTATCTTTGGCGAAAAATTAAAGATGACATTTATTGATATTATATTAGGTGGTTTGTTGTGTTATGGTTTGTTCAAAGGTATTCGAAATGGCTTTATTGTAGAGTTAGCCTCATTAATATCCTATATGATTGGAATTTATTTGGCAGTAAAATTCTCCTATATACTCACCGACTATTTAGGAAATGATTCCAAAGTAATTCCGGTAATTGGATTTATACTCACCTTTATCTTAGTGGTTATAGGCGTTCGCCTAATGGCAAAAATAGTAACTAAAGTAGCCAACTTCGCCTTTCTTGGTTTATTCAACAGTATTTTAGGAGCAGTATTAGGCGTA
Organism: Flavobacteriaceae bacterium; assembly: GCA_947378465.1. GTDB lineage: Bacteria > Bacteroidota > Bacteroidia > Flavobacteriales > Flavobacteriaceae > Flavobacterium. Next base: position 8,649 of record CANCJZ010000025.1, read on the forward strand.
CTTCGAATGACATTATTCTTAGGAGTAAGTTTGACTGTTCTAGGAAAAATAACTCCCGACAGTTTTATCGCCAAAACCAAAAAGGAATCCTACTGCTACGCTCCTATTGTAGCTTGCTCATCATTTATAGTTCCAATTTTGGAAGAAAAGTTAAAAGAAGTAAAAAAACTGTAGGGGCAACCCTTGTGGTTGCCCTTCTTATGGTTGCCTCTCTACAACTACATCAATAAAGCAACACTACACAGCCTCAATCAACCAGAAACAATCCACAAAGCAATTTATCCTCGAAAAGCAATAGTTTGTTTATTTAAAATAAAAAAGCCTCTTAAAAGTACTTATTTAAGAAAATTCAAAGCATAAAAAAACCGCCTTATCATTAAGGCGGTTTTAGTATTAAAGAAATCTAGAATTACTTAACAATTAAGAATTCTGAACGTCTGTTTTGTGCGTGTTCTTCTTCAGTACATTTATCACCACAAGCCACTTTAAGTTCTGATTCACCGAATCCTTTTCCAGAAATTCTAGCAGGATCAATTCCTTTAGAGATAAGGTATTGAACAGTTGATTTAGCTCTTCTATCAGATAAAGCCATATTGTATTCATCTGTACCTCTACTATCAGTATGTGATTTAGCGAAAATAACTAACTCTTTATTGTTATTCATTACTTGAACTAACTTATCCAATTCGAAAGCACCTGCTTGAGTGATGTTGCTTTTGTTGTATTCGAAATAGATAGGTTTTAAGATAATTTCAACAGGAGTAACAATTACGTCGATTGGTTGTAAAGGAGCATCCACTTTTGTTTGTGGCCCTTTGCTTTTTGCAACCGCAAATGAATTACCATCAAATCCATCTTTTGAAGCTTGGATTGAGTATTCTTTATCACATTCTACAGTATATTTAACCTCTCCTTGAGCATTTGACATTTCTGATGCAATAACATTTTTCTTGTCATCAACAATAGAAACTTTAGCATCTGAAAGGATTTCACCTGTTTTAGCATTTTTTACTACAGTCAATACTTCTAATTTACAGATTGGAGTAGCTGAGAAGATATCATCATTTCCATTTCTATTCGTTGCGAAGAAACCAATGTTTTTAGCTTTATTAAATGTAAAACTAAAATCATCTTTTTCAGTGTTAATTGGTTTACCCATATTCACAGCTTCTGACCCATTTGATAAGTCAATCATATATATATCATAACCTCCTAAACCTGGCTTTCCACTTGAAGCAAAATATAAAGTTTTATTGTCATCAGAGATGAAAGGGAAACTTTCATTACCTTCAGTATTCACTTTATTCCCTAAGTTTGCAGGAGTTCCGTAAGTACCATCTGTATTGATGGCTACTTTCCAAATATCTACACCACCTAAACTTCCTGGCATATCTGAAGAGAAGTATAATGTTTTACCATCTCTACTCAAACTTGGATTACTCAAAGAATAATCTTTACTGTTGAAAGGAAGTGACTTGATGTTACCCCAAGTATCACCAGTTTTAGTAGCTTTATATAAATTGTTTCTACCTAATTTAAGTTTGTTCGCTTTATCTTTTACAAACAAACCATCTTTAAAACTATCACTTGAAAAGTAAACAGTATTTCCATCAGTACTGATAGTTAAAGGACCATCGTGACGTTTTGAGTTTAATGCAGTAACATTTGTCGCTTCTGAAAAAGTTCCTGAATCACCCATTGTTGATTTGTAGATATCCAAATAAGGCTCATCATTCCATCCATAGTTTTTTCTAGAACCATTACGAGCACTAGTAAAATACAATGTATTGTCATACATTACAGGACCAAAATCCGATTTATCACTGCTTACCTCTAAAGATTTAACAGTATAATTTGGATCTTTACTTAATAATTTAGGAACGTAATTAGGATTTTCTTTGAAAGCTTTAGCTCTTAAATCATTTGGAGCTAATGCAGCAAACTTAGCCATTTGTTTGTTCGCCTCATCGTATTTGCCGTTTGTTTTCAACATTTGAGCATAACGAAAATAAGTCTCAGCGTCTTGATCAGTTTGCACCGCTTTAGCGTACCATGTAGTCGCTTCTTTAGCGTTGAACATATTGTAATACGTATCCGCTAATTGCTTATACACATAACCATCTGCTTTACCACTATCCACCAATGATTGGTAGGCTTTAGCAGCAGCAACATATTCATAACGATTAAACAATTTATCAGCTGCTTTTGTATTTGCGTTTTGAGCATACAATGATGAACTCATTGCCACAAAACTTAATGCTATATATAGATTTTTCATTTTTTATTCTCTTTTTATTAAATTAGAAATATCTTGGAGATTGTGAAACTTTTTTCGGGAAATTCAAATCGAACAACATAATAAACTCGTGAGAGGATGGAGTTGTTACTTTTAAACTTGACGTAATATGATCATAGGCATATCCAAGTTTTAACCCAGGAGTAATAGCATAATTAACCATAGCTCCATAAGAATCTTGTCTTCTATAAGTAGCACCGATTTCGAATTTTTGGTTGAATAAGAAATTAGCTGACAAATCAATTGAAGTTGGTGCATTGAATGATGATTTAATCATAGTAGTTGGTTTGAATTTTAAATTAGGATTCAAATCAAATACATAACCACCTGTAATAAAGTAATGCAATACTTCAGATCCAAATTTTTGTCCATTATAATCTAAATAGTTAGATTTTAACATATTTGGAACAGAGAAAGCAACATAATATTTATTTGTGTAATAGAACACCCCAGAACCTAAATTCATAAATGAACGGCTTGAGTTTTGAGAGAATGACCCATCTCCAGCATCAGGTACATTGTAATATACCTGATCCAATAATCCAACTTTATGGAAAGTTCCTCCACCTTTTAAACCAAAAGCTAAATGGTGATCTCCACCCATTTTTAGCGTATAGGAGAAATCTGCATAAATATTATTTTCTTCAACTGGTCCAATTCTATCTGAAATAGCAGAAAGACCTAAACCAACATTTTTACCCACTGGGCTGTTAACGAAAAATGTAGCTGTTGTAGGTGCGCCCTCAATATTAACCCATTGTTTTCTGTATAACAAACCTCCTGTTAGGTTCTCTTTAGAACCCGCATAAGCAGGGTTAATAACACTCATATTATACATATATTGTGTATAATGTGGATCTTGTTGAGCGCTAACATCAAAAAATGTTATTAGTGCTAATGCAGTTAAGAAATATAGTTTTTTCATTTTTTTGAAATTTATCATTTTTAATTACTGTTTATTTTGATGTTATGTTTATTTAGCTTGTCTATTAATATAGATCCAACCTGTTTTCGCATCTTGATTATTGCTAAACTCAATCATATAGTAATAAGTTCCATCAGGAAGTTCATTTCCTTTCAAATCTTGGCCAGACCATTCATTTGAATAACTTGATTTGCTATAAACTTTGGTTCCGTAACGGTTAAATATTTCCAAATTACTTACATTCATAAGTCTTAAGTCAAAGAACTCGTTATTTCCATCACCATTAGGAGAAATTCCTTTTTGTATTTCACAGTAAATTCTATCAACAAGCACTGAATGAGATTGTGTACATCCTTGAGAATCGGTTACCAATACGCTAAAAGTTAATGGTAATTGTGGTTGAGTTGACAAACCGTTAATATAAGAAGTAACATTCAAGCTTTGATCAGTTCCTGGAACTGGAGTTGAACCAAGTGACCAGCTGTAAGAAGCAACGTTAGCATCAAAACTATTATTCGTTGGCACTACATTAATCGTGAAGTTATTATCTAAACATCCATCAGTTAAAGTAAAATCGAAACCGTTTGCTATCGTTACACTCAATGAACCTGTGGTATAACATTGTCCTGCATTAGGAGTAAATACATACGTTCCTGATTGTGTATTATTGATAACTGAAGGTAACCAAGATCCTGCAACACCTTCATTTGAACTTCCAGGTAAAGCTGGTGCAACTGCTCCACCACATAATGGTGCGATTGCTGTAAACGTTGGAGTTGATGGTTGATTCACAGTAATTGATAATGTTGTGGTTGTAGCACATTGTCCACTAGTTGGAGTAAATGTGTACGTAGTCGTTACATTATTGTTCAACGCTGGTGCCCAAGTACCTGTGAATAAATCAGTAGAAGTAGTTGGTAGCGCAGTCAATACATCTCCTTTACAAATAGCTGCTACTGAGTTAAAGTTAGGCGTTACTGGTTGATTAACGGTAATCGTTAATGTGGTAGTAGTCGCACATTGACCTGAAGCAGGTGTAAAAGTATATGTAGTGGTTGCCGTATTGTTTAACGGTGGTGTCCAAGTTCCATTAAAACCATTGATAGATGTTGTTGGTAACGCACTTAATGTTGAACCACTACAAATTGCAGCTACTGCATTGAATGTTGGCGTTACTGGTTGATTAACGGTAATCGTTAATGTGGTAGTAGTCGCACATTGACCTGAAGCAGGAGTAAAGGTATATGTAGTCGTAGCAGTATTATTTAACGCTGGAGCCCAAGTTCCTGTTATTAAATTAGTGGAAGTTGTTGGTAATGCTGCTAAAGAATCTCCATTACATATCGCTGCTACAGCAGTAAATGTTGGCGTTACAGGTTGATTAACAGTAATTGTTAATGTTGTAGTAGTCGCACATTGACCTGAAGCAGGAGTAAAAGTATAAGTAGTCGTAGCAGTATTATTTAAAGCTGGAGCCCAAGTTCCTGTTATTAAATTAGTAGAAGTAGTTGGCAATGCTACCAAAGCATCTCCATTACATATTACAGCTACTGCATTGAATGTTGGCGTTACTGGTTGATTAACAGTAATTGTTAATGTAGTAGTCGTGGCACATTGTCCTGCATTTGGTGTAAAGGTATAAGTAGTAGTAACCGTATTATCCAAAGGCGGTGCCCAAGTTCCTGTAATTACATTAGTAGAAGTAGTTGGCAATGCAGTTAAAGCATCTCCATTACATATCGCTGCTACAGCAGTAAATGTCGGAACTATTGTATTAGGAATTGGATTAATTGTCACTGTTGTAATCGCTGAAATACATCCTGTAGTTGTATCTTGAGCAGTTACTGTATGTGTACCAGGAGTTAAACCTGTAAAAGTAGTTCCTGATTGATAAGCGCCACCATCAACATTGTAAACATATTGTGTTGATGCTGTAAAAGGAGCATAATGACCTACATCTGAATAATCTTCCGGAGCGATTGCATTCCAATCAGCCGGGTTCCATGTTGGGTTTGGCAATGGGTTAGCATTTGCTAGGCGACGGTAAACGTATCCTGCAGCATTATTTGGAGTATAATCTACTCCATCTGTTCTTCCCCAATTATCAACAATAACATCAGCAATTGTAGTCAATCTGATATTATCATTAGTATTAACTCCTCCACAACCATTGAATGATTGATTTGGAATAACGCCTCCTTGATTGGCATCACTACTTACTTTAATAACATTGGTAGTATTGTTTGCTATAATTCCTGATAACACTAAATCACATGATGCAGTGGTATTACCATTGTTATAGAATTTTAATTTATAATTAGCCAAATCAATTGGAGCTCCCGTACCATTGAATAATTCCACATAAGTCAATGATCCTGTAGTCGCATCAGTAACTTCTGAAATAAATAAATTCGTTGGTAAGTTACCTGTTGTTCCTAATGGTGAAGTAACTTGAATAGTTCCTGTTGGAACAGCACATGTTGGTTGCGTAACTACTGAAACTGTTGGCGTTGGAACTGTACTTACTGTAACATAGATGGTTGTAGGCACAGCACAAGCTGAAGCTGAAGCATCTGGTGTAAATACAATTGGGAATGTACCAGCAACAGTGGTATCAATTACAGAAGGAGACCAAGTACCTGTTACACCATTAAGTGATATTAAAGGTAATAAAGGAGCGGTTGTACCACCACAAATAGTTGCAATAGGATTAAATGTAGGTACAATTTGTGACGAAACCGTAATGGTTAAAGTAGTTGTAGTTGTAGCACATTGTCCTGCATCAGGAGTAAAGTGATAAGTTGTAGTTGTTGTATTATCTAAAGATGGTGACCAAGTCCCTGTAATACCTTCAATTGAAGTTGTTGTTAATGGACTTAAAGGTGCGCCAACACAAATCGCTGCTACTGGATTAAAAGTAGGAACTGTTTGTGGATTAATCGTTACTGTAACAGTAGACGAAATAGCACATGATTGACCAGCCGCAGTAATATCTGGATTAAATGTATAGGTCGCAGTACCTGCTACTGATGTGTCGATTGTTGATGGCGACCAAGTACCTGTATATCCTTCAACAGAAGTAACTGGTAAACTCGGTGCAACTGCATTTTGACAAATAGACGCAATAGGATTAAATGTTGGTACTAATTGACCTGTAACTGTTACAGTCATAGTTGTTGGAACAGCACATGATTGACCTGAAATAGTAGTATCAGGTGTAAAGGTATGCTGTGTACTTCCAATAACTGAAGTATCAATAGTTGATGGTGCCCACGTTCCAATAACTCCATTTGAAGAAGTTGTTGGTAAAATTGGTGCAACACTATTTTGACATAAATTAGGTACTTGAGTAAATGTAGGTGTTATTTGACCCATAACTGTTACACTCAAAGTAGCTGTAGTTGTACAACTTCCTGTTGAAGGTGTAAAAGTATGAATTACTGTTCCTGCTACTGAAGTATCAACAGTAGGTGGTGCCCATGTTCCTGTTACACCATTAGTAGATGTTGCAGGCAAGATAGGAGCAGTTGCACCGATACAAATTGGATTAATTGGATCAAAAGCCGGAACAATTGAATTATTAACCGTCACTGTTAATGAACCCGTAGGTGCACATGAAGCAACTGATGTTGGTGTAAAGGTATAAGTCCCAGTTGCAGTATTACTAACTGTTGGAGGAGTCCAAGTTCCTGCAACACCTTCAATAGAAGTTGTTGGTAAAACTGGTGCAACATCTCCAGTACAAATTGGAGCAATTGGGTTAAATGTAGTAGTCACTGTAGGATTTACAGTAACGGTATAAGTACCTGAAAAAGATTGTGGACAGTTAACATTACCATCTGACGATGTTGCTGTAAATGTATACGTTCCTGGAGCTGATGGAGTAAATACAGTAGTACCTCCAGCAGTAGTTGATAATCCAGTAGCTGGTGTCCAAGTAAAAGCTCCATTTCCACCTGAGGCAGTTAATGTAGTGGTTTGTCCCAAACAAATTGCTGGTCCATTACTACTACTACAATTCACAGTTGTTACTACACCAGATCCTGCTGCAATTACATAATTACAATCATCACCTGCGTATCCATCAATTAACATATAATACGTTTGACCAGGTGTTAATCCTGTTGCAGTAACATTATAAGGTGTATTTAAAGATAGCGTTTGCGATCCAAATGGATTCCAACAAGTATAACTTGTCACAGGTCCTGAACCACAAGTAGCGGCTGAGAAAATCATAATTTGAATCCCTAAGTTATCTGTTGAACTAGTAACCCAAACATTTAATGATACTGTACTTGATGAAGCTGTAAAAGTTAAGAATGAGTCATTATCATCTGATCCACAGAAAGCAGTAGTTAATTCTGGCCAATCGGTTGTTGCAGCATATGATGCAGAAGTATTTCCACAATATCCATTCAAATTACAAATATTTGAAGCAATATCACAAGTATCTCCAGCAGGAGTACTATTCACACATGATGGTGGTGGTGGTGCAAGAGTTGTAGTTGAAGAAGGTCCATACCAAAAACTTGAATCTGTTGGAGAACAAACTCCTCTAACATAAAAGTTATAACAAGTGTTAGGCGTTAATCCTGTAATTGTGTATGGGCTACTTGTTACCACTGTACCTACTGTAGTTGGTAGTGGTCCTGCCCCAACACAAGGAACAGCATATACTTGCCAAGATGTTGCACTTCCTGAATCTGTCCAACTTAATGTAACTGACGTTTGAGTTTCTCCAGAAGTAGTTAATGATAAAGGTTTAGGACATGTTGGTGCTGTTACACAAGAAACATTTGCCAACCATCCTGTTGATGATACAGAACTATCTGATGTAAATACGAACGTTAAACATCCACAAGCTGAAGAACCGATTAATTCAGGAGGCAAAGTAGTTCCTGTATAATTTCCTAATAAAGGTGATGAAGCATTTGGTCCATCATAAACTAATAAATGATCAAATCCATTTTCAATATTGAATGAAGTAAAGTCAACCACTACCACTTGCCCTGCATTAGGCATAATAGTAGTTGTAGTATTTTCATTATTGCTATAGTTACCTCCAGTACCTCCTGAATCTACATAGATACCTCCACATACTGGTGGAGCCACTTGAGTGGAAGCAGTAACTTTAACTGACCAATCGCTTGAATCAGAAGCTGAACATACAGCTCTTACATAAAAATCATAACAAGTTCCTGATGACAAACTAGTCATTGTAAATGGATTTGTTGAAGCGGATACCCATCCTGTTGCATTTGCTGCTGGAATAGCTGATCCACAAGGTAAAGCAATTACTTGCCATGCAGAAGCCGTAGATCCATTAGGATTTTGAGGTTGAGTCCATGATAAAGTTGCCGAAGTTGACAATACTGTTGTTGCCGTTAAACCAGTAGGTTTAGAACATGTAGGTGCTGGTGCACAAGTAATATTTGCAATCCATCCTGTTGAGGTTACTGAACTATCAGAGTTAAATACAAAAGTCAAACATCCACCTGGTGTTGAAGATGTAAGAACTGGAGGAATTGTAGTTCCTGAATAAGTACCTAATAAAGTTCCTGAAGTTCCTGTTCCATCATATACTAATAAGTGATCACAACAACTTTCAGTTGAAAATGCTGTAAAAGTTACCGTAACTAAATTTGTATTTAAATCAGGACAAATAGTAGTCGTGATACTCTCACTATTGCTATAACTACCAGATGAACCACCTGAATCTACATAATTACCTCCACAAACTGGTGGTAATGATTGTGTAGTAGCAGTAGCTTTAACCGATGACCAAGGACTTGAATCTGTTCCTGAACAAACGGCCTCAACATAAAAATCATAACAAGTATTAGGGCTCAATCCGGTAATCGTATATGGATTAGTGGAAGCAGCAACCCATCCAGTTGTAGTTGATGTTGGAGCTGTTGATCCACATGGTAATGCAATTACATTCCACGCTGACGCTGTTCCTCCACCTGGATTTTGTGGTTGAGTCCATGATAAAACCGCAGTTGTTGATAATACTGCTGATGCTGTTATACTTGTTGGTTTAGCACAAGTTGGTGCTGGTGCACAAGTAACATTAGCAGTCCATCCTGGATCAGTAATTATTGAATCACTTCTAAAATTAAAAGTTAAACATCCATCTGGACTTGAAGAAGTAAATGGGCCAGGAATTGTAGTTCCCCAATATCCTCCTGCTAATCCTCCTGGAACATTACCTGCTCCATTAGTACTAGCTATTTGAGGTGCTGAAACTGAATTTCCATTGAACACATATAATGCATCCCAAGTAGCTTCTGTATTGAAACTTGTAAAAGTTACCGTTACTTGATCCCCTGGGTTTGTTGGGCAAATTGTTACAGTATTATTTTCACTCACTGCATAATTTGCTGAAATTCCTCCTGAATCCATATAATTACCTCCACATACTGGTGGTAATGCTTGTGTTGTTGCAGTAGCTTTTACAGCAGACCACGAACTTGAATCAGTTCCTGAACATATTGCTTTAGCATAAAAATCATAACAAGTTGTAGGACTCAAACCCGTAATCGTAAATGGATTTGTTGGAGCAGCTACCCATCCTGTTGTAGATGATGTTGGTGCTGCTGATCCACATGGTACTGCAATTACTTCCCATGCCGATGCAGTTCCTCCACCTGGATTTTGAGGCTGTGTCCACGATAATACCGCTGTAGTTGAAAGTACAGAATTCGCTGCTAATGCAGTTGGCGCAGTACAAGTTGGAGCTGGTGCACAAGTAATATTAGCAATCCATCCAGTTGATGTAACCGAACTGTCAGAATTAAATACAAATGTCAAACATCCTCCTGGAGTAGATGATGTCAATACTGGAGGAAGTGTAGTCCCTGAATAAGTTCCTAATAAAGTTCCTGATGTGTTACTTCCAGCATATACTAATAAGTGATCACAACAACTTTCTGTTGAGAACGCAGTAAAGGTTACCGTAACTAAGTCGGTATTATTTGTTGGGCAAATTAAAGTAGTAATACTTTCACTATTACTATAACTGCCAGTTGTTCCTCCTGAATCTACGTAATTTCCGCCACATCCTACTGGAGCAATTGTCGTTGAAAATGTAAAAGTAGTAGCCCAAGTACTAATATTAGTTCCTGAACAAAGTGCTCTAACCGAGCATATATAACTCGTGTTAGCGGTTAATCCAGTAATGGTATAAGGATTAGTAGTTACTACCGTTCCTGTACCAGTTAATGTTGATGTTGCAGGCACTACTTCCACTTGCCATGAAGTTGCTCCATTAGTGTCAGTCCATGAAATGGTTGCTGATGTTGATAAAGCATTTACGGCAATATTAGTTGGTGTTAAACATTGTTGCACTAAATTAACATCATCAATTAACCAACGATCTCCTCCAAGAGAAGCTGATGGTTGAGTAAAAGTCATCATGAAAGCAATATATACTTGTTGTCCTGCATAAGCAGTTAAATCAACAACTTTTTCTTCATAAACATTATAGGTGGTTACCAAGGATGTTTCTGTCCATTGTTGTACTGTAGTATAATTTGCAGCGGTAGTTTGTGTACCATTAACGGTATTTACTTTAACATGGTATTTTGTACCTTGATCTCCACTTTGTACTGTTCTAGTCCAAAAATGCAATTGACCATTCGCTGGCACCGTAATTAAAGGTGTTGCCAAATAATCTTCTGAGGTGTTGTTAATTCCAATGTTTTCATTCTGCACATAAGCAGCATTTGTTCCACCGTGAACATTTGCCGCCGTTGTATTGATTTTCCAACGTTGGGCTAAACCTACGCCATTGTCAAATACCGCCCAATTCCCTGAACCTAATGTCCAGTTTGTAGAAGGCAACGCATCTGGCCCAGCCGTACTTTCAAAACCTTCTGTAAACTGAGCGAACCCAGTGAAAGAAAGCAATAAAGCAAGATACAGTAAAGTAATTTTCTTCATTATTGAATTAATTTAAGTTTTTTTGATATGTTTTGAATCCCCAAATTTAACAAAAATTATGAAAAAAGCATACAAATAGTATTTTTTAACTAAATAATTAGATGAAATACACTTTATTTTATTTTTTACTCCTTAATTTCATTATCTAATCATTAATTTTGCTCAAGATTTTTAAATTATGTTAGAAAAAGAAAAAATAAATTTTGAGAAAACAGTAATAGTTGGGATTGTTACTCAAATGCAAAATGAAGAGAAACTTAAAGAATACCTCGATGAGTTAGAATTTCTAACTTTTACTGCGGGAGGTGAAGTCATAAAACGGTTTTGGCAGAAATTAGAACGTCCTAATCCTAAAACATTTTTGGGAACGGGTAAAATGGAAGAAATTCATCTATACGTGAAGGAACATGAAATTTCAACAGTTATCTTCGATGATGAATTATCTCCTTCCCAACAAAAAAACCTTTCTAAGCTTCTCGATTGTAAAGTTTTGGATCGAACCAATCTTATCCTGGACATTTTTGCACAAAGAGCCGAAACTTCGTATGCTCGTACTCAAGTAGAATTGGCCCAATGTCAATACTTACTTCCAAGGTTATCCGGTATGTGGACCCACTTGGAACGTCAAAAAGGAGGTATTGGATTGCGTGGTCCTGGAGAAACTGAAATCGAAACCGATAGACGTATCGTCCGTGATCGTATTGCATTGCTTAAAGATAAAATCAAAACTATTGACAGACAGATGTCGATTCAACGAGGAAATCGTGGAGCAATGGTTCGTGTTGCATTAGTAGGTTATACCAATGTTGGTAAATCAACTTTAATGAATGCAGTCGGTAAAAGCGATGTGTTTGTAGAAAATAAACTATTTGCTACCCTTGATACCACGGTAAGAAAAGTAGTGATACGAAATCTTCCCTTTCTACTTTCAGATACGG
>CANCJZ010000026.1 GCA_947378465.1 Flavobacteriaceae bacterium
GGATGACTTAAGTCCCCACAAAAGACATCTTCCGCTTCTCATTGACATAACAAAGGAAGAATTAATATTAGAGTTATTAAAATTAGGTTATTAACATGAAGTTTAAAAAAATGAAACTTTACGTAAACCAAAATTATGAGAGCACAAACTGATCACTGAACACTGAACACTGAACACTGAACACTGAACACTGAACACTGCAAACTGACTACTAATCACTTCTTCTTCGCTTGTTCGACCATTTCAATAATGGTTTCTAATGGTAGTCCCTGCAATATATCTTTTACCGAATGGTCGGCATCTGCCCTTACCAATGCGTGGAGTGCATGATTTTCAGGCAATGATTTGCCTTTGGCTGACTTATATTGGAACAAATCATTGGGTGTACAATTAAGGGCAAAACAAATTCGTTCGATTTTATCTGGAGTAAAACTCGTGAAATCATTTCGCATCATTCTATAGGCCGTCCAACGGGAATAACCTATACTTGAAAAAAAAGAAAGTGGATTGGTAATCCCTTTCATTTCTAATACTCGGAGTAGATTGAAAACTAACATAATAATCAGATTTTAAAGGCTATCAAATTTAATGAAAAAAATATTTTAATTATGAATTGTGAATTATGAATTTTCGGATTGCGGAATTGGATTGTGAAGTTTTTAATGAAGGAATATAGAATTTACTAGCGAAGAATGTTTTTATAATTGGAATTTGAATATCGAAATTTTCTACTAAAGTCGTTCCCAGACATAGTCAGCTACATTTATGACGTACTGTGCTACTGACTTGACGTAATCTGCTACATTTATGACGTACTGTGCTACATTTATGACGTACTGTGCTACTGCCGTAACGTAATCTGCTACATTTAAGACGTACTGTGCCACTGCCTTGACGTAGTCTGCTACATTAATGACGTACTGTGCCACTGCCTTGACGTAGTCTACTACATTAATGACGTACTGTGCCACTGCCTTGACGTAGTCTGCTACATTAATGACGTGGTTCACTACAAAAACAGGATTCTTTACTGCATTTTAGCTTTACTTTTGTATTTTCTAAATGTATTTAGGTAGGTTAATGGCCTAGTGAAGTACTTCCAAGTTCGTTTGAGAGACTGTTTTATAGTACTGAGGAGGGTTAATATTAATTTTAACCTGGTTGATGGAGCATTTAGGTAGTGCCAATAAACATTGAAGTGAAGTAATAATAAAAAACCAACGAACCTACACTCTAATACCCGTAAACACACTACCTACTGAACACTGAATACTGAGCACTGTCAACCACAAAAAAACCCGCTCATTGAGCGGGTTTTTGTAGAAGATCTAATAAATTAGATTATGCTTCAAAAGGAATTATAGAAACATATGATTTGTTTTCACCTTTTTTCTGGAATTTCACAACACCATCAACTTTAGCATGTAAAGTATGATCGTTACCCATGTAAACATTTTCACCTGGATTGTGTTTTGAACCTCTTTGTCTTACGATAATGTTACCAGCAATTGCAGCTTGACCACCATAAATCTTAACGCCTAAACGTTTAGAATGTGATTCTCTACCATTCTTCGAACTACCGACACCTTTCTTGTGAGCCATGATGTTTTGGTTTTATAAGTTATTACTCTTGACTATCTGTTTTTTTAGCTTTTTTAGGAGCTGCTGCCTCGTCTGCTGATTTTTCTGCTTTAGGAGCTTTTGCTTTTTTTGGAGCTGCTTCTTCTGCTGTTTCAACTACCGGAGCTGCTTCTTTTTTTGGAGCTGCTTTCTTTCCACCTGTAGCACTAATTCCTTCAATAAGAATTTGTGTTAAGTATTGACGGTGTCCGTTTCTCTTTTTGTAACCTTTTCTTCTTTTCTTTTTGAAAACGATTACTTTGTCACCTTTAAGGTGTTGTAATACTTTTGCTTCTACAGAAGCTCCTTCTATAGCTGGGGCGCCTAAAGTGATTGTTCCATTGTCATCTAATAAAAGAACTTTATCAAAAGATACTTTTGATCCTTCTTCATTAGCCAAACGGTGAACATAAACCTTTAAGTCTTTGCTTACTTTGAATTGTTGCCCTGCTATCTCTACGATTGCGTACATAACAAATTGTTTAGTTAAAAATTTTAAGGTTGCAAATATACAATTAATTATTTCTCTTCCAACACTATCACTATATTTTTTTTAACACTATTCAAGCACCTAACTATATAGAGTATCAATATTTTGTATTTACTACTGTAAATTCCAAAAAAAAACTAACTTTGGTGTAACAAATTGGACTATTGCTTGCCTTATAGTCCTATCAACAGAAAATAGTTATTTTTTATGAAAAAATCTTTAATCGCTTTAAGTTCTATGCTTATGCTTGGAGGAACAGCTTTTGCTCAAAAGGTAGCTTTTGAGGAATACAATTTAGACAATGGATTGCATGTTATTCTACACAACGATCCTTCTGCACCGGTAGTAATCACTTCAGTTATGTACCACGTTGGTGCTAAAGACGAACAACCTGATCGTACTGGTTTCGCTCACTTTTTCGAACACTTATTATTTGAAGGTACTGCCAATATCAAACGTGGTGAATGGTTTAAAATAGTAACTTCTAACGGAGGGACTAATAATGCCAACACTACAGAAGATAGAACCTATTACTACGAAGTATTCCCTTCTAACAATTTGGAATTAGGTCTTTGGATGGAATCTGAAAGAATGATGCATCCTGTGATTAACCAAATCGGAGTAGATACTCAAAATGAAGTGGTAAAAGAAGAAAAAAGATTGCGTTATGACAACAGTCCTTACGGTCAATTGATTCCTCAAGTAAAGAAAAACATGTTTACTAAACACCCATACCGTTGGACAACCATCGGGTCTATGGACCATTTAGACGCTGCTAAATTAGAAGAGTTTCAAGCATTCAATAAAAAATTCTATATTCCTAACAATGCCGTTTTAATTGTTGCAGGTGACATCAACAACCCGGCTCAAACTAAAGAGTGGATTCAAAAATACTTCGGAGCTATCCCAAAAGGACCAGCTATTGTCAGACAATCTTTCGTTGAAGACCCTATCACAAAACCAATCACGGCTACTTTTGAAGATGCCAACATCCAAAAACCTATGGTAGTGGCTGCTTATAGAACGCCTTCTATGAAAACACGCGACGCTAGAGTATTAGATATGATTTCTACTTACTTGAGTGATGGTAAAAGTTCTAAATTGTACAAAAAAATCGTTGACGACAAAAAGATGGCGCTTCAAATAGGGGCTTTCAGTTACAACCAAGAAGACTACGGAACGTATATCCTTTATGGAATGCCTCAAGGAACGTTTACTTCTAAAGACATTATCAAAGAAGTAGACGATGAAATCGTTAAGCTTCAAACCGAATTAATTTCTGAAAATGATCTTCAAAAATTAAAAAACAAATACGAAAACGACTATGTAAGTGGTAATGCTAGCGTGGAAGGTATTGCTGATAATTTAGCTACATATTATCTATTGTATGGAGATGTTAATTTGATTAACACTGAAATCGATATGTACCGTTCAATCACTCGTGAGGAAATTAGAGACATCGCTAAAAAATATTTGAATCCAAACCAACGTTTAATTTTGGATTACATTCCAAAAGACAACGCTGAAAATAAATAAACTTACAAGACAATGAGAAAATCAATTATCATATTATCAAGCTTGTTTTTAACGATAACTATGCAAGCACAAGACCGACCACAGCCAAAACCAGGACCAGCTCCTTCGATCAATATCAAAAAACCTACTACTTTCACTTTAGCAAATGGACTAAAAGTAATGGTAGTGGAAGATCATAAACTTCCTAGAGTTTCTTTCAATCTTTCATTAGATAATGCACCTTATGCTGAAGGAGACAAAAAAGGAGTTGACAATTTAACCAGTAGTTTGATTGGAAATGGTTCCACTAAAACTACTAAAGATGCTTTTAATGAAGAAATCGACTTCTTAGGAGCGGATATCAACTTCTCTTCTCAAGGAGCCTACGGAAGTGGATTGTCTAAGTATTCTAAAAGAATTTTAGAATTATTAGCCGAAGGTTGTTTAGACCCGAACTTTACGCAAGATGAGTTTGATAAAGAAAAAGAAAAACTTATCGAAGGTTTAAAAACCCAAGAAAAAAGCGTTCCTGTTGTTGCAGGTCGTGTGGAGAATGTATTAGTTTACGGTAAAAACCATCCTTCAGGCGAATATTTAACGGAAGAATCTATCAATAGAGTTTCTTTAGCGGATGTAAAAAATAACTATGCTACTTATTTTGTGCCTGAGCACGCTTATTTAGTAATCATTGGTGATGTTAGTTTTAAAGAAACCAAAAAAATGGTTGAAAAACTTTTCAGCAATTGGACTAAAGCTACGGCTCCTCGATTGACTTATACTGCTCCAAGTAATGTTCAATATACACAAATCAACTTTGTGGATATGCCAAATGCAGTTCAATCCGAAATCTCTTTAGTAAATACTGTCAATTTAAAATTATCTGATCCCGATTATTTCCCAGTTATTGTGGCGAACCAAGTATTAGGTGGCGACTTTAATAGCTATTTGAATATGAATCTTCGTGAAGCACACGGGTGGACTTATGGTGCGCGTTCAAGCATTGGAGTAAACAAATATACGGTAAGCAAATTCAAAGCGAATTCGCAAGTTCGTAATATGGTTACGGATAGTGCAGTGGTGGAATTCATTAAAGAAATCAAAAGAATCCGTTCTGAAAAAGTAACTGATGAAGCTTTGAACAATGTAAAAGCAGGTTATGTTGGACGTTTTGTGATGCAAGTAGAAAAACCACAAACTGTTGCTCGTTATGCTTTAAATATCGAAACAGAAGGTTTGCCAGCTGATTTCTATGAAAACTATATCAAAAATATCCAAGCTGTAACCGCTGATGATGTGATGAGAGTAATGAACAAATACGTTCTTGCCGACAATATGAGAATTATGGTTACAGGTAAAGGGACCGATGTTCTTCCTGGATTAGAAAAATTAAACATTCCAATTTTCTACTTTGATAAATACGGTAATCCTGCTGCGAAACCAGCAATGAAAAAAGCTGCTCCTGCTGGAGTTACAGTAAAAACAGTTTTAGATAGTTATATCAAAGCAATTGGTGGTGAAAAAGCAGTCGCGGCTGTAAAAACTATTTTTTATACTGGTTCAGCTACCATTCCTCAAGCACCAGCTCCATTAAAACTTACTACTAAAAAAGACAATAAAGGAAGATCTCTTAATGTAATGGAATTAGTAGGAATGATGGAAGTATCTAGACAAGTAATCAATGAAAAAGGAGGTTATGCGATTACTCAAGGACAAAGAAAAGATTTGACTCCAGAGGAATTTGCTGAGAAAAAAGCAAACATTGCTCCAATTGATGAAATGGCTTTAGCTAAAAAAACAGATCTTGTTTTGGACGGAATCGAGCCAATCAATGGAAGTGATGCTTATGCTATCAAAAACGGTAAATCAACTTTATACTATGATGTAAAAACAGGTTTAAAAGTTCAAGAAGCTAAATTGGTAGAAAAAGGTGATAAAAAAATGACCGTTACTACAACTTATACCGATTATAAAGAGGTAAAAGGAATTAAAGTTCCTTTCGAAATCATTGTTAACCAAGGGATGGATTTGGATTTCAAATTGACGGAAGTAAAAATCAACGAAGGTGTAACCGACGCTGATTTCCAATAATTAAATAACTATGTTGAATAAAAAAGGTCTTGCTCTGCAAGGCCTTTTTTATTGCAATAATTTAGGCAATAGGCATTAGGCAATAGTCTGTGGGTAATAGGGGTTAAACTTTGGGCAATAGGGATTAAGTGTTAAGAATTAAGTGTTAAGTACAGGTATTAGAGAGTAGATAAATTGGGAGTAGATAAGCTCGATAATTTAAATATTCTTGATTTTTTCTATTGTTTCAATTCTTTTTTATCCACAACATCTTTCTTCTAGCTTCTTTCCTCTTGCCTCTTTCTTTTTTCTACTAACCGCTATGTCTATACTCTATTCTCTTAATACTTAATACTTCTTATTAGCCAAATACACTCCCACCAATATAATAAAAGCACCAAAAAACTGTAAAGGGGTTAAGCTTTCACTATCCAATAATCCCCAAAAGAAAGCGACTATAGGAATCAAATAAGTAACTGAAGAGGCAAATACAGGTGAAGACATTTGAATTAATTTAAAAAATAAAATATTCGCAATCCCAGTTCCCACCACCCCTAAGATCATAATAAACAGCATTGCGTGTTGTGTTTTGGGCAAGGATACAATTTCAAAGAAATTCGTACAACTCAATATAATCAAAGCAGGAATAAGCATTACCAAAAAGTTTCCTGTAGTAATGCTCAATGGTTTGACATCTGACAAATACTTTTTGATTAAGTTTACATTCATCGCATAACATATCGATGCGATGATTACCAACAAGGCATAATAGTAATTATTATCCGCTCCAGAGGTTTTACCATTAAAGATCAATATAGCGGTCCCTATTAGACCAATAACTACTCCAATAAACTGACTTCGCTTAAACGTCATTCCAAAGCCTAAAATTCCTATTAAAAGTGTATTTAAGGGGGTAAGCGAGTTTAATATCGAACAAATAGAGCTGCTGACCTTGGTTTCTGCAATGGCAAACAAAAAAGCGGGAATAAAGGTGCCGAACAAAGCCGTAATAGCAATGTATTTCCATTGATGCAATCGGATTTCGGTGAGGCTTTTAAATCCAATTATTAATAAAAAGGCACAGGTAAAGATGACTCTCAAAGCTCCCAATTGATAAGGAGACAATCCGATCAATCCTTTTTTGATTAAGATAAAGGAACTTCCCCAAATGAGAGAAAGAACGAATAGTAAGGTCCAGCGAAGTTGTTTTGTAAGCATAGCTTTTATTTTGGAAGACAAAATTCTAACAATTTTATGAATTGTCCCTTACTTTTTGTTGTAATTTTGCGACGCTTACTCAAGCAATCAATTTAAATATTTTACAAAAATGAAAATTACTAAAGCAATACTATCCTTAGTCCTTGTGGCTACCTTATTTTTCTCTTGCAAAAAAGAAGAAAACAAAACTGAAGCAGGAAAAGAAACAGTAAAAAAAGAAGCCACTCCAGCAGTAAAACCTGAAACAATGACATTCCATATTGAAGGAATGACTTGTGCAGTCGGTTGTGCTAAAACAATCGAAGATAAATTGTCAAAAATGTACGGAGTGCAAAAAGCAGTAGTGGATTTTGATAAAAAACAAGCTACCGTTAACTTCGATTTAGACAAACTTACTACAGACGATATCGTAAAAGCAGTTGAAGCCACTGCAGATGGCAAAACTTATAAAGTTTCCGAAGTGAAAACAGGAAGCGAAAAGAAATAAAATGAAAAGGGACTCCAACGAGTCCCTTTTTTATTGCTTCCACTTTAAGGTTTCCATTAAAGCTTTCATGTCATTCTTTATATAATTTGCCGCAGGCATAATCGAGTCAAAGTTGGGTTTTGCATAGAAATAAACCGAACCTGTAATAAAGTGATGCACGCTATCCGTAGCATAGAATTGTGCATTGGTAGCTGCATTTCCAGAAACTTGATAGAACATGCCATACACCTTTTTTTCGGCGTTAATATAAGGTTGTTCCAAAATATCGTCCGCTTTGATTACGTGTTCATAGGTGAGTTTTTGCGCGTCTCTTAACAACTTGTCGATATTCCCATTTACGGGTTTGTAGGTTAAATAAATGGTTGCTTTCATTTTTGGGTAGGAAATGCTAAAACCACAATCCTTATCCTCTTTAATTACAGCGTTTTCATTCATCGTAAAAGTAAACGGGCAATGATTGTCAAAGTTGGCATAGGAGGGAGCAGGATATTCCAATCGCAATTGACTCGATGGCTTAGGTAATACCTCGTCTTTGCAACTTCCAAATACTATACTTCCCATAACAAGAGCTACTCCTGCTATATATTTCCAAGGCTTAACCATCAATTGTAACTTTAATTTGTTTAACTCTTTTCTTATCTACTGCCTCTATAACGAACAAACAGTTTTCGAATTGTATCTTATGTCCTTTTTTAGGAAAATTACCCAGTATTTCTAATATAAATCCTGCTAAAGTTTCCGCTTCTCCTTTTCTTATTTCAAATAAATCTTCATCTACATCGATGATTCTATAGAAGTCTTTAAGATTTATTTTTCCTTCAAATAAAAAATTCCTATCGTCAATTTGTGAGTAATTGATGTTATCATCATCAAATTCATCGCTAATATCCCCTACAATTTCCTCAATTACATCTTCCAGAGTAACCAATCCCGAAGTTCCACCATATTCATCAACGACTATGGCCAAATGACTTTTCATACTTTGAAAATCTTTTAATAAATCATCCAGCTTTTTATTTTCAGGAACAAAAAATGGTTTTCTCAACAAGCTATTCCAATTGAAGGATGTTTTGTTGATATGAGGAATCAAATCTTTAATAAATAACACCCCTTCAATCTGATCAATATTTCCTTTGTAAATAGGAATTCGAGAATAGCCTTTTTCTACAATTTTAGGGTAAATCTCAGCAAAGGTTTCGCTAATTTCCAAAGCAAACAAATCGATACGAGGACTCATTACCTGTTTGGTGTCGGTATTTCCAAAGGAAACAATTCCTTCTAAAAGTTTTTGTTCTTCGGTTGAGGTGTCGTCTGTTGAAGTTAGCTCCAAGGCTTGTGACAACTGATCGACCGAAAGGTTTGTTTTTTGCTTGCCCAATTTTTCTTGAAGAAATAACGTTAAAGACCGCATAGGTATGCTAATTGGCGAAAGCAATCGATCCAGAATGCTAAGTGGGTATACTATAAAAACTGCAAATTTCACATTATTTCTACTTGCGTATATCTTAGGTAAAACTTCTCCAAACAATAAAATCAAAAAAGTAATCAAAATTACTTCAATTACAAATTTGATTAATGGAGAGGCTATAGTCGAAAAAACAGTATCTAATGAGAATGAAAACAGAATTACAATCGCAATGTGCAAAAAGTTATTCGCCACTAATATCGTTGCCAATAACTTTTTAGGCTTTTGCAATAACTGATTAATTGCTGAAGCTTTTGGCGCATTTATTAATGCCAAATCCGAAATGTCTTTAGGAGTCAATGAAAAAAGTGCTACTTCAGATGCGGCAATCATTGCACAACAAAAGAGCAACACTACTATCCCAATACTTCCGAATAACATATTGGGGTCAATATTTGAAACTAAATGTAAACTGGGCTCTGGGTCCAAACTCTTGATAATTAGTTAAACAATCAAAACGGTAAATCGTTTTCTATCGGTGGATTTTTCGCGTCAAAGTTAGTGTTTTTTGTTTCAGATGAAGCAAATTGTTTTTGTTCTTCTTGATCCTTTTTAACATTCAAAAAGGTAAACTCAGTAACGATAATTTCAATCGTTGATTTAAGCATACCGTCTTCTGCTTGCCATTGACGTGATTTGATTCGGCCTTCTACATAGATTTTATCCCCTTTGGACAAGTATTTTTCACATATTTCAGCGGCTTTATTTTTTACTACCAGCTGATGCCATTCGGTTGAAGTGATTTTTTGGTTGGTTTGTTTGTTATAATACACTTCATTTGTTGCAAGACTAAAGCGTCCTATGCAATTCCCATTCTCAAAATAGTGCATCTTTACATCTTCACCGAGATGCCCTATTAACATTACTTTATTTAACGATCCGTTCATGATTCTTTTCCTTTATATTTTCAAAAATACAAATTATAAAGAATAATTATTGATAAAATTAAAAATTACAACAGGAAAAGGGTAATTTTTAAGCAATTCTAAAGAAATCCCGTTTGAAATTTTTTTAGATAAAGCTATTCGATAAAAACGAATATGCAACTTTTGATGCGAAAGTTTGTGAATAATTTGTTCTTCATTGAAATAACTGATATTTTCAATTGTTTTTCGAGGAAAATGTAGCTTTATTTCAGTTATAAGCTCTTCGTAAGATAATTCCTTATTTGATTCAATTAATGGGAATTCATAGAGATTTTGCCAAATTCCCTTTTCGGTGCGTTTTCTAATTATGGTTTGCTCATTTGAATCCAAAAAAACCAGATAATTAAAGTAACGATTGCTCACCTTTGTCTTTTTTGTTTTGATAGGCAATGTGTCCACTTTGTTTTGTTGCAAAGCACTACAGCTTCCATTATATACGCAAGCACCACAATCAGGGTTTTTAGGCACACATTGCAAGGCTCCAAACTCCATTATGGCTTGATTGAATTGCGCCGCTTTGTCATTTGGCATTACGCTTTTAGCCAAACTTGTAAATTCTTTTTTAGCACCACTTGACGAGATGTCGGTGGCCAATCCAAAATAGCGCGACACCACTCTATATACATTACCATCAACAACCGGTACTGCTTCGTCATAACTAAAAGAGGCAATTGCCGCTGCCGTATATTCACCCACTCCTTTTAATTTTAATAAATCATTATAAGTAGTAGGGAATTGTCCTCCCAGCTCATTTGCGATATATTTTGCCGTTTGATGCAAATTCCGAGCTCTCGAATAGTAACCCAAACCTTGCCATAACTTCAAAACCTCCTGTTCATCAGCATTTGCTAAGTCAAAAACAGTTGGAAAAGCCTCTGTAAATGCGATAAAATAAGGCAATCCTTGAGCAACTCGCGTCTGTTGAAGCATGATTTCCGACAACCATATAAGATAGGGTTCGCGAGTGTTTCGCCACGGCAATTCCCGCTTATTGGCTTGATACCAGTCTAATAAAGTCTTTGAAAACACCATAATATTGTATTGGTCAGCAAAAGTAAATCTTTATGTGATTAAATTTTAATCAATTATACTTGAAATATTGTTTTTTTAATTTGTATATTTGCACACTCAAAAAATTACAATAAAATATTAAATACGAAAGAAAATGACGAAAGCAGATATCGTAGCTAAAATTTCAGAGAAATTAGGTCTTGAAAAAGGAGATGTTCAAGCAACAGTTGAAGCACTTATGGAAGAGGTTAAAACTTCTTTGGAAGGTGGAAATAATGTGTACTTAAGAGGTTTTGGTAGCTTTATTATCAAAACTAGAGCGGAAAAAACAGGAAGAAATATTTCTAAAAACACAACTATTAAAATTCCTGCTCATAATATTCCAGCATTCAAACCAGCTAAAGTTTTTGTTGAAGGTGTAAAAACTAAAACTAAAATTGCTGTATAAACTTATTTATTAATCACATAAAAAACTACATGTTATGCCAAGTGGTAAAAAAAGAAAAAGACATAAGGTAGCGACTCACAAACGTAAAAAGAGAGCGAGAGCTAACCGTCACAAAAAGAAAAAGTAGTTTATAACTACTTTTTTCTTTTTAAACGTTCATTGAAAATGAATTTTATTAATCATAATTCGAAATTTCAAGGCCAAAACCTTGAAATTTCTTTTATTCCTTTAAAATTCGCCGGGTAAAATACCTGTTAAATGTTTAATCCATCTGTGTTTTGTTGTTGGATTTAAGGAAATGAAGGCCAAATAGTAATTAGGTTTGACTTACTTATTTCAAATGCAGACGCGGATAAAAATTTACAACATGAATAAAGAACTTATCATCCGTAGTGGTGACAATGCTGTAGATTTTGCCTTATTAAAAGATGGAAAACTAATTGAATTACACAAAGAAGAAGAATCAGGTAATGATTTCTCTGTGGGTGATATCTTTATCGCCAAAATCAGAAAACCAGTACCAGGATTAAATGCTGCTTTTGTAAATGTAGGCTACGAAAAGGACGCCTTTTTACATTATCACGACCTTGGTCCAGGATTACTTTCTTATTTGAAATTCATTAAACTTGTAAGCGCAGGTAAAATAAAAGATTTCTCCCTAAAGAGTTTTCAGTTTGAAAAAGAAATTGACAAAGATGGCGCTATTGCCGATGTGCTTAGCGCGAATCAGTCCGTTTTAGTGCAAGTAGTCAAGGAACCTATATCGACCAAAGGCCCAAGGATCAGCTCTGAGCTTTCCTTTGCCGGACGTTTTTTAGTCCTTGTCCCTTTCTCCGACAGAGTCTCTATTTCACAAAAAATAGAAGATAAAGCCGAAAAAGACCGTTTGAAAAAATTGGTACTCGCTGTCAAACCGAAAAATTTTGGTGTTATTGTGCGAACAGTAGCAGAAGGCAAAAAAACAGCCGAATTAGAAAAAGATTTGCAGAACTTAATGAATAGATGGACTGCAATGTGTAAAAAATTACCAACTGCTCATCATCCGTCCAAAGTATTAGGAGAGCTTAACAAAGCTTCTTCAATTCTGCGCGACGTATTCAACGATACCTTCACGGGTATTCACATAGATGATGAAGAGTTGTACCAAGAAACCAAGGACTATTTAGCCGAAATAGCTCCTGAAAAACAAAAGATAGTCAAGTTCTATCAGTCCCATGATGTGCCGCTTTTTGAAAAGTATCATATCGAAAGACAGATTAAAACCTCTTTTGGAAGAACTGTATCCATGAGTAAAGGCGCTTATTTGATCATTGAACACACTGAAGCTTTACACGTAATCGACGTGAACAGTGGGAACAGATCGAATAAAGCCACCAATCAGGAGGATACTGCACTTGAAGTCAATATGATTGCAGCAGCCGAAATTGCACGACAATTGCGTTTGCGCGATATGGGTGGGATTATCGTTGTCGATTTTATCGATATGCAAAATCCCGATAACCGAAAAGTGCTTTACGACTTCCTTAAAGAAGAAATGAGCGATGACAAAGCAAAACACAAAATCTTACCGCCTAGTAAATTTGGTTTAGTTCAAATTACCAGACAACGCGTAAGACCAGAAGTCAATATTGAAACAAGAGAAGAAAATCCTAATAATTTGTCAGGAGATGTAGATGCTCCAATCCAAATTATCGATAAGATTTCATTCGCTCTTGAAAAGATTATCAAAGACCATAAAAAAGTGAAACTTAACGTTCACCCTTTTGTGGCAGCATACCTTAAAAAAGGTTTTCCATCAATACGTTCAAAGTGGTTCTTTGAACATAAAAAATGGGTGAAAATCATACCTCGTGACGCTTACACGTATTTAGAATACCATTTCTTTGATGATCAAGGAAATGAAATCAAACAATAAATTAGAAACCGCCTTTCGAAAGAGAGGCGGTTTTTTTGTTGTAGGTTGTTTTAGGTTATAGGTTGTTTTAGTGCTCAGTTAACAGCATTCAGTGTTTGCTTTACTCATTGAAGGTTTGAAAAAAAAAGACATTTAAAAGCCCCGTTAAGGGCGAAATATCGGTAGCAAATGGCATTGACAAAGAGAAGGAATCCCGTAGGGATGACATATAATTAAGATTCAAAAATCACAAAAAGAAATTCACGTCTCTAACCCACGCAGGGGTTTTAAACCCCTGCGTGGGTTAGAGAATACCAGAAAAAACATTTAGAAATCGGTCAACACGAATCATGGAAGTTAATACTGTAAATAAAAAAAGGCACAAAGTCAGAGGCTCCCCCCTCTACTTTGCACCTTCGATTTAACAATCAGTAGTACTACTGAATTGCAGTAATTAGTTTAGAATTTTCTTAGTGATTTTAGCACCATTATCAGCAGTGATTTGAACTAACATCATTTGATTCGCATAGTTTGACATATCAAATGACACTTGGTTGTTGTTGATTTTGTTTTTCTCTACTACTAATCTTCCATTTATATCAAAGATTTTTACATTATCAATCGTTAAAGTTTCTGATTTCACACTCAACAAAGACTCTTTTTTGTATACTACTACCTCATCTGCATTAAATGACTGTTGAGTAGTACTTAAAGGAGTTGCATAAAGAATATCAAATCTTCCAGAATACGTTCCAGGATCCACCGTAAAAGTAAAGCTACCTGCTTTTAAATCTTGTATAGTGCCTGTAGCATTATCTCTTAAATATACTGTTTGATCATTATTGAAAATACCATCCGTTTTATTCAATTGAATAGTATAAGTATCCGCAGCATCGGTACGGAATTGTAAAGGAACCACTGTTAAAGCATCAAAACTTGGTAATGCATCAATAACTAATTCGCGGCTATCCACAATTGCACTCAATACTGTTTGACTATCGTTGATGTACAAACCATCGTATCCATTGTCATACGCCGTAGTTGCATTTGGTAAATGCGCAATAAGCACTTGACTGAAACTATTGTTCGATGAATTTTTAACATCTAACCAATATCTATCTTTTGTTGTTGTAGTCGTTTTGAAAAACTCATCTGTGTTGTTTGCTCTTCTCATTGAGTTTTTAAATACAACACTAGTTTGATTTGGTTTAGCATTTACTACAAACCCTTGACCAGAAGTTACTACGGTATCATCAGTATAAATAGTAAAGTTATTGTTCAAAGTACATCCTGTAGCCGTACAAGTACTATAGCTTAATGGATTGTTAGCATCATTTGTTTTTCTCCAAAACCAAAGTGTACCTTCAATTGAGTTCGCATTATTTTCAATAAAATCAGAAATATCAATCGCCGATGGATAAGGGTTTCCAACCGCATTGTAACGGTAACCTTCCCCATTATCTGTAATAGCAACAGTGATATCACCATTATTTGGAACTCCAACAAATGAACCTGTCCAACGGGCTGCAGTAGCAGTAGCACTGTAACCTACCCAGTTGTTAGGCATTCTGATTAAATAACCTTTACCCGTAGCAAAAGTAGTAGTTGAAGGCGAAGCAATTGTATTAAATAAATTAGTTGCTGTGTTGTAAGTATAAAAACGATTTGAAGTAGTCGAAGGAGAAAACGCTTGTAAGTTTTGAGTTCCAGAAACTGGACTTGACCAGAAATCGTAATCCAAACGGAATAAAGGGGCGGTAGTTTTAGTCACTACAATATTTCCTGAATTTTGAACATTAGCGTGTTGTACTAAATTTGCATTGTTTTGTAATGTCAAGCTTGCAGTAGCATCAACGCTTACCACGCCTAACACATCCATATTCACTCCTGAATTCACCACCACTTGACTCGTTCCAGTAACCTGACAAGAGCAAGCTGATAAATTAGCAGTAATTGTTTTGTTTCCACTAAATATTGCAATTGCAGAAGCATCAGGCTCACCATTACTCCATGCAGTCCCATTCCAAGTGGTTCTATTTATAGTTAAACTAGCTGTAGTAGAATAAGCAACTGGACAAGTACTGTTTTGAACTACTGCTCTATAATAAGTAGTATTCGAAATAGAAGCAGCATTTAAAGTAGTTGTAGTATTTGCGATATCCGTAACTGCAGTTGAGAAGTCACTTGCAGTTGACGATTGCCATTTTAATACATTCCCTGATTTACCTGTAAGAGTCAAAGTAGCAGAAGTAACCGCAGTAGGACAAAAAGCTGACGAACCTAAAACAGTACCTCCATTTGAAATATTAACTGAAACCGTTACTGCAGTAGCAGCACTTTCACAAGAGTTCAATGTTTGTGTAGCATAATAAGTACCTGAAGTTAATGCTGTAGAAGTTGCTAATGCAGTTCCTCCTGTTGCTGAAGTATACCAATTGATTGCGGTACCTGTAGCCGTTAAATTAGCTACTGTTGATGCAGTACAAAAAGATTGTGCTGAAGCAGTTGGAGCTGCTGTAACAGCAGTAACAGAAACTAACACTGGAGTTCTAATACTCTCACATGAATTTAATGTTTGAGTTGCATAATACGTAGTCCCATTTACTAAAGCGGATGAAGTAGCTAAAGCACCACCACCTGTTGAAACATACCATCGGATAGCCGTTCCATTAGCTACTAAATTAGCAACTGTTGAATTAGCACAAAAAGTTTGAGAGGAAACAGCCGTAGGAGCTGGAGTTGCTCCGATAGTTACCAATACTGCAGTACGAGAACTTTCACAAGAATTTAAAGTTTGTGATGCATAGTAAGTAGAACCATTAACTAATGAAGTAGTATTTACTAAAGCCGTTCCGCCTGTAGCCACATTATACCATTTGATTGCGGTTCCAGTAGCCGTTAAATTAGCTACCATAGCGTTATTACAAAATGATTGAGCTGAAGCTGTAGGAGCCGAAGTGGTATTTACAGTTACGCTTACTGATATTTTATTACTTTCACAAGAAGTTAGCGTTTGTGTCGCATAATAAATTCCCGTTGTCAATACCGTACTATTTGTTAATTGATTTACCGATCCAGCTGTTGCATACCAACGAATTGAAGTTCCAGTAGCCGTTAAATTCGCCACGGTTGCTCCATTACAAAAAGTTTGAGCTGAAGCAGTAGGAGTTGCTGTTGTATTTACAGTAACATTTACAGCAGTTCTAGTGCTCTCACATGAATTTAGAGTTTGAGTTGCATAATACGTTCCTGTTGACAAATCTGCACCAATATTTAAAGCAGTACCACCAGTAACAACAGAATACCATTTAATAGCAGTACCCGTAGCATTTAAATCCTCTACTTCACTACCAGTACAAAAAACTTGACTAGCAGTAGCCGTTGGAGCGGCTGTTGTATTAACTGTTACCGCAACAGAAGCTCTTGGTCCTTCACAAGATGAAATGGTTTGTGTTGCATAGTATGTTCCAGAACTTAATGTAGTAGAAGTAGCCAATACTGACCCTCCAGTAGCTACATTATACCAGCTGATCGCAGTACCAGTAGCCGTTAAGTTCGCTACAGTAGCCCCATTACAAAAAGTTTGAGCCGTTGCCGTTGGAGCAACAACAGTACTTACCGTAACATTTACAGCAGTACGTGTGCTTTCACAAGAAGTTACCGTTTGTGAAGCATAATAAGTTGTAGCAGTCGTTAAAGCCGTTGTCGATGTTAAAGCTGTTCCACCAGTTAAAGTGGTATACCATTTAATATTACTACCCGTAGCACTTAAACTAGCCACTGTAGCACCAGTACAAAAACCTTGAGCAGCAGTTGCCGTTGGCGCCGCTGTTACAATAATATTAATAGTTGCTCCAGTACGGGTACTTTCACAACCATTCACGGTTTGAGAAGCATAATAAGTTCCATTTGCCAAAACCGTAGAAGTCGCTAAAGCCGTTCCTCCTGTTAAAGCAGTATACCATTTAACAGCAGTTCCAGTAGCCGTTAAATTAGCTACAGTACTACCGTTACATAAATTTTGAGTAGTCGCACTTGGAGCAGCAGTTGTATAAACTGTTACAGCTACTAATGTTCTAGTACTTTCGCAAGTATTTAAAGTTTGAGTCGCATAATAATTTCCAGCAGTTAATGCTGTTGAAGTTGCTAAAGCCGTTCCACCACTTGCAACGTTGTACCAATTGATAGCAGTACCGGTAGCCGTTAAATTTGCCACCGTTGCTCCAATACAAAAAGTTTGTGATGCTGCCGTAGGAGCCGCAGTAGTATTTACGGTAACTACTACTAAAGTTCTTGCGCTTTCACAAGTACTGATGGTTTGTGAAGCATAATAATTACCTGAAGACAAAGCAGTAGAAGTCACTAAAGCTGTTCCTCCTGATGCAGTACCATACCATTTGATTGCAGTACCTGTAGCCGTTAAATTAGCCACGGTTGCTCCAGCACAAAAGGTTTGAGCCGAAGCAGTAGGTGCATTTGAAATGGTAACCGTTACCCCAACTGAAGTACGAGTACTTTCACAAGAGTTTAATGTTTGCGATACATAATAAGTTCCTGTTGACAATGCTATTGAAGTGGCTAATGCCGTTCCACCTGTTACCGTAGTATACCATTTTACAGCTGTTCCTGTAGCCGTTAAATTTGCTACCGTAGCAGAATTACAAAAAGTTTGTGCCGAAGCTGTTGGTGCTGCAGTGGTTGTTATTGTTACTAATGATGAAGCTCTTGTAGCACTCTCACAACTATTTAATGTTTGAGATGCATAATAAGTTGTTCCTGAAATTAATGCTGTTGAAGTGGCTAAAGCCGTTCCACCTGTTGCAGCAGTATACCATTTGATAGCCGTTCCAGTAGCGGTTAAATTCGCTACCGTACTAGCCGAACACAATGTTTGATTAGAAGCGGTTGGAGCAGCAGTGGTATTCACTGTTACGGCAACACTTGTTCGAGTACTTTCACAGGAATTAACCGTTTGTGAAGCATAATAAGTTCCTGTCGATAAAGCAGTAGAAGTAGCCAAAGCAGTCCCACCTGTTGAACCAGTATACCAACTGATAGCGGTTCCAGTAGCCGTTAAATTCGCCACCGTTGCACCTGAACAAAACGATTGAGCGGAAGCTGTTGGTGCTGCAGTTGCTGGATTATAAGTATTTGCTAAAGGGGTTGTCGTATAAAATTTATCGCAATTACTACTACCATTAAAACTATAAACTAAATAATTGATTTTAGTACAAGTCAATCCAATAACATCCGAAAAAGTAATCACATTAACCCCGTTATTGATTGCCGCTACAGTCCAACTTCCCACCGTTTGACCTACTGTATAAGTAGTCATATTGGTTAATGTTGGAGCAGCTGGTGCTGTATCCGCTATAGAACGCAACACTAAATATCCTGAAGGACTAGTTGATGCTTTTGTAAACGATCCGTTGATCGTAGTTCCTGAAGCCGTTAATATTAAATTCGTTGGTTGTGTGGTTGGAGCATTAAAACTAGCATATGAAGCATTTGATCCTAACGAAAGTCCTGAGTTACCTACAACAATAGGTTGACTTGTAGAACCTCCAATAGTACCATTATTTACAAAAGTAGAGGCAGAAGCAATATAATTACAAGTACTTGATGATCCACCAACGATAAGTCCTCCAGCATTATTCACAATTTGTGATGCTGTAACCGATCCAATGATTGTTAAATTTCCATTATTGCTAATAGGACCTACTACTGTAGTCCCTCCTAAGGTAATATTAGCAGAAGAATTAATGTTTAGAGAACCAATATTGATATATCCTTCATTAATAAAGTAAAGATTTGAATTTACATTCAAAGACCCTAAAGTAATACTACCTGTAGGATAATTATGGAAACTAGTACCCGCATTAAAATTTAAATTTACTGTATTTTGAATCGTTCCATAATTATTAATGGTCCAGTTCCCATTGTAACTAGGCGCTGATGATGGATTATAAGTAATCCCTGTCCCAATACAAAGTGTATTTCCATTAAAGTTATTTAATTGCCCTGTAAAAGTCCCACTTCCTGTTAAACATACTGTTGTTCCAGCAGTAAGATTATAGGTACCACTATTTGGACAAGTAATCGTTAATTGACAATTGGCACATTGTCCAATCGCCACATTCATTGCCATCAAATAAAAGCTTACTAATAATAAATGTTTAAGTCGCATCATTTTCATAATTAAATTCTCTATTGAAATTTATTTGCTGTCAAAATCAATTCAACAACGCCAAACAATAGACAAATGCGGTGCCATGAAGCCACTATTTATGTAAGAAAAATAATATTTCGGTGAAGTGAAAAAAATAATCGTTTAAAGGCTGATTTTTGATTGATTTCTCGATTTAATGAAATTTATCAAATCCGATTAATTCCAATATTTGGACATTTTTTCCACAATACAGACCAATATTGCTGATTTTGACAGAACATTACAATGGCTTCAAACGAGCTTAAGGCTTGTTTTTACTGGCTTTATTAACTTTTATTTAAGAAATATTTTCTTTAATATGGAATGCTCTTTATTTTAAAACAAATAAAAAGGAACGAAAAACAACTAATGCCAATCTCTCAAAAAGAGGATGTAGTTCATCGATTTGTGTTTTTATTTGCATTTTATGCATTCTTTATCAAAATTACCCAGCAGATTATTTAGGCTAATTCATTTTAAACAAAACCGATAATGATTTTTTCATTTTATTAAAATAAAAAACAAACAGGGATTTGGTCAAATCCAAAACCGTTGAACTACAAAAACAATCATTACTAATCGCCTGTTTTGCTTAGTTTTTTTTATTTTAAAAAAAAATAATGCTGATTATTTGTTTAAAATTTTAAATAAAAAAAGAATTAAAGAAGAATTCAAAACAGCAATTCCACTTCCGAAGAGAACTCGCGAACCTATTAAGGACAAAGTTGCACTTCCGAACTCGGAGTTTCCCCTTCTGAAGGACGATGTCGGACTTCCGAACTCGGAGATTCCACCTTCTGAACTCGGAGTTTCCCCTTCTGAAGGACGGTGTCGGACTTCCGAACTCGGAGATTCCCCTTCCGAAGTCGGTGATTGCTCTTCTGAAGTCCGAGAGTTCCCTTCCGAAGCTGGTGAGTTCTCTTCTGAAGTCCGTGAGTTCTCTTCCGAAGGAGGCGAGTTCTCTTCTGAAGGAGGTGACTTCTCTTCCGAAGGAGGCGAGTTCCCTTCTGATGGAAGTGAGTTCTCTTATGAAGGAGGTGAGTTCCCTTCTGAAGGAGGTGAGTTCTCTTCTGAAGGAGGCGAGTTCTCTTCTGAAGGAGGTGAGTTCCCTTCTGAAGGAAGTGAGTTCTCTTCTGAAGGAGGCGAGTTCCCTTCCGAAGGAGGTGAGTTCTCTTCCGAAGTGCCATTTGCTTTTTTTAAATAAAACTAAAGGACATAAAAAAACCAGAGCGATTAAACTCTGGTTCAT
>CANCJZ010000027.1 GCA_947378465.1 Flavobacteriaceae bacterium
AAACCAAAATGATAGTGAGCAATATACTCATATTTATTTTGATTTTTACAACACCTCTATTAATCAATATGCTTATTATGGTTCTATAGAGAATCTCGGAGAATTAAACATCACAAGGTTAGACATCCCTAATAGAATTGTTTCAGGCAACTTCAAAGGGAAGTTTATCCGATATGGCAGTAATGAAGACACCATAACAATAAACGACGGAAGATTTGATATTAATTGGGTAACTGTTCAAAATTATCCTTTTCCATGATCCTAAAAATTAATTTAACCCCAAATAATCTATGAAAACAACCTTATTTATTCTATTTATCTTACTCACTAGTTGTAGTAAAGATAACAGCGGTGATCCCACCTTCACCCTACCCCCTGAAACGCAAATCGGCGCGAATAACTTTGGCGTTACTATTAATGGAAAAGTATATGTTCCGAGGGATCCAATTGGATTTAACATTGGAGGAACAACTCCAAGAGGAGTCATTTTTGAAGGACTAACAGAAACAGGATGGCGTGATTTAAAAATTGTAGATGGTGCTAGTTCTGTTGGATTTAAAATGATTATTCATTTCAAAAGCCTATACAATTTTGGTGAGGGAAAACATTTATTAGCAAACAGTAATTTCTATGGTGATCTTGACTGCATAGATGCCGACCATCTCTTTTTTATGATTTGGAATAACTCTATTAAAAACTACTACTATTACGGTTCTATTTCAGGACAAAGTGAAGTTAATGTTACTCGTTATAGTGGAACAGCAAATGGAGATTGGATATTTTCTGGAAATTTCAAAGGCAAATTTGCTCGGTATGATAATCCAGATGATATTATTGAAATAACCGATGGAAGATTCGACATTAATCTAAATACAATTTTTGACCATCCCTTTCCATAAGATCATTAACTATCTCAATCATTAATTCAACCTCAACAAAGCATGAAAACAACCTTATTTCTTCTATTTATCTTACTTGCAGGATGCAGTAAAGATAACAGTGGTTATCCCACCTTCACCCTACCCCCTGAAACACAAATCGGCGCGAATACCTTTGGCGTCACTATTAATGGAAAAGTATATATTCCGAGGGATCCTACTGCATTTAATACCGGAGGAAACGCTCCTAGAGGAGTAATATTCACTGGACTTCCAAATGGAAATTGGAGGGAATTAATCATTGTAGATGGTGCCAGTTCCGTTGGATTTAAAATGGTTTTACATTTTAAAAACTTAAACCCCTTTGGTGTGGGGCAGCATCTATTATCTAATAGTAACTTCTTAGAAAATCTAGATAGTATTGATGCCGATCATTTATTATTTATGATTTGGAATGACAAAATCAATAGCTACTCTTATTATGGTTCAATTGAAGGAGAAAGTGAAATCAATGTAACTAAATATAATATAGAGCCAAATGTAGAATGGATATTTTCAGGAAACTTTAAAGGCAAATTTGCACGGTATGATAATCCAGATGATAGTATTGAAATAACCGATGGAAGATTTGATTTTAATCTTAAAACCATTAAAACGCATCCATTCCCTTAAAAAAAAGGAGCGATTGCAGTCGCTCCCAAGATTAAACAACAAAAGTTCAGTAAAACAATTTATTAATTTAATTCTAACAAAAGTATGAAAAAAGTAATCATTATGCTATTAATAGGCATAAACTATCTAGTAGCCACAGGGCAAGTGATCGATGGTCAAATAGACTATCAAAATTTGAATTGGAATACGGCAATTCAAAATTTACCAGCCAATCAAATCAGTTCAGGCATCCTTTACAATAAGGTAGTACCATTTAGTAACTTGTACACCTTTAACAGACCGGAATACAACACCGCTGATTATGAAATGTTCACTCAAGCAATTAGCGAACTTTACCGAGCCAGCGAACAAACTAAATTTATCTCATCTGCGTCCTTAAAAACGATAGTTGAAAGTCCAAGCACAAATAACACTGTC
Source organism: Flavobacteriaceae bacterium (assembly GCA_947378465.1). Lineage (GTDB taxonomy): Bacteria > Bacteroidota > Bacteroidia > Flavobacteriales > Flavobacteriaceae > Flavobacterium. The sequence continues at coordinate 1,968 of CANCJZ010000027.1, forward strand.
AAAATTGGTATCATCAACACTAGTTTTCAATTTTTGAATTTTAATGAAACTACCCCAACAGATGGAGGTTTGATATACCAAAATGGGATATTCACCGCTATACCAAACAAACCTTCGTTTTTAACGAAAAGAGTCTTGATTTGTGCTCCGCTCACAAATTATATAGCTGAAAACAATGTGAAATTCAATTTTAGCACCGATCTTATATTCAACAATGGAACTCCTACAATAAAAAATCTAACCCTTAATTTTGATGATGGATCGAGTATCACGGCAATTAATAACGGGACTATTGTCAGCAACTCTATTTCCAAGAATTTTAGTACTGGAGGGATTAAAACCATCACTTTTGTTGCCCTTCTTTCGGACAATAGTACCATTACTACTTATGGTTCATTTCAAATATTCTACCGACCTATTGATCCAATAATGTCTAATTCCCCTGTACAAAACCCTTGTTATGAACCCCTAAGAGACCTCAATATTTTCACCTCCACTATTCCATACCAAGGTGCTGAAGAAAGCAGTCCTTTGTATGGAAAAATTGAATGTCATACTTTTTACCGTACCATCAACAACAATACTCAAAAGAAAATAATCAAACCAATCATTATTATCGATGGTTTTGATCCAGGGGATACCCGAAAAGTAAAAGATTGCGATTGTGCCAATGACCCTCATTGTGCTGGTTTAGATAAATACAAAGATGATAACGGAAATTTTAATCCTCAATTACATATATCTATTGAAGATATGATGACCTTTAATAATCAATTTGGACAACCTTCAAACTTAATAACCACGTTGCGTGACCTCGGTTACGACGTCATCATCATTAATAACCCGTCCTACTATAAAGCAAATGTTGCAGGTCAAAATATGTCGGTGGATGGAGGCGCTGATTATATACAGCGCAATGCGATGAATCTGGTTTCTTATATTCAAAATTTGAATAACGTATTAATCGCTAATGGCAGCAATGAAAAACTAGTCATTGTAGGGCCGAGTATGGGAGGACAAATCTCTCGCTATGCATTGGCGTATATGGATAAAAAATATGCGGAAACCAATAATGCAATATGGAAACACAACACCCGTTTATGGATTAGCGTGGATAGCCCTCATCTAGGAGCTAACATACCTATTAGTATGCAAGCGAATGTATATTGCTTGGGTTATATTAGCGGAGACCAAGGTGCTATAGACAAATACAACACCTTATTGAATGCTACCGCTGCTCGACAACAACTCTTGACGCAGTACAATCATTACGAAACGGATAGTAATTTTCACTCTCTTTTTACTTCGTATTATAATGACTTAAACTCTAATGGCGTTCCTGGCTCAAACGGTTACCCATTATCCTCACCAACTTTTAGAAAAATCGCTTTAGTCAATGGTTCTCTTGATGGACATAACACCAATGATGCAATAGGTTCATCATTTGCATATCAAAAACAAACCTTTATGGACATTAGAGGGTATATCGATTTGAGTTTTTTGTTTTTTCATTGGAGTGTAACTACATTTAGAAATATTGATCATTTTTTACCCAATACAGGTGAATATGCAGAAATCTATAAATACACACAATTTTTCAACAAAACAACATTTACTGCTGATAATCATTATTATTTTAGTGTAACCAATATCAATCCTCGAGGTAACATTGATATTATACCTGGTGGAATGTTCAATACTCAAGAAGAGCTTCAAAAAAGCATTTTTAAAGGACTTAGTAAAAATCACCAACGAAGTGAAGCAGGGGAATTGTTCCCGTTTCATTGTTTTATTCCTACTTTCTCAGCATTAGGACATTTGCAACCGGATCAAAATTGGGCCAATCCACTAAACTATAATCTAACTTGCCCTTCGAATCGTTTGACTCCTTTTGACAGTTATTACGGGGAACGATTGAACACTAAACATACCTCGTTCACACAAGATAGTGTTGATTGGTTGCTTAAAGAACTCGCTGGCAATCCTCAAGCCCCGCATTTCCCTATACAAAACGGATTAATCAATGGAGCGGATGGGGTTTGTAATGGTGTTAGCAAAACCTACACTATTGATGAACCTTGTAAAGTGCCGAGTCCTGTAATGTACAATGATCCAAATGGGACTGTAGTCAATGGATGGTCCGTCGAAGGTAATTTGCAAATCACTGCTTCAACAGCTTATTCCGTAAGCGTTCAAGGTACATCCAATGCTCCTACAACGGGAAAAATCAAAGCTACTTTCCAAAATGGACAAAGTATTGAACGAGATATTTATGTGGGTGTACCTTCAGTTGACCCTGAAGAACAAGTGATCTATGATGTATTTGGCTGGTACTATCCTGGTATTGCGGTGAATTGCACCGCCTCGGTGGTAGCTCCCCTTAATACAACTTCCTACCACTGGACGATAGAATTGCAAAACACGGACAACAGTCCTATTTGTCCCACTCTAAATCCTACTTGCGCCCGATTTACTGCCAACAACAGTATTGTAAGTGCCAATGCTATGGCGGAAAATGTGACAACGGATCCAAATGTTAATATCAATTGGGGGAATTGTTCAACTGACTATGTTCTTATGTGTTATGCGGTTAACGACTGCGGCGAATTCCCAATTGGTGGAAAGTTAGTTTCCATGAATAAAACTTCCCCTTGCTTCCCATCTACCATGTCGGTATTTCCGAATCCTGTTGAGAACGATACTTTCACGGTATTTATTGGTCAAGATCAAACGCCCTGCGATCCTCCAGTGAATAATAACAAGAGTGCTGACAATACTAAATTGGTAAACATCTATGACCTGCAAGGAAACCTAAAATTCACTAACTCCTACCCTGCTGAGGATAGTTTTGAAATCAATGCCCTTAATTTGACTCCTGGTTATTATATTCTTAATATAACTTCGTCCTCTGGGCAAAAGCACAAAGAGATCATAATTGTGGATTGATAGTTTTAAATTCCAAATCTGAAATTCCAAATCCCAACTTCTCAAAAAAAATCCGCCAATAGCAACTATTGACGGATTTTATAATATATAACAGAAATAAAACTAAGTACGTATTTTTAGCATCTTGAATAACACAGGGAATGTGGTAACCAAAATAATTCCAATCACAATATATTCAATATAATGTTTCAAATCGATATGGAATTGCGTAAGGAACAGTTCGTAAAGATAATGTCCAGCAAATACCATTGTAAACGACCAAAGCACGGAACCTACAATATTAAAGAACATGAATTTCTTTTTGTCCATTTCCACTATTCCTGCCACTACTGGAGCGAAAGTTCGAACGATAGGTAGGAAACGTGCAAAAACCACGGCTTTAGTTCCGTACTTGTCAAAGAAATCTTTGGATTGGTATAAATATTTCTTTTTGAAAAATAAATTATCTTCTTTTTTAAATAAATAACTCCCACTTTTAGAACCTACCCAATATCCCAATATATTTCCACAAATCCCCATCAAAGAGATTAAAGAAGCTAATAAGGTCACATTTAGGAAATCTGTAGTCGATACAAATTGGCTCATCAAAAGCTCACTGTATATCCCACAAAGGAACAGTAAACTATCACCAGGAAGGAAAAACCCCACTAACAAACCCGTTTCTGCAAATACAATTAACAATACTACATAGAGTCCAATGGCAATTCCATTTACTTGGAGTTTGATATAAAATTCAGGGTTAAAAAGCTGCTTCCAATCCATGGGTGTTTTTTGGTAAAAATTTTTAGTGCGTGAAAATAGTCATTATTTTTGGAACTATATAAGAATCCATCAAAATAGGATAAAAAAAACAGACAATTAAGAAAGTCTTAATCATCTGTTTCTTTGGAATTATAGGGGGTTCCGATTAATTGAAGAATACTTGGTATTGAGCAATAAAGGCACTTTTATGAGAAGTCAAATCCCCTGACACATTGTAAACAGGACGGTTTTGATAAGCCAAAGTGAATTTAGAGTTGTGTCCAGCTAACAACCAGTTGATACCCGCATCATAAAAATTCATTGCATTGTTCAAACGATCATAGTTAGCATGTTGCATGGATACATAAGGCATCAAGGTTGTTTTACCAATTAAGTTATCTTTTAATTTATATCCCACTTGAGCGTACAATACATTTCCAGTACCAAACATTGGGAAAGCATTTCCAGCACCATTCAATACCGAGGCATCAGTAGTTCCATTAGCAGGATTCATAGTACCTGAGTTTCGGATATAGTTTTGACCAAAATCATAATGAGTCACATTACCATAAGCAGAAATCGATTGTCCTTTAGTCCCGATAGGAGCATCATAAAACACATCCGCTGCAAAGTGTGCCATATTTGATCGAACGATAGAAGTTGGATCGTTAGCATCGCTTAAACGCCACATTGCATTTTTTTGAAAGATAAAACCAGCACCAATATTGAATACGGTCTTTTTACCTAAATAAGTTCCTGTAGTGTAAGGAATCAAGTTGCTCTCTTGGTCTTTGAATTGGTATTGGAAATAACCATTCCATTGCATGTTTGCAGGTTCTGAAGAGAAACTTGAATTGGTTCCAATAATGTTTGCAGGGTTATAAGTAGATGACTTTTGAATGGCCATTGGTTGTGCCAAAGCCAAACGATAATCAAACTTCCCTAACTTCCCTTTTGCATAAACCGAGAATTTTCTTAAAAACTGATCGGTTACGTCATTAGTAGTTTGCAAATACAATGGCGCATCAATTCCCATAATCGAACCTACTGAAGGCGATGAGAAACGAGATAATCCACTCCATCCACTCAAACCTCCACCAATAGAAAGTTTGGTTTTATCCAATGCATATTCACCATAAGCATCGTGTACAAAGAATCCTTGCTTTCTGTCTACAATTGAATTCACGTTGTTCTCACCAATTTGGCTATAGAAAAATACTTTATCCGTAAGCTGTCCATACATTTGAACACGGTATCTTCTAATACCGATGTCTGAACCACTCGATTTGGCATAATTAAACACGGTTGAACCTGGATTGTAATCCATATTTCTAACCCATGTTTGAACCAAGCCGGTAATTTTAAAATAATTCGTTCCACTCTCATTAAGGTTGAACTGGTGATTTTTTGCAAAATCCTGTGTTTGTGCCTGCGCAGAGTTCAGGGTATAGCATCCCATTAGCACTACTGCTATTAAAAATTTAATCTTTTTCATTTTTTTATATATATTTTAGGTTATGCTTTTTTTCTTGCAGCAAATTCGTGGTCAGAATATTTGATATGGTGATCCAAACCAATTACGTTAACGGTACCTCCTGTTGCTACATAATCGTGCTCATAATGATGAACACCTTCAAGAACCGAGTGATCTACTAATTTTGTTTTTGAAAAATCAATCGTCACATTCATTCCTGTTGGAATAGCCTCTAATCTACTTTTAATTCCTAAGAAGTTACTGAAGATAGCCGCTTTTTCCACTTCAATGATATAATCATTTCCAGTAAATGAAACGGAAGCCGTTGATTTGAATAATGAACTTACAGGTGCACCGTGGAATAAGTGGATTATTATTTTTAATAAAATACCTGCTCCAATACCTACTAACAAGTCAGTCGCTAAAGTAAATCCAACGGTTACCACAAAAATAGCCAACTGCTCTTTACCAATATGTAAAGCGTGGATGAATTCTTTTGGATGCGCTAATTTAAATCCTACTCCAATAAGCATCGCAGCCAAAGCTGGTTTAGGGATCAAGTCACTGAATTTAACAGCTAACAATAAGAAGATTAAAATAAATACTCCGTGGAAAAAGTTAGCCCAACGTGTTTTACCACCGTTGTTCACATTAGCAGAAGAACGAGCCACCTCAGAAATCATTGGTAATCCACCAAGAACACCGGCAACGATATTACCTAATCCAACCGCGATAAGATCTTTGTTATAGTTTGATTTTCTTTGGTAAGGATCTAACATATCGATGGCTTTTACCGTCAATAAAGCTTCTAAACTTCCTACTAAAGCAAACATAACTACATATTTAATGAAAGCTCCAGTTTGTGATAAACCACCAAAACTCACATTAACTCCTAGGATGTCGATTAATCCTTTACCAAAGTGTACAAAGAATTTAGGAATTCCTTTATCATCTAAAATTTTATCCATTCCCAATGCAAATGAAAGCGGGATTGCCACTAATAATACGATTACTGGTGCAGGGATTTTTTTAGTTAAATTACTTTTAATCATTGGCCATCCAAATACGATTACCAAACTCACTAATCCAACTATCATTGCAGTCATATTAGGATTCATAAAAGTGTGAGGAATTTGTCCAATTAATTCTAAAGGCTCTACCATTGGTTTTCCTTCAGGAGTCATAGGATTTTGACCTAATAATCCGTGTACTTGTTTACTGATAATGATAATTCCAATAGCCGCTAACATTCCGTGAACAGCTGATAACGGGAAGAAATCACTTAATTTTCCGAATTTAAATAATCCGAATAACACTTGACATACTCCTGCTACTACAACAGCACCAAGGGCATAATGCCATCCTTGTTCACCCCCTCCAAATTCAGCCACTGAACCGGCTACAATTACGATTAATCCAGCCGCTGGCCCTTTGATTGTCAATTGTGATCCTGCTAAGAAAGAGACCAATATCCCTCCAATCATAGCGGTTATTAATCCATAAATAGGCTCAAAGTCCGATGCTTGAGCAATTCCCATACTCAGCGGTAGGGCCAAAAGGAACACTAAGAATCCCGAAAGCGCATCGCTCGAGAAATTCTCTTTCAATCCCGCTAGTCCGTCAGCTGGGATGTTTGATTTACTGTTTGTTGACATTTTTTTAGTTTATTTAGTTATTGTTTATGAGGATTTATATGGTAATTCGTGGTATGTTTTTACGTGTGGCCCTAGGAATAAACGAGCATAGATTCGAATTCCTGCTATTCCGGATACCACAAAACTAGAAGACACGAAAAACGCTAAGAAAAATTGATTGCTTTCAATATGGCTGAAAATTAAATCTTCGCCAATAAAAGTAGTCGTAATAGGAAAACCTGTGATTCCTAAGGTTGCCAATAAAAAGAAAAAAGCAAACTGTGGATGTTCGTACACATGTCCTAAATACTGACTGATTAGGATTCTTTTTTCTAATTTTTTTAATTTTAATAAGGCAAAATATCCTACGAATCCCGCTACCACTACTCCTGAAAGATAAATAGCCAATTCTTGCCATTCTACTTTTTGATTAAAAGCAATGGCCAAGGCAATCCAAAAGTGGTTCAATACAATTAAAGTCCAAGCCAAAAATGGGCTTTTACGTTCCGAGAAGGATTTGAATACAAATACTAACCCGATTAAAGCAAACAACTCTGGTAACTTGGACAATATAGGTATTGGTAAATTATCTTGGTATTTGTACGATAGGATACCCAAGGCATAAATCGGAACCGTAACCAGATATACTTGATTCAAATTCAAAAAGTCAAGTGACTTTCCGATAGTTTTAAGAGGACGCCATAATACTACATTTAGAAAGCCTTCTAAATTGAATTCTTTCAAACTCAAGATATATAAAGCATACTGCGTTTTTTTGGAAAAACTTTGTTTTTTATTCACATCTCTTGGAGTGTAATTGTAAAATTGCTCACGAATCAAATAACTCACTACAGATGGTGATACCAATAATTGGTAGGTTCTTAAAAAAGCATTTCCTGCAAAGTGAATCAAAGCCAAAGTATGGAATCCTAAAGCTACCTCAATAAAAATCAATCCAATTTGAGAAATTGAGCTATACGCCACCTGACTCTTCACGGTAGATTGCACTTTAGCCATTTGAGAGGCAATAATACTCGTTACCAATCCCATTACTCCAATAGCAATACGCATCGAAGTTTGGTGCTCCCAAAAAGGAAAAGTACGCAACATTAAAAACACTCCTAAATGCACCGATAACGATCCATAAAAGATGGCACTAGATGGAGTTGGCCCTTCCATAGCTCTAGGCAACCAAGTAGAAAATGGTATCTGAGCGGATTTAGCGGCAGCAGCACAAGCCAAACACAAAGCAATAAAGAATCCGATAAAAGTATGGCTTTGCAAATGCTCGCTCACCAAGTCGTAATTATTCAATTTCATGAAGGTAATGTTTTCATGAAACAAATGATGACTAGCCCACATTGCCAAAATAAATCCTACGTCACCAATACGGTAAACAGAATATACTTTAAAAGCATTTTTAACTGGAAGGTAACGTTCTCTATAGAAGGCAATCAACAAAAAGGAAGAGATCCCGATGATTTCCCAACCAAAGAATAACGTTTCGAAGTTACCCGCCAAAATAGCCAAGTTATACCCAAAAAAGAAAAATAATACGGTATTAAAAAAACGTTTGTATCCTTTTTCACGGTGTAAATAATAACGGCTATAGGTAGTAATCATAGAAGTCAATAATGATCCAATAAACAAATACACTGCGGAAACTTTATCAAAATAGAAATCGACAAAGAATTCGAAATCGGAAGTTTTAAGCACCGATATTTCGTTCAAATTCAAATCTTGACCCCCTTTAACAATCCAAACTATAATAAAAGTGGTTAGCCCTAACAATTGGATAAAAACAGTTCCAAAGGCTATAAAAGAAATAAGTGATTCCTTTTTTTCAGGCAAAAACAGCGTTACTACAAACCCTAACAAAGGGAATATCAAAAAATATTGAAGTATCTCGTTCATAACTATCGCTTTTAATTTAGAATGTAAATTGGTAAATTTTCTTGTGTTTGCTCAGCCAATTTTAATTCATCATGAATCGACTCAACCTTATTTTGAACAGGAGTATAACGAACGAATTCTTCATTTTCAAATTGGAACAATTCGTGCGTTTCAGGATTTACTACAACTAATTTCACCCATTGGTTTTTAAACCATTCATAGGTTGCAGGATTTTTAGTAATGGCATATTTGGCAATTTCAGGTAAGTGTTCTACAATTACTAGCAAACGAACAGGATCGTGTACTTCAATCATTTGACTAGGCAATCCAGGGCGTAAATCTCCGTCAATTCCATTAGCCACACCAATCAATCCCATTACATTATGAGGCAATTTACTACCTGCACCCAACTTGTGATTGTCTACTCTTGAAAAATAGTATTCCAAATTGATTCCACCTCCTACTGGAGCTACAGCCCCAAGGATTCCTGCCAAATAATCCCCTTTAGGATCCACCGTATAATCATAGGAATTCATAAATGAACGACGATCCAAAAACAATTGTTTAGAAAGACTTCTTCTCCCTACCACACACATTGCATTCGTAGCGTGGTTCAACTCAGGACGAGGTTCAAATAATGAAACCGAACGTAATTTGATTTTTTCGTGAACATTTTTCAATGTTTTCTTTGTATCTATAGTATCAAAACGACGAGAACGTTCTTTCGCATTGTGATCCAACGCTTTTAAGAAAGTCAATTCGTTATGTTGGTGAAGATTTCTATTGAATTCAGTCAAAGTATCTTCGTCGTAAAAAGCAATCTCATCACGAGTAGTATCGTGTAAAGCAGGTAAAAATTGCGTAGTGTAGGGAATATCAATTCCTCTTCTTCTTAATTCTTCTCTTACTTTAGGATGATTTGCAGCAAAAGAGGCTACTTTAGCATTTACCGAACTTGGACGACCACAACAAGCTCCACAGTCATAACCCGCATAATGGGTATTATTCACACTGGTTGCTCCGTGTCCAACAACATATACTATAGGTGCAAAATTCTCAACTAAACCAATACTTTTCAATAAACCTTCCACACGATTCGCCATTTCTTCAATGGTAAACCCAACTTGTAAGCCGTCCATAGTTTCATTGATATCTTTGTTCTCAATTACTAATTTGGATTTTTTATTCAAATGTTTGAATGACGAACTAGTAGCAGGCGTCATCGCTGGTCTGAAAATATTTAAGAACAATTTGAATGCCGATGAAAACCCCAAGGTTTGTGATATAATCCACCCAAAAAACAACGAATGGGATTCTTTGTGATAATGCAAATCCTTTGCCTGTTTTTTCTTTCTATCCATTTCCTTAACCAAATACTTGGGTGTAACTGGAGCAGGACAAAGTTTAGTAAAGAATTTACCATTAACTGGTTGATAAAAGAATTCAAAATTAAAGAAGGCAGCCGTTCCAAAAGTCACTGCTTGTTTATCAAGGTGCTCGATATGTCTTCTAAAAGAACACTCTCTATCATCCATACAGAACAATCCTTGGAAGGAAGCTCTCACTTTGTCATTATTAGGAGTAGTAGATTTGATCCCAGCCAACACTTGATCGTAGAAACTCCACTCAAAAGCTTCTTGCCATAAAGACAAGGTTTCAAATAACTCATTGTCTTTTACTTTGGCAAACAACTCCACGGGTTTGTCTTTAATCTTGAAGGCCAATGGTGCCCAAATTTCATTGAACTTTTGATCCAACGTATCCAATTCTAATAAAAGTTCGAATTGAATCATTTCTTTTAATGAAATCACTTTAGTATCCAACAACGAACTTGGGTTGTCTTCAATAGTTGAAATCATTCCACTCCAACCAGGATGACCAAATTGTTGATCGAATAAATATTGTTCGAAATAGCTTTCATCACCCACTATGATTTGCAATAAATCTTGGATGGAAGCATCTTTTTGTAATAATTCTTTAGCTCTTTTAGATTTAAAAAGCCCTATGCTGCTTTTTTTATCAAGTTCCTTGATAGAAGCCAAAAAGCCCTTATCTTGTACTGGAAATTGACTAATGGCAATTCCTTGATCTAAATAACTACATAGTATTTTGAACAAAATACCATAAGTTGATTTTTCAAGGTTCATTGCATAAGCATTTTTCCAATTGGAACGCAAGCTCCCTATTCTAGGATTTATGGACTCGTCATACTCTTTTGACAACAAGTTTTCCATCCAATACGCTAGATTACCTTCTCCTTTTTTTCTAATAATAACCGCTTTTAATACGGCCTCATTAATCTCCTTATTATTGAATCGGGTTCTAAAACTATCCAAAGAAAGATAGGTTTTATACCCAAATATTTCAGAGGCTTCGTGTAAAGCATCAAAAAAGGATTTTTGTTGAAAGGCATGTAAAGTGTTGTGATGCACGAAATCTTTAAGCGGATTTTGCGCTGGCAAAAAATGCTTTAAGTTATGAAGAACATGATGTTCGTCAAAACCATGAGAATTGTTTTTCATTTTTCTAAATGTAAAATTATACGTGAAAAATTGATAATGTTAAGCCAATTTAATCAAAAAGACTTAATTACAGTCGAATACAACTGTTAAAAGAATACGAAGGTAAGATTAAGCTAGATGGATTTTTAGCTTGCAAAAAAGTATATAAAGAGGCTGTTTTGAAGGGATTTCAACGCGCTCATTATAATCAACCAATCTATTTTCATTTTCGAAAAAATGAACTTTTCTGGTAAAAAAAGTGTAGGAAAACAATTCTAATCCTTCGACTTCACTTTCTTCAAAGTCGGAAACGTTATCCTCAATAATTGCTTTATCTCTATAAGAAAGCGTTGCTTTAGGAGTATGTTTTTTAATGGATTCTTCCACTTGCTTGTGGAAATAACTTTCATTGATACGAAGATTCAAATCATATTTAAAGAAAAGCACAGATATAACAAAGAAGACTAATAATAGTTCTTTATTAATAAATCGTACTTTGTGCTTTTTAAACATATTATTCTCAATGAATTTTGGACAAAGTTATTTAATTTAACTTTGGTTTGACGCGAGACATTAAATTTTAATAAAATTTTAATAAAAAGAAACCGCCAAAGTGCATTTCATAGTTTTTATGGGCTCTTTGGCGGTTTTGGAATCAATTATTTTCGTTCATATTGACAACAAGAGTGCAATTTATCGTAATCTTCTTGGGTGGCTTTAATTTCATCTGTGTCATGCCCCACCTTTGAAATGGCTTTTTTAACTTCCGCTAATGATGATTTATCTTCATTGAGTATCAAATTAATCTGATGGGTTTCAACGCTCCAATAAGCGGACTTTACTCCTGGAACGGAATAGGCCGCTTTTTCTATTCTTTTTTTACAGAGATCACAATTGCCATTAACTTCAAAAGAGTATTTGGCGTTTTTACTTTTCTTATCTTGTGCTTGAGTACTCAATGCTATAAATAGCAACATTATTCCTAATACTATGTTTTTCATTATTTTTATTTTTTAAGAGTTAGTGTTTATTTTATTAATTCATTTTATATCGCAATCCAAAATAATACATTTGACCAAATACAGGTCCGTAAACAATGGAAGTATCAAAGGTAGCTCCAAAAGGATTCTGACTTCCCAATACAGCTTTATTTTGTCGGTAATTCCCAATATTTTCTCCACCAATATACATTTCGAAGTTTTTTGAAAAAACTTTAGTTACTTGAAAATTAATCAAAGCAAAGGAAGGTGAAAATTCACTTAATCGATCCACCTGTGGATTAGTAGCAGTGGTAGGCAATTGTTGTTTACCAAGCCAATTCAAAGTCGTATCAAATTTCCATTGTCTGCCATTTTTTATCAAAGGAGTCGTATATTCTAAATTTGCAAAAAAACGATGTTTCGCTTGCAGTGGGCGTTGAAAATTACCCGATAAATAAGTCGTAGAAACATCGTAATACTTATAAGCAGTTCTTAAATTCAATTGTTTAGCCAATTGATAATTAAAATCCATTTGAAAACTATTCGCAAACGAAGTTCCTTTTAAATTGTAAAATAACAACTGTTGCGCACTCTGCATTACATCAACTACCACTTGATTTTGGAAATCAGTTCGGTAAAAATCCAAGGTGACATCAGCATTTTTATTAAACAATTTGAAATTCTGAGTGAAACTTAACCCATAATTCCAAGCTATTTCAGGATTCAAACCATATATTTTACCCGAAACATCTAAAATGGAAAAAGCTCTAGAACTTCCAAAATATTGTTGATTTTCAGCAAATATATTAGCCGCTCTTTTCCCTCTACCCGCAGAAAACCGAAAAACAGCTTTCTCCCAAGGATTATAACGTACGTGAAGACGAGGAGTGACAAAAGTCCCCAGACGATTGTGATAGTCAACTCTTCCTCCTAATATATAACTAAACTTGTCATTATTGTCATAAGTATATTCAAAAAAGGCACCTACAGAGTTATCTACCCTACTCCAATCATACAAAAACACATATTCGTTGTATTTGTCATAAGTAAAGTTTAGCCCTGTGGCAAACTTATGCATCGTATTATTGATGATGGAATTAAAAATCAAATTAGAATAATAGCTTTGTTGTTTGATATTGTATTGATTCAATCCAAAATAGGATTGTTGATTATGATTGCTATAAGCATTTTGGAAACCAATACTTTGAAACGGCATATCTTTGAACACATACCCTATTTTAGAAGTAAAATCAAAGCGATCTGTATTGATTTCCGAACCCCAATAGTTAGTGGTGAATTTATCTCTTTTGGGATCAAAATCCAATTGTCCTGTTTGCTTTTCGTCTTTCATATATTTGAAATTCACAAAAGACACCCAACCCGTTGAAGGATTCGTGTATTGCCAACGATTGGTAATATTAACTTGTTTTCCTAAAGGATTATCTAGAAAACCATCGTGGTTCATATCGTTTTTTACTACTCTAGTATTTCCGTGTATGAACAAACTGGTCGCATAATGATCGGAGATTTTTTTGTTGAATTGTGTATTCAATTCAAATCGCCCTCCTGAATCTCCATAGGTATTAATAAAAAGAGGATGATCCTTCATAGGTTTAATCAACTCGGTATTGATTTGTCCTGAAATACTTTCATATCCATTGACAACACTTCCCGCTCCTTTAGTAATTTGAATGCTTTCCACCCAACTTCCAGGCGTAAATGACAATCCATAAGCTTGTGACGCTCCTCGAACCGAAGGGATATTTTCTTCAGTAATCATCAAATAGGGACTGGTAAGCCCTAACATTTTAATTTGTTTAGTTCCTGTCAAAGCATCGGAAAAATTGACATCAATGGACGGATTGGTCTCAAAGCTTTCCGCTAGATTACAACATGCGGCTTTGAGTAATTCTTTGCTAGTTACCACCGTTGTATTGGAGGTTTTACTTAGCGATTTTTTTATTCCTCTTTGTTCTCCTTCAATCTTTACTTCTTTGAGTTTTTCTTGAGCAAAGTTTAATGAAGATATCAACAATAGCAGAAATAGCATTGTTTTTTTCATTAGATAATAATTTTAATGTATGAATAAAGTGTGAACTATTCAAACATTAAAATTAAGCGTAGAGGGTAAATTGGCTGTACAAGAGATAAAGTGGCGGGGCATTAGCATCGCAGCTGTATTGAGTAAGTTCTCTTTTTTTGAAGTTATTACAAACGGAAATGCTTGTAAATTCGAATGGAGTATTTAAAATACAATAGTCTGAATCCAAACTAAAGTTCTTTACTATTATATGATCCGATTTGTCGGCAGTTCTAACTACTTTATTTTTGCAGCACTTCGAATCTTTTTCAACAACTCCACAGCATGATTTTTCTATTTCGTAATTCGAAGTAACACTATTTAAAGTTACTGATGCCACCTCATCATCACAATAATGGACATTGAAAGACAGTCCCAAATTGGATGACAAAAAGAAAAAAGCGACGATTAAACTTATATACTTTCTCAAAATCATGCTGCAAAGTTAAACATTCCTATTAATTTCAAATAAAAAAGTTAAAAGTTTACAATTCAAACTCTTGTCCCATCATTGGAATACTACAATTATACGCATAACGTTCAATCAATTTGATTCGGAGTTCATCAGCAGGTTGGTTTTCACCATGGACAATAAAAACCTTATTAGGTTTACTTTCTAAATCATAAAACCAATTGAGTAAATCACTTTGATCGCCATGTGCAGACAATCCTTCTATTTCAACAATAGTTGCCTTAACATCATAGTATTTACCTCTAATTTTCAAATCGGTAGCTCCCTCCAATAGTTTTCTGCCACGAGTTCCTTCCGCTTGATACCCTACTATAATGACCGTAGTTTCGTGCAATCCTATATAACGTTCCAAATAACTCAATACTCTACCTCCTGTGATCATTCCACTGGCAGCGATAATTACTTTGGGGCGTTTGTCGTAGATAATATTGATGGTTTCTTGATAATCAGACACCATATCAAACATTTTACACATATTCACACAATCCTCATCTGAGAGTTTGTGCCATTTTCTGTTGTTTCTAAACACTTCCAAAACACTAATTCCCATTGGAGTATCCAACACATAAGGAATATTTGGAATTTTGCCTTCTTCCTTGAGTTGCCACAACAAATACATTATACTTTGAGCGCGTTCTACAGCAAAACTTGGAATAATGATTGTTCCTCCTTTATGAACCGTTTCATTGATATATTGTTCTAACTCGGCTTTGGCATCGGTATCAGGGTGGATTCTATTACCATAAGTGCTTTCAATAAAAACATAATCTGCCTTTTTAGGTTTGATCGGTGCATACATCAATACATCATCGTCTCTACCAATATCTCCAGAGAACACCAATGTTTTATTTTCAAGCGTTAATTCTATACTGCAAGCCCCAAGTATATGTCCAGCATTAAAAAAACGAGCACTTATTTCAGCATCCAATGGAATTACTTCATTATCCTTAACCGCTTTAAAATGTGGAAAAGTTTCTCTTGTTTGATCAACTGTATACAGCGGCTCAGCTACTTCGTGTTTGGAATAACTATTTTCATTAGCGTGCTTCGCATCTTCTTCTTGAATCTTAGCACTGTCCAACAAAATCAATTCAGCTATATCCTTGGTGGGATAGGAACAATATATTTTTCCTTGAAATCCTTCAGCTACCAATCGAGGTAACCAACCACAATGGTCCAAATGTCCGTGAGTCAACAATACATAATCAATGGAAGACGGCAATACTGATAAAGGCTCCCAATTGAGTTCTCTTAAAGGTTTAAGCCCTTGGAATTGTCCACAATCTATCAATATTCGAACGCCTTTACTTTCTACTATGGTTTTGGATCCTGTTACAGTTCCAGCACCTCCTATAAATTTTACTTTCATAGTTTATCTATTTTTACACAAAACTGAGACTTCTTTTAACACATTTTTTATTCGGTTAGGACTTAGTCCTACATGCTCTAAGATATCAGAATTATTGATTAATTCATGAGCAAGGATAATATCTAATACTAATAGCTTATCTTTTTCTGCCATAGTTAAAGTGGTCAAACAAGTAATAGGATATAATTGATCTTTATCAATTTTAGTCCCTATATTATTATGGGAAGGATAATCCCAACTCAACAAATTCAAACCCGAGCAATTCCCAAAGGCCATCGCATCGGAAGTAAATCGATTATTAGTAACAATCCAACAATTGGAAACCGTATCATTTTCAGAAAAAATACGATGCTTTTTATCTTTCAAATCATTAAAACGCGACAAAATATACATAGGTACTTTCACATCCGAAACGGCATCTCTACCGCCATGGAATTTGCATTCCACCATTGAAATTTGATCGTCTTTTTTAATAACCACATCGATTTCGTGGGAAACACATTTGCCTTGAAGAGTCAAATTGGTCATTGCTTGATACCCCTCAGCCTCAAAAAGACGTGCGATAAATTTTTCAAAAAAGAAGCCTGCAGGGCCAAGCATTTGAATTGCCTCTCTCAGATTATAACGAGCGGCATGTGCATTAGATGCTTTTTTCAACATCGCAAAAGCCATCTTGTAAATTTGCTTGGTAGGCATACCATCATACATTTCTTTTTTTACTGCTTTGAGAATATCCTCAATAACTATTTGATTGGCGCCTGATTTAAGTAAGGATTGTTTGAGTTTAGAAGGATCAAACTCTACAAAACTCCCCGAATGTTTAACTACTTTCATTATCTACTAATTAATAATCTAACTTGAGTTAAAATCTATTATAAAGATACAACAAATATCCTCTAACTGGATTTCTTATGATAATAAAATGCCGGGATAAATAACATTAACAATATAGGTTGAATGATAAATCTACGAATATAGAATAAGGTCATTTTATTAGCTTCTCCAAATTTGATCATCACAAAGAAAAAACTGATCATCAATACCATTCCAAAAAGAGAAAACAGAAAGATGGAAAACTTAGTGATTTTAGTATCTCTAAATACAATATACAATATCCCTAAAGAAATCATCGAATTAATATAATATCGAAAACCCATACTAAAGAACAATTTGACCACATTGACTTTTGGCAAATGATTATTGGTGAAATTCCCTTTAAAATAATCCAAAAACGGATCATAAAAGATTTGATTTTCAAAAGCACGAATGGCTACTAAAGCCAATAATAGGATGATTCCAAAACTCAGATAAGTTTTATTTTTTAGGAGATGTTGAAGCATAATAAGAATATTTGTTAACCCAAATCACCCATAACAGAAACACCAAACCATAGATTACTAATGGAAAGACAACTTCGTGTAAGGGATGTTGAAGGCTTGGATAATAATAAATAGCTAGACTCAAAAGTGCAATGCGCATCACATTGAAAACATGTATTATCAAACTACCTATGACAATAAAATTAATAGTGTGTTTGATTTTTCCAGAAAAGGCAATTACAAAGCTGATAAAAAGTATAATCACACTTAAAGCATTACAACCTTCAATGATTCGAGCCACCCACTGTCCTTTATAAAACAATTTCACACTGGGTTCTAATAAATTAGGCCTTGTAAAGGAATTGGCGTCAAATAAAGTCAATACCTGCTTTGATTGTTCTGCTACTAATTGCGTAAAACCATCTACTTCATATTTAGCGGTGTTAAATTGATTCAAATACATTTGATAGACGGAAGTCAATATCAAATAACTTAAAGCAAACTTTGCTAGGAATAATAAAAAAGGCTTGAATTGAATTAGATATTCTTTCAAAATGCAACTTTTAACAAATTTTATGTAAAAGTAAGAAATTGCAATGGTTACTTTTGCAAAAAATAAACTGCGATTATGATTTTTGAAAATTTAAAACCAAAAGTAGTCGACCTTCTTACTACTACAGACAAAACTAGAGAAGAAAAGCTATTGGATTTGTGCCAATTATTATCGGATAGCATCTCTTATTACAATTGGGTAGGATTTTATTTTGCTCAAGCGGAAACCAAAACTTTACATTTAGGCCCATATGTAGGAG
>CANCJZ010000028.1 GCA_947378465.1 Flavobacteriaceae bacterium
CTCCAAAAGTGGATCAGGTGAAATTTGTTAAGCCTGTTGTTGCAAAAACAAATGAGGTAACTGAAGATCCGCCTAAAGTTGATGATCTTAAAGATAAAAAACTTGGGGATAAAGATATTAAAGGAAATGATGAAGCTCCTTTGACCTTAGGGCCTGTTGATAATGGTCCTGCTAAACAGGCAGTCGAAGCAGATGATAATTTGTACAATTCCCAAGGGGTAGAGGTAAAACCAGAATTCCCAGGAGGTATTGAAAAGTTTTATAAATACATTGGAAACAATTTTGACAAATCCATTGTTGAAGATGAAAACTTCCCTGGTGGTCGTATCATGGTATCGTTTACTGTTGAAAAAGATGGATCTTTATCCGATATCAAAACAAGAGATATTGGATATGGAACAGGAAAAGAAGCAGAGCGTTTGTTGAAGAAATGTCCAAGATGGGCTCCTGCTGAACAAAATGGTAAAAAAGTAAGATGTTCTTATATTTTACCAATCACTTTAGCTAAAGGTGGAGAATAGTGATTACTAAAATCATAAATAACTACAAGAAGAAATCGCTTAAAGAGCGATTTCTTCTATTTATAGGAATTCTGTTTTTTTTGATTTATTTAACGTTAGGGCTAGCCGTACTTTTTTGGAAAAAACTACCTTTGAAAATTGAACCTAACTACAAGATTGCGTTAGGAGTATTGTTGATTGCTTATGGATTTATACGTTTTGTTAGAGTCTTTAATTCTGAAAAGTAAAATATGAAATACATTTCAAAATATTTTTCATTTATCGTAGTTGTAGCATTGGCTATCGCGCTTTCGTGTAATAAAAAAGATAAAAATAGTGATACCATTATTGAAGGTTCTACTTCGATATTGGTTGACGAAACCTTACTTCCAATTGTAGAAGACCAAGTAAGTGTTTTTGAAAATCAATACAATGCCAAAATCAAATTAATTGCTAAATCAGAAAAAGAAAGTGTTATTGATTTTACAAAAGATAAGGCTAAGATAATTGTATTACCTAGAGAGTTAAATGCTACTGAACAAGCAATTTTTAAACAAAAGCAAATAGTTCCTCGAACTACAGCATTTGCCATTGACGCATTAACTTTTATTAAAAACAAAAAATCAAATGATACTTTAATTAATTTAGAAGAAGTTCTTGATTTTATTAAAGGTAAACATAATGGAATTAAAGGATTAGTTTTCGATAATCCAAACTCAAGTACAGTACGCTATTTATGTGAACTTGCTAAGGTTAATCAGTTGCCTTCTGAAGGTGTTTTTTCATTTAAAACAAATAATGAAGTTATCAAATATGTTTCAGATAATGAAGGAATGATTGGGGTAGTTGGTGTTAATTGGATTTTTCAACCGAATAAACAATCGGCAAAATATTTAGAGAACATTAATGTGCTTAGTGTCAAATCGGCTAAGTCTTCGGATTATGTTTACCCTAGTCAAGAGAATATAGCAAATCGAACTTATCCTTTGGCCCGTGTTTTGTATATAGTAAATTGTCAAGGTTATGAAGGTCTTGGTATGGGGTTTGCCTCTTTTATTGCAGGAGAAATAGGTCAAAGAATTATACTGACTTCAGGACTAGCTCCAATGAGAGAACCTAGTAGAAATATTAGAATTAGAAATCAAATAGAAAACGTAAAGAAATAATTTAAACAAGATGAACAAATTTAAAATTTTCAGTATTGCTTTTATTGTATCAGCTTCGGTTAGTCATGCCCAAGATATTGATCAAGCTAAAAAAGCGATTGATGGCGAACAGTATGAAAATGCAAAGAAAATATTGAAAAGCATTATTAATACAAAACCAAATGGGAAAGTTGCCTTTTTATTAGGTAATATTTATTTAAAACAAAACATAGAAGATTCTGCTAAGGTCTTTTTTAATAAAGGATTAGCGTTGTCGGATGGTGCTAAATTTAATAATATTGGTCTTGCTCAATTAGATTTAAATGCAGGAAATGCTGCTGCAGCTCAAGCTAAATTTGATATAGTAACTAAAGATATTAAAAAGAAAGATACTGAAGAGTTCGTATATATAGCCCGTGCCTATATGAATGCTGACAAACCTAATTATATTAGTGCTATTGATGTATTAAATAAAGCAAAAGCAGTTAATCCAAATGATGCTCAACTTTTATTAGCTCTTGGAGATGCTTATTTTGGTGAAAAAAATCAAAATGATGCATATGCTTCTTATAGAAATGCATTTAATATTGATAGTTCATTGTTAAGAGCAAAAATGCAATTAGGAGTATTGTTGAAAGGTGCAAAAGCATATACTGAAGCAGTTAAAGCTTATGATGAAGTAATTGCTATAGATCCTAATTATGGTCCTGTATATAGAGAGTTGGCTGAAACTTACTATTTATGGGGTAATAATCAACCAAAAAATTATAATGAGTACATTCAAAAAGCGCTTGGTTTTTATGAAAAATATATGAGTCTAACTGATTATTCATTATCATCTCGTATGCGTCATGCTGATTTCTTAATCTTAGCAAAAGACTATAAAGATTTGGAAATTGAGGCAAACAAAATGAAACAATTGGATAAAGTAAATCCTAGAATTTTGCGTTATTTAGGGTATTCAGCATTTGAAAATGGAAATAATGATGCAGCATTAGCTGCTTTACAAGAATATGTAAGTAAAACAGGTAACAAAATTATCCCTTATGATTATTTGTATTTAGGTAAAGCTGAATTAAAAAAATCTATCGGTGCTGATGGAAAAACTGTTGATCAAACATTAAAAACTTCTGGACTTTCTGATATTAGTAAAGCTGTTGTGATGGAACCTTTGATGACTTCAGAATTGAATGAAATGGGTAAAGCATATTTTGGACAAAAACAATATGGAATTGCAGCTTCTTTGTTTGAAATTGCTACTTCTGATCCTAATTCTAAAACTTTTTTAGAGGATAATGTATACTACTCAATTTGTGTTATTACTGAAAATAGATCTAAGGATTCTAAAGACATGGATAAAGTCGCTTTAGGTAAAGCAGACAAAGCTATGGATAGTGTAATTGCTCAAAAACCTGACTATCAAGAAGCTTATTTCTATAAAGGAAGAATTAATACTGCTTTAGAAAATGATGAAGCAATGGCTGTTAATTATCAAAAATATTTAGATTTGTTATTGCCTAAAGGAGCAGATGAAATAACAAAGAATAAAGCAAAAATCACAGAAGCATATAATCACATGGCTTCCCACTTTGCAAATTCTGATAAAGCAAAAGCAAAAGAACTTTTAAACAAAACTTTAGCTTTAGACCCTACTAATACATATGCTTTAGAGTCATTGAAATTATTGAAATAATTAAATATTAAAATATATTAAAAACCGATAGTTAATCAACTGTCGGTTTTTCTTTTTGTATAAGAGTAATCGTTTTATAAATGATTACATTTGTCACTGATTTATTTATACCAAGATGTTAAAGAAAGAACAACAACTAGCTGTTGATAAAGGAGAGATGCTCCCTTTGATGGAAGAATTTTATACTATTCAAGGCGAAGGTTATCATACAGGAACCGCTGCTTATTTTATTAGAATTGGGGGTTGCGATGTAGGATGTCATTGGTGTGATGTTAAAGAGAGTTGGAATGCAGAACTTCATCCTCCCACTCGTATAGATCATATTGTAAGTAATGCTAAAAAATATGCTAATACAGTAGTCATAACAGGAGGAGAGCCTTTAACTTGGGATATGTCGCTTTTAACTCAACAGCTTAAAAATCAAGAAATAAATATTCATATTGAAACTTCAGGTTGTTATCCATTAACAGGTGTTTGGGATTGGATTTGTTTGTCTCCTAAGAAGAATAAATTGCCCTTAGAGGAACTTTATCAAAGGGCGAATGAACTTAAAGTGATCATTTATAATAAACATGATTTTGTTTTTGCTGAAGAACAAGCTTCACAAGTTAATGGAAATGCAATACTGTTTTTACAACCAGAATGGAGTAAAAAAGAAGAAATGACTCCTTTGATAGTTGATTATGTTATGAAAAATCCTAAATGGAGAGTTTCTCTTCAAACCCATAAGTATTTGAATATTCCTTAACGGATTTTCTAAATTATTTTGAGATTATTCGATAAAACATTTATATTTATAAAAAATTTAATATTATAACAATGAAAAAAATTATTTTAACCCTAGTATTTGTTTCTATAGCTCAATTTGGATTCTCTCAAACTGCTGATGATGCATTTAAAAAAGACGTAATGAAAGTTATTGAAAGAAGTGGTTCAGCAGGCCAAATGTCAGCAGCTAAGAAGAAGATCTTAGCGATGATTCCTCAAGAAAAACAAGCCGCTTTTTTAGTGGAATTTGATGCATTAACTCCTAAGTTATATGAAAATATGTCTAAAGTATACATGGAAGTTTATACAAAAGAAGATATCAAAGCTATGCTTGCTTTTTACGATAGTCCGGTAGGGAAAAAAATGGGAGAAAAAGCAGGGGAAATTTCAGAAAAGTCTATGGAAGCAACTCAGGAACTTAGTGGTGAAATTCAGACATTAGTTATGAAGTACATGCAATAATAACATTTTGAATATTTTAAAAATCCCAATTTATTGGGATTTTTTTTTATCTAAATAAGAATGTTATATTAAAATATTAATTTTTAGATTCAAGTTGTTGATTAGTTTATGAATGTTTTTATGCTATCACTTCTTTTAAATGTAGTCTTTATACTATTTTAATAAGATGAAAACTACAAAAAAATATTTTTTTTTATTACTTTTAGATTTTGAAATTTATTCTTTAAAATGACAACATTAAAAATTTTTCTTGTAGAAGATGATTTGTTCTTTGGTGAAACTTTAAGATACCACTTAAAGTTAAATCCAGACTACGACATTAGTTTATTTAAAACAGGAAAAGAATGCCTTGAGAGTCTTTATTTAAAACCCGATATTATTTGTCTTGATTTCGGTTTGCCTGATATTTCTGGAGATAAATTATTGAAAAAAATTCACGAAGTCAATAATTCAATTCCAATTATAATTATTAGTGGACAGGAAGATATTGAAGTGGCTGTTGATTTTCTTAAATCAGGAGCACGTGATTATATTGTAAAAAATTCGCACACAAAAGATATTTTGTGGAATTCAATTATTAAAATCAGGGAAAATCTTCAGTTGGTGAATACTGTTGAAGAATTAAAAGAACAATTAGAACAAAAATTCAGTTTTGAGAAAACGATTGTTGGACAAAGTGATGCAATAAAAGCCGTTTTTAATAAAATAAATAAATCACTTAATACAAATATTAATGTCTCTATTACTGGGGAAACAGGTACTGGTAAAGAAGTTGTAGCAAAGGCAATTCACTATAATTCGGATAAAAAAAACATGCCATTTGTTGTTGTGAATATGGCTGCAATCCCTAAAGAACTTATTGAAAACGAATTTTTCGGGCATGAGAAAGGGGCTTTTACGGGTGCTGATAGTAGAAGTATTGGGAAATTTGAGCAAGCTGATGGAGGAACAATTTTTCTTGATGAAATTGCTGAATTAGACCTAAATCTACAAAGTAAATTGTTGCGGGTATTACAAGAAAGAGAAGTAATTAGATTAGGTGGAAAAGAGCGGATTAAATTCAATGCTCGTTTAATAATTGCAACGCATAAAGACTTAGCTCAAGAAGTAAAAAAAGGTAATTTTAGAGAAGATTTGTATTATAGAATTATTGGTTTGCCTATTGAATTGCCACCATTACGTGAAAGAGGAAATGATATTTTATTGTTAGCAAAGTATTTCATTGATTTGTTTGTTAAAGAAAATAAGATGAAAAGCATAGTGCTTTCAAAAGAAGCTAAAGATAAATTAGTAAAATATAATTTTCCTGGTAATATTAGAGAGCTAAAATCAATTATTGATTTGGCTTGTGTGATGTGTGATGGTAAAGAGATTCTATCTGATGATTTATCGTTTAATAGTATTTCTGATTCGAGTTTTTTCCTTTCAGAAGAAAAAACTTTGAAAGAATATACCTCTGATATTATTCTTCATACCCTAAAGAAAAATAATAATGATGTACTTAAAACAGCTAAAAAATTAGATATTGGTAAATCTACTATCTATAATCTTATTCAATCTTTAGATTTAAAACATAAACTATGAAAATAGCCTCAATTTTATATAAGGAAAACGATTTTCAACGTAAAAAAAACGATGAAAATCTAAATTTTGCAGATGCTGATTTAGTCCTGGGTTTTGGTAATTGTGAACTGATCTCTTTGCCTAAATCATTTAATGATATAAAAGAAAAATTCTCTAAAGCACAAATTGCAATGTGTTCCTCGGCTGGAGAAATATTTTCTACGGAAGTACTTGATGATTCTATTTCTTTAGTTGCTATTCAATTTTCTTCCACACAAATAATGACCTCAGACGTAAATATTGATGATCATGATTCAAGCTTTAAAGCAGGTGTTCATTTGATTGATAGTTTGCCAAAGGATGATTTGAAATTAGTTTTTGTTTTGTCCGATGGAGGAAAAGTTAACGGAAGCGAACTTGTTAAAGGAATGAATTCAGTCAAAAGCGAAGAAGTTCTTATTACAGGAGGGCTTGCAGGTGATGGGACTAGATTTGAAAAAACATTTGTAGGATTAAACGGGATTCCTCAAGTCGGGAAAATTGTTGCAATTGGATTTTATGGAGATAAATTACAACTATCCCATGGTTCAATTGGAGGTTGGGAAAGTTTTGGTTTGAAGAGAACAATTACGAAATCGAAAGAAAATGTATTGTATAAAATTGATAACGAAAATGCTTTAGATTTATATAAAAGTTATTTAGGTAAATACGCAGATGAATTACCTGGTTCGGCATTGCTTTTTCCTCTATCTATTAAATTAAACGAAGAACAGTCCATTGTTAGAACCATTTTATCCATTGATGAAAAAAATCAAAGCATGACCTTTGCAGGAGATTTGCCAGAAGGGAGTCAAGTTCGCTTTATGAAAGCTAATTTTGACCGACTTATTGATGCAGCTAGTGATGCTGCTTCTAATTGTTTAGAGATGAATAACAATCCTAAATTAGCATTGTTAATTAGCTGTGTAGGAAGAAAAATAATTCTTGGTAATAGAATTGATGAAGAAGTTGAAGCCGTTTCGGAGGTTTTTGGAAGAAATACTACTTTGACAGGATTTTATTCCTATGGAGAAATATCACCTTTAAAACCTATGGAGAATTGTGAGTTGCACAACCAAACAATGACAATTACTTGCATAAATGAAATTGACTAAATATGAGTTATAATAGACTTTTGCAAAAGCAAATAAATAAGTATTTGTCCCCAGACCTACTTGATAACCCACTTTTAAAAGAGTTTATTAAGTCTGTTAATCACTCATATGTTGCCTTTGAACGGGATAAGGATTTAATGGATCATGCTTTTGAACAAAGTGAACGTGAATATTACAAAATTAATGATAGTCTTAAATTAGAATTTGAACTAAAAAAACAATCTATCGCCAATTTATACGAAGGATTGGTGGGAATTGATGACGATTCGGAAATAAAAGAAGATGAGAAAAATGATTTGCTCTTTATCTCTAAATATTTAAATCGTCAAATTACTAAAAGGAAAGAGATAGAAAATACTTTGTCACAAACGGTGGAACTTTTAAAATCACTGTTGGCAAATTTACAATCAGGAATTAAAGTTGAAGATGAAAATCGCAAAATACTTTTCATTAATCAGTTGTATTGCGATATGTTTACGATTCCAACGACTCCTGAAAAAATGATTGGACTGGATTGTTCAAAACTTACTTTAGAATATAAAGATTTGTTTGTATCCTCAGAAACTTTTTGTGAAAGAGTAGATCAAATTATTGAAGATCGAGAATTAGTTACCAATGAACTATTAGAAACTATTGACAATCGTTTTCTCGAAAGAGATTATATCCCTATTTTTATTGATGGTGAATATAAAGGCAATCTATGGAAATACACTGACGTAACACAACGAGTTAATACCAATTCACTTTTAGAGCAAGGGGAAGAGCGTAATAGATTGATTATGAATTCCGCCTTGAATGCTATTGTAACCATCGATAAGCAAGGGTTAATTACTTTTTGGAATGACCGTGCCGAAAAGATTTTTGGTTGGAAGCGAGAAGAGGTTTTTGGTAAAAAATTAAATGACACGATTTTCTCTGATGGGAAAATGAAATCTAGCGAACTTGAAATCACTGACTTTATCAAGTCTGGTGAAGAATTAGTGCTAAATAAACAAATCGAAATTACAGGGATCAATAAAAAAGGAGAAGAGTTTCCAATTGAAATATCAGTAATCCCTGTTAAACAAGGAAACAATGTCTTTTTCTGTGCTTTTATTCAGGATATTTCCCTTAGAAAGAAAGCAGAAGCCAATTTGAAATTTCAAGAAGAAAAATATAGAAATATTATCGCTAACATGAATCTTGGATTGATAGAAGTCGATAATAATGATATTATCCAATATGCCAATCAAAGTTTTTCTACTATTTCTGGTTTTGATTTGAGTGAACTTATTGGTCGAAATCCTTCAGAACTATTTGTTTTCGGCGAGAATTTCGAAATAATGCAATCCAAAAAAGAAGTTAGAAGAAAAGGAATCTCGGATATTTATCAAATTCCAGTAAAAAATAAACGAGGAGAGCTTCGTTGGTGGGCTATTAGTGGTGCTCCAAACTTTGACGACAATGGTAATTTGGTAGGTTCTATCGGTATCCATTTAGATGTTACGGATCAGAAGCAGTTAGAAATTGAACTTGAAAATGAAAAAACTAGAGCCGAAGAAGCTTCCAGAGCGAAAGAAGCCTTTTTAGCCAATATGAGTCACGAAATTCGTACTCCACTGAATGCCATTATTGGATTTTTAAGAGAGTTAGATAAGCAAGAGCTTACTGATTTACAGAAAAAGTATGTTGAAAATAGTTCTTTTGCATCTAAACATTTATTAGCTATTATTAATAATATTTTGGATATTTCCAAAATTGAGGCACAAGAAATGTCACTTGAGCAGGAAGATTTTATTTTGGAAACAACTTTGAGCAATGTATTAACTGTGCTTGAACCTAAAGCAAAACAAAAAGGAATTAATCTTGAGGCTACAATTTCAAAAGAAACCTTCCCTGTATTGAAAGGTGATGCACTTCGAATTGACCAAATCCTTTTTAATCTTATTGGAAATTCTTTGAAATTCACTCATAAAGGACATATCGCGATTAAATGTAATGTAATTGACGACGATGAAAAGTCGCAAGAATTGTGCATTTCAATTGAAGATACTGGAATTGGAATGGATAAAAGTTATATCAATACCATATTTAAAAAATTCTCTCAAGAAGATAAAGCAGTCACTCGTAAATTTGGAGGAACGGGATTGGGTATGGCCATTACCAAAGAATTAGTTCAGTTAATGAATGGTCGTATCGAAGTGGAAAGCGAGAAAAATGTTGGAACAACTATCTTTATCTATATTCGACTTTTAAAAGGAAATGTTGAAAATATCAATAATCTTAAAAAAGTTGATTCTGAATATAATGAAATTGATTTGAACGGTATCTCTGTATTGTTAGTAGAAGATAATGAGATGAATAGAATGGTGGCTCAAAATTCATTGCACTATTTTAACTGTGAGGTTATTGAAGCGGAAAATGGATTGGAAGCACTAGAATGTTTGAAAAAGAAAAATTTCGATATCATTTTGATGGATATACAAATGCCTGAAATGGATGGAATTGAAGCAACAAAACTAATTAGAACTAAATTAAAACTAAATACTCCTATTATTGCTCTTACGGCAAATGCTTTTAAAACAGAAATTGAAAAGTGTAAAAAAGCAGGTATGAATGATTACGTTACCAAGCCTTTTGACGAAGCAATTCTTATTGAAACCATTGCCAAACACACCGTTAAGAAAACAATAGTAGTAGCCAAAGAAAATGTTATTATGGATAATCAAAAATTGTATAATTTGAATTCCCTAAATGCTTTAAGTAGAGGGAATGATGATTTTGTTTTTAAAATGATTTCAATTTTTATTGAACAAACTAAAGATACGATTGACAAGGTTGAATTAGCTCTTGAAAGTGATAATTTCAAAGAAGTTAGTAAACTGATTCACAAAATTAAGCCAAGTGTTGACGGTTTGGGAGTGTCCTCAATTAGTAACGAAATTAAACTGCTTGAAAAAATAGCCAATGAATCAAATGATAAAGAACAAATACTATCACTTTTCGAAATAATTAAAAGTGTTTTAGTTAAAGTGGTGGCGCTTCTTGAGGAGAATGAGTTGAAATAGCTTGCTGTTTCCAAAATCAGAATATAACTTTCCAAAATTCGGAAAATGTATAATAAATATATTTTTTAATCTCTTGAAAAATAAGCTTTTAAGATTATGGCCTAAAATTAGCTGCTTGCTTTTCATTTAAATTTTTGTTTTATGGAAAATCAGTTCAAATTTTTTTTAGTAGACGATGATGTGTTTTTTGCTAATCTTTACGATCAACACATTAAAAACTTAAACTATACTGATGTTACTTATTACAGTAACGGTAACGATTGTTTAAGTAATCTTAGTAAAAATCCTGATATTATATTCTTAGATCACAATATGGACGATATGACTGGGTTTGAAGTTTTAAAAAAAATTAAACGATATAATCCAAATATCTATGTAATTATGATTTCTGGACAAGAAAGCATTAAAACAGCAGTTGATGCCTTGAAATATGGAGCTTTTGATTATATTATTAAGGATAAAGATGTTTGTGAAAAAATCGAAATCGTTATCAATAAAATCATTATGGTAAAAGAAGAATTAAAAAAATCGAATCCTACTGTAATGCAGAAATTTCTTTCGTTTTTTTAATTTATATTTACCTCAATTAAGACACACACCTTTTTGAAATACTTTAATGACACTAAAGGTATTTCATAAATTAGACACACAAATGAAACAAGAACATGAAAATTATTTTAAAAACCTTAGCAATACTTTTGCTATTCTCCTCATGCAAGACACACAATATATTTGAGGAAAAAAAAGGGCCTTTAGATAAGGCAGCTTTTACTTACGACGAGTCGTATCAATACCGGATTAGAAAAGATGATAAAATCACTATTTCTGTTTGGGGTGAAGATAATCTCAGTGTAGGTTCTACATATGGTATCTATAATTCGAATGAGGTATACGGTAAATGGCTATTAGTAGATGCTAATGGGAATATTGAAGTACCTAGAATTGGGACCAGAAATGTCCTTGGAAAAACCATTCCTGAATTTAAAGAAGAACTTAAAAATGAGCTAAAAAAATGGCTCGTCACTCCTGTTGTTGATGTCAAAATTCTAAATAAAGAGATCACCATTCTTGGTGAAGTTCGAAATCCTAATACTTTTATTATTGACAAAGAGAAAAATTATCTTTTCGAAATGTTAAGTAAAACTGGTGGTTTCGAATTCTATGCTAATTTAAAATCAATTAAAATTTTAAGACAAGTTGGTCAAGATGTTAAAATTACCAATATTGATTTGACAAAGTCAGATGATATTTTAAATGAAAATATCTTGCTACATCCTGGGGATGTTATTATTGTTCCTTCCAAAAAGAACAAAGAGTTTGATAAAAGAATCTCTACTATAATTCCTTTTGCGACAACTATTACAGCTGCTGCAATTTTAATGAAAGCACTTTAATCAGTTTAATTATGAATGAAAATATTAGATTGCTTAAACCCCTTTTTAGAGGATTGCCTATTGTAATTGTTGTTGTAATCATATCGGTTTTATCCGCTAAGAAATACTTAACTTATGTAACTCCTATCTATGAAAGTACGGCTAAACTTCGATTGGCTGATGTTCACGAAGGAGTGCCTGGAGCTAACTTGTTTAAAGATTTGGATGTATTCGCTTCTTCTAACAAAATAGCCACTGAAATTGAAGTATTAAAGTCTACTTCTCTTATCGAGAAAACTTTGGATGAGCTTCCTTTTAGTATGGAAATTTATAGAAAAGGAGCTTACAGAACTTCTGAATTGTTTGGGAATTCTCCTATCCATATCGAAGGGACTTTCAAGTCGGACAAGCTTTATGACAAACGTTTTTCTCTTAATGTAATCTCAAACGATAAGTTTATCATTTCCTTGCCAGACGAAAAAGTGGGTAAAAAAGGAAGTTTTGGTAAGCCTATTTCAATTAAAGATGCTAAGTTTTTAATTACCCTGAACGAGGATTATATTAATTCTCGTAAAGAAGTTAAAATTGTTGATAAATACGAATTTGAATTTTTAAGTCATCAAAAATTGATGGCTAAAATTGATAAAGATTTGGATATTGTCCCTGTGGATAAAGATGTTCCCGTGATCCGTATCAATTTAAAAAGTAATGTGCCTGAAAAAGCAGCCATGTTTGTCAACAAATTAGCCGAGATGTATATTAAAGATTATATCGAAACTAAATATAGAGTAGCAAACATAACGGTTGATTTCTTAAATGATGAAATCAAAACGGCTAATGATAAACTTACTTCTTCTGAAGATAATATTCAAAACTACAGAGATGAAAGAAATATAATTAATGTTAGACAAGAAACGGAAACTGATTTAAGAAAAATATCTCAGTTAAAAATACAATTGACTAATGTTAAAATGAGTCTTGATGCAATCAAAGATTTGAATAAATATATAGCGGCTTCTAAAGGAAATTATCTTTCTATAGCACCTAATTTCGAGGCGTTTACTGATCTTCTTTCTACTGAGATGATCAAAAGCATGAAAAAATTACAGGCTGATAAAAAAGATTTGTTACTTACTTATACTCCTGAAAATGAAAAAGTAAAAGTCATTGATGCTAAAATTAAAGACTTGATGGATTATTTGGTGGAGAGTATTAAAAATACTCAAAAAAACCTTCAAGTTAAATATGACGATTTGAGTAAAGATATTGAAGAGTCAGAGAAAGTATTTGTTGGTTTGCCTGAAAAAGAAAAGCAGCTAACAATTTTAGATAGAGAATTTAATATCTATGAAAAAAATTACAACTTCCTTAATGAAAAAAGAATTGAAGCGGAGATTGCTAAATCCGCTAAAATTGCATTCCATAAAATAATTGCTCCAGGTGAAGTGAATCGATCACCTATTTCGCCAATTTCAAGTATTATCATTATCGTTGCGGCTTTCTTGGGTTTAATGGGTTCTGTGATTATGATTTATATTGTACATTTTGCGAAAGCAAAAGTTAACGATGCCTTTACGATTGAAAAAAATAGTTCTATCCCAATTGCTTTCGAAACTCCTTATATTAAACACAGGGAAGATATTGATGCCGTTTTCCTCAAAGAAGCCATACAAATGGAGTTAAAAGGAATGATTCAAAAACAAAGTATTATTGTGTTGACTTCCTATGATAAGGCTTCCCAACATTTGTTTCATTCTAGAAATTTAATAAAAGCATTTATTGCTCAAGGGCGAAAAGTGTTAGTTGTCGATGCAATGGGGCAATTAGAAGGGCTATTTAATGCCGAGGATTATATCAACTATTCTGATCCTAAGTTTTTGAGCAAAACTAAAAACATATTTGAAAAAGAAATTTATGATAAGATGAAAGACTATGATTTGTGTTTTATCCACAATCAAAGTATTAAAGATGATAAATTGGCACTTCTTTTTATGAGTCTTGCTTCACAAAATTTAATGTTATTGGATAGTAGAGAAACTGCTGAAAAGAGCATTTTGAAAATCGAATTATTAAAAGATGAATTCCAATTGAATAACCTATGGTTCGTGCTTAACAAAGCAGGTTATAATCCAAGTGTGTTTGTTGAAATCAAAAAGTTTTCTGAAAAATATTATAAAAAATAATACTGATAATGGGGCTAATAAAAAAAATATTGTTTTCCCCTGCTATTTTGGTCCTTGCTGATCAAGTAGTTTTTAGTGGCTCTAACTTTTTGCTGACTCTTTTTTTAGCTCAAAAGTTAGACATCAAAAACTTCGGTTTATTTTCAACTATTGTATTGGTTACTTATTTAGTAATGAGTATCACTAACGCTCTTATTATTCAACCTTTTCAGGTTTCAATTTCTAAAATATCAAAGAAAAAGGAATATTATGTGTCTTTATTCCTAGGGCTGGTGGCTTTACTTGCTTTTTTCATGTTCTTAGTAAAGCTACTGGCTCTCTTTTTACCTTATGAGGCCATTGTAATTTATAAATCCAATGCCGTTTTAACCTTTATTATTGGTTATATCTTTCAAGATTTTTTCAGAAAGTTCTTTCTTGGGCTTTCTAATGTTTTGTTGGCTTTTATTATTGATGTGCTGTTTTTAGTTTTAGTAATAGTTGGTTTTTATATCTATAAGGACAGTCTTACCTTGATTAATTCCCTTTATATAATAGGTGGCGCTAACTTATTGTCGTCTATTCCTGGAGTTTTATTTTTAATCAAAAATTACGAACAACCCCTCTCGTGGAAATCCTTTTTAGCAGATCATCTATCCCAAGGAAAATGGCTCTTTAGTGTAGCCGTTTTACAATGGTGTTCGAGTAATTTTTTTGTGTTGATTTCTGGAATTTATCTCGGAATTGAAGCCCTTGGTGCATTGCGATTGGTGCAATCCTTTTTTGGAATCATCAATATTGTATTGCAAACTGTGGAGAATTATTTTCTACCCAAAGTGGCTACCTTATACAATCATAATGTGACAGCTGCCAAAAAATACCTATTGCAAATCACCTTTTATGGCGCCATACTGTTTGGTTTATTGTTGAGTGTATTGTTTGTTTTTTCCAC
The DNA here is from genome assembly GCA_947378465.1 of Flavobacteriaceae bacterium. Classification (GTDB taxonomy): domain Bacteria; phylum Bacteroidota; class Bacteroidia; order Flavobacteriales; family Flavobacteriaceae; genus Flavobacterium. The sequence continues at coordinate 14,820 of CANCJZ010000028.1, forward strand.
CCCAATCATTGTTTTGGCCGGTGGAGACAAATACAATAGCTATGGTTATGTAGTCAAAATCATTGCCGTATTGTATTTCTTTATTTTTCTAAGTTATCCTATTCGTATTGCGGTACGTATTATGGTGCTCAACAAAATTTTCTTTATTGGCTACCTCTTATCGTTTGTGTCCTCTATTCTAACTTTCCATGTGCTGTTGAAATATTCCGCTTTATATGGTGCTGTAGCTGGATTAATTATTAATCAAATCATCATGATTTTGTATTGGCAAAATCAATTGAAGAAAAACCACTTTATTTTATGGAAATAATACATATAGTTCTTGGAAAAGCCAACCCTGATCGAATGAATGGGGTTAATAAAGTTGTCTATCAATTAGCAACCAAACAAGCCGAATTTGGTGAAAATGTAAGTGTTTGGGGGATTACCTCTGACAAGGATAAGAATTATGGAGAGCGTAATTTCAATACGGAGTTATTTATAAAAAAATCCAATCCTTTCACTATTCCGGATGGGTTTGAAGCGGCTTTAATTGCTAAAAAAGGGAAAGCTATTTTCCATGTACACGGTGGTTGGATACCTGTTTTCTATGCTATTGGCAAACTGCTCAAAAAACACGACCTTCCTTTTGTGTTCACTCCTCATGGTGCTTATAATACCATTGCAATGAATCGAAATTTTGTGGTTAAACGTTTGTATTTTCATCTTTTTGAAAAACCGATGTTGGAATGTGCTACTAAAATTCATTGTATTGGGAAAAGTGAAACCATAGGCTTAAGAAATTTTTATAAAAATAAAAAAACAATCCTTGTTCCTTACGGATATGAAAACAATGTAGAAGTTTCCTTTAAAACGGTCAAAAATGAACACGTTATTTTTGGTTTTATTGGACGTTTGGACATTTACACCAAAGGACTAGATACTTTAATAAGTGCTTTCAAATTATTTGTTGACAATGGCAATCCCAATGCTCAATTATGGATTATTGGAGATAGTAGTGAAAAAGTAAAGCTTAATAATATGGTTATTAAGAACAAACTGAATCATAACGTAGTGTTGTTAGGAGGGAAGTTTGGAGTTGAAAAAGAAGAACTGTTAAAACAAATGGACATATTTGTTCACCCTTCTCGTAATGAAGGATTGCCTACTTCAGTTATTGAAGCGGCTAGTTTTGGAAAGCCTTGTATTGTTACTGATGCTACTAATATTGGGGATTTAATTATGCAATACCACGCAGGTGAAATGATTTTCCTTCAAAGTGTGGAGGAATTGGAATTGTCAATGATCAAGCTTGCTACTATTTGGAAAAATGATGAAGACTTTTCAATCATTTGCAGAAATGCCATCAAAATGGTTAAAGATAATTTTAATTGGAAAAAAGTTATCTTGGAATTTAATGAAAAACTATACAAGCTATAATGGAATTTCAAGCACTACCTAAAGACGATCTTTTTTTAAAGAAAATGAATAATTACTTATTCATTATCTTGTTTTTGATGGTAGCTTGTTTCTTTACTTGGAGTGAAAATGTGAACATCACCCGTGGAATAAAAATTGTAGGTAGGATGGGAGTAATGATTTCTTCCATTTATATTTATAAAAAGATTATCAAGCACGGCGCGGTGAATACGATGGGATATAAAAATTCCTTTTCCCCTCTATTCTATATTTTTTACCTCTTTTTAGGATTGCTTTCCTTTATGTGGAGTACCAATCCCGGATTTAGCGCCTTACAGTGGTTTATGACCTTTCAAAGTTTTGTCTTTGCTTATTTCTTTATTAAAAGTTTGAAGGTACTCGATGTTTTTTATAAAGGACATACAATTCGATTGTACCATTTGCTGGGGAATACTGTTTTTATATTACAACTTATTTTCGTAGTGGGAATGTGGGTGAATCCTGATGTGTTTTTCAGGTTGACTAATGGAGGAGAAGAAGCTCGTTTGGGAGGGACTATTATGAATCCTAATGAACTTGGGATGTTAGCAGGGGTAGGAGTCGCCTGTTTGATTTTTGATTTGTATCGTTTTGAGAAAAAAACATGGACTATTATTAAGCTATTAGTGATATTCTACGCACTTTTCATGACCGGTTCCCGTTCCTCATTAATTGGAGCCTTATTGATTATTTTCTTCCACGTCAATCAAACCAAACGTCAAGGATTAAAGTTGGCTATTGTAGGTTGTGTATTGATGGTAGCGCCATTTGCAGTTAATCAAATCATTTTAAAAGGTGGGGATAAAGAACGTATGGAGGAGATTCTTACCCTAACGGGACGTTTGCCTTTCTGGCAAGCACTTATTACAGAAGGTTTGCCTCGCGAGCCTCTTTTAGGCTTTGGATATATGCGAATTGACTATAAAGAGTTTTTCCAAAGTGTGCATACCTATCCAGGGAAGATGACCCATAATACTTTTATGCAGGTATTGATGAATTTAGGGTTTATCGGTTTGACTTTCGCACTTTTTCAAGTGTATTTTACGCTTAAAGCCTTTTTTACAGAAGATAAAGAAACTAGATTAATGCTTATTGGAATATTAATTCCAGTTCTAATTAACTCTTTTACAGAGTTTGGAATTTTTGGAGAAAGTAATTATGGAATAATGTTTTATCAATTAATCATTTTTTCCGTATCTTTCAAAAATACGGATCACCTAACCAGGCTACAAATTCTGCATTTGAAAAAACGAAGACCTGAGTTTTATCCCAAAATAATCGCCTAAGAATTAATTCCATATTTTGGAATAGCGTGGGGGATTGTGTTTTTTAATTGACTGACAATTAGTAAATTGTTTTTTTGGCACAATTTTGCTTTCTAACCTTTGGCTAAATTAAATGCATGGAAAATATTTTTAATAAAATTGGGTATACTATTTCTTCTTCTATGGAAGGCAACACCAAAGCTACTGCTCAATTTCTTTCTATTAACAACCCTGACGGTACTCCAAGATGGATTTGGAATGCCAAATGCAATACTCCCTTATTCCTCAAGTTTTATAATGTAGGTAGCAAAAGAGCCTTAATCTTTGCTTCGCTGATCAAGTTAGTTTTTAAATTCAAATTGCAAAAAATAGTTTTTAAAAAACACACTTTTGCTATTACCGTTAACGAAAATCCTATTATTGATATCCAATCGGATTGGGCTTTGTTTACGGGAACGGTTGGTCCAAACAACAAAGCAATTTTATACGCAAACAAGTCTTTTTTCAAAATAGCAACCACTCCTAATGCCGAGAAGTTAATCAATGGCGAACACCAGATTTTAGAAAAAATTAATACCGTTTCCCATTCGTTTATCATTCCCAAAACCACCAAACTTTCGGAGGCCGTTATTCAATTGACCGATATTTCCAATGATGGACAACGATTAAAATCTATCGAAGAGGCTCATTTGAAAGCTTTGTTGGAAATGAGTACCATGGACAAACAAACCATCAAAGTTACCGATTGGAAATTGTTCAACGACCTAAAAGCTGATTTCCGTTCTATCGCTGATGAGCGTATCCCTCAGAATACCATTCGCAAGATAAATACTATTTTAGATGCAATCACCGCTGATGAAGTGATTGATATCGCACTTTCACAAGGGGATTTCACTCAGTGGAATATGTATGAAAAAAATGGTCAATTGTCTATTTATGATTGGGAATTAGCCAGCGCTGACAAATCTAAAGCCTTTGACTATTTTCATTTTATCATTCAAAACGGAATCTTGGTAGATCGCAAAAATTGGAAAGCCATTTATGCTGATATACTCAAAGGCAATAGAGGGCAATTCGCCAAAGACGTTTTTAATGCAGATACCAATGAGTTGCACAACTACTTGAAGTGGTATTTGCTGATCAATTGTATGCATTATCTAAAAGTATATGCCGACCAAAAAGAATGGCATATCCAAATAGATTGGTTGTTGAACGTTTGGGCGGAAGCGTTGAATCCTTTTGTGACCCAACAGTTTTCTGCTCGCCAATTGTTGATTATGGATTTCTTTGATGCCATACAAAACAAGCCCTATGCAGGCTTAAAATTGCTTAACGAGGCGCCTGAAGCTTTGAGCTTGAATTCGGATATTGATATTGTAATTGATAAATCATTAAATCAATTCATCACTGATTTTCTAAAAAACCATGCCTTAGTGGTGCGTACTACCGATACTCATAGATCGTTTATGAATTCTATTTTGGCTTTTACCAATGATGGAAACATACTTTCAGTAGATTTAATTTGGCAACTCAAACGCAGAAATTTAGAAATTCTTGAGGCCTCCTCAGTGATTGCTGCTAATTATACCAATTCATTTGGGGTAAAAACAGCCTCCGAAATTGATACGGCGCGTTATGTAGTCCTTTTTTATGTGCTGAACAGTGCTAAAATTCCAGAGAAATATTTGAACTACGAACAAGCCATCTTGGAATCTACTGCTCCTATGGATGTGATCATTAAAGAGTATTTTAAAGATGCCAAAAAGGATAAGAGCATTCTTCAAAATTATATCAAAAACAATTCTAACAATAAAGGAATTCAACATATTAAAAACACAATTAATTATTCTTTAGACACGATGAAAAACAGCAAAAAAAGCAATGGATTTGTAGTAACTTTTAGTGGCGTTGACGGTGCTGGAAAATCTACTATTATTGAAAATATCTCAAAAATTATCGAAAAACAATTGAGAAAACCTGTTGTTGTTATTCGCCACCGTCCTTCTATTTTGCCTATCCTTAGTGTATGGTCAAAAGGGAAAGAAAAAGCACATCAAGATACGATTTCAAGTTTGCCACGTCAAGGGAATAACAAGAGTTTTATATCTTCCTTGATCCGTTTTGCCTATTATTATTCCGATTATTTCTTTGGGCAATTTGTGATTTATTTCAAATATAACCTTCGCGGTACTGTAGTCATCTACGATCGTTATTATTTTGATTTTATCAATGATAGCAAACGTAGTAATATCGTTTTGCCAAAGAACATTACCCGTATGGGCTATAAGTTTTTATTAAAACCTAAGTTTAACTTTTTCCTATATGCCGATGCCGATGTTATATTGAAACGCAAGCAAGAGTTGAACAAAGAAACTATTGAAAGTTTGACACAGGATTATACCCAACTGTTTGCTTATTTGCAATCCAAAGACAAATCGTCTGTGTATTTACCCATCAACAATATTGATTTAGATACTACTTTAGATTTAATTCTCAACACTGTTAAGCAAGCATAAATGAAAGCCATTATTCAAAAAATAATTCAACTTCGAAATCCAAATTTCAAATTTGATGAGGCCTTGAACTCCTTTGCCTTATTTCAATTTATTTGGATTCAATGCTGTTGTATGCTCCGAGGGATGTCCGTCATGTTG
>CANCJZ010000029.1 GCA_947378465.1 Flavobacteriaceae bacterium
TAGCCGTGTTACCAACAGAAGTCACTGTTTGATTCGCAGCGCCATCAATAGTATAAGTAAAGGTATACGGTGCGGTAGCATTCGCACCAGTGAAGGTAATTGTTGGCGCTGTTCCATTTTGACAGACAGAAATAGTCCCTGCAACCGTAGCCGTTGGTAATGGATTCACCGTTACCACTGCGGTTCCTGATTGCAATTGCGAACACGCCGTACTGCTTGAATCTTGTACGCTGATTAAATTTACATTATGTGCTCCTGCAGTCGAAGTAGGAATCGTAATAGTAGCCGTGTTTCCAACTGAAGTCACGGTTTGATTCGCAGCTCCATCTATATTATAGGTAAAAGTATAGGGTGCGGTTGCATTGGCTCCTGTGAAAGTAATGGTTGGTACAATATCATTCAAACAAACAGATGTCGTGCCTGATATTGTAGCCGTTGGTAATGGATTTACTGTAACTACTGCCGTACCCGATTGGTTTTGTGAACAAGCAGTACTACTAGAGTCTTGAACACTTATTAAATTTACAGTAAACGTTCCCACAGTAGTAGAAGGAACAGTAATAGTAGCCATATTTCCAACCGAAGTCACAGTTTGATTGGTAGCGCCATTAATATTATAGGTAAAAGTATAAGGTGACGTACCCGTTGCCCCAGTAAAAGTGATCGTTGGCGCGGTTGCATTCAAGCATACCGCTGTGGTACCTGATACAGTAGCTGTTGGTAATGGATTGATCGTTACCACTGCAGTACCAGATTGCAATTGTGAACAAGCCGAAGTACTCGAATCCTGAACGCTTACTAAATTCACTGTGAACGTTCCCACAGTGGTAGAAGGAACCGTAATGGTAGCCGTATTTCCAACAGAAGTTACGGTTTGATTCGTTCCTCCATCAATATTATAAGTAAAAATATAAGGAGCAGTGGCATTCGCTCCTGTAAAAGTTATCGTGGGTGCTGTAGCATTTTGACAAACAGAGGTCGTTCCTGAAATTGTTGCTGTAGGGAGTGGATTGATGACCACTGTAGCATTAGTGTTATTTGCACATTGTCCTGGATCAGGGGTGAATGTATAGGTGGTAGTAACCGTATTATTTGGAGTAGTATTCCAACTTCCCGTAACACTATTGTTTGAAAGGGTAGGGAGTGTAATGCTTCCACCTGAACAAACGGGAGATGTAATAGTAAATATAGGAGTAACATTACCAATAGTAGCGACTACTGGAGTTCTAGTACTTTCGCAACCTCCCACAGTTTGGGATACATAATAGGTAGTTCCTGTTACTAACACGGTGGAGGTCGCTAATGGAGTTCCTCCCGTGGCAGCACTATACCATTTGATATTGGAACCTGTTGCCGCTAAATTTACCAAAGTTGCTCCCGCACAAAAGGATTGTGGTGATATTGCAGTTGGCGGACTTAAAGCGGTTATAGTAATTGGAGCAATGTTATCCACACAACCCGTTACGGAATCCGTAACAATTACCTTATACACTCCCGTATCGCCTGCGGGTATTTGATACGTTGCAGCCGTTCCTTGTGGTGCTGGAATAGGCACGCCATCTTTATACCATTGATAGGTAGGATTTAATACTTCTGAAACTGCTACTAAAGTACAAGCACTTACCGTTCCAGTCAATATTGTTCCATTTTGATTAGTAATATATCCCGATAAATTAAATGATCCACCTTCTAAAAATACCGCCGAATCATAAAGTCTGTTTGCGGAAGTACTGCCATAATCGGCAATAACCAATTTGATATGGTAGGTATGACCAGGAATTACATTAGCCGATGCTAAAATCGCTTTTGTACTTCCATTAAAATTGGTTCCATCAAAATTGGGTGGGTTTTGATTATATCCATTAAAGTAAGTCGCATTTACAGCAGGACAACCTCCAGCCAATCCACTCAAATCAGGATGTATCGTACTAATTCCTACAGGAATGGTTGTTGAAGGAATTAAGGCAATATTTTGATAAGCACCACCTGCAGTGACATCCTTGATTAAAAAGGCAAAGGCATCACTAAACTGACAAGGGTAATTTTTATTAAACTCATATTCTTCTGAAGCTAAGAAATATCTAAAACTGATCGTATTTCTAATGGGTACAAAATCAAATTGTATGTAAGCAGCATCACTCAACACCGCTGGAGCGGTAATTGAATAAGCACTCGCCAAATCAACATCATTCCCTGATCCTAAATTGTCACTCAAAGTAGCATTGATAGTGGTGTTCCCTGCACTTACCGCGTGCCCAGTAGAGATAATCATCCCTTGTGTAAACACATTATTGGTACCATTGTACACATAGGAACCGAATGGACTGTTGTTACCTGTAGTAGCCAAACCAGCACTAGTCGTTACATTGCTTATACCCGCACAAGTACCACTATTCAGCAATACATTTTGAATAAGTTGTAAAGGAGTTTGTGAGGTGTTTACAGTAATACGTTGAGAGAAAAGAGGAAAACTAATAATTAGTAGGAAAACAAGTAGCGATTTTTTCATTGTATTTTTAAAAAAGACAAAATTATCTATAATTGGGTACGGTAAATCTTAAGGTTACATTAATTTTATATTAATTCTTTGGTTTTCAATTGAAAAAACAAAATAAATTTTAAATAAATCATTTCATTTTTCTTGAATTTTTTTTGAAAAAATACTGCGCAAAGGAACTAAAACAAACCAACTAAAGCAAAGAAAAATATGATAAAAAGAAGTGGATATATCAATTAGTTTAACGGTATTTTTTTTGTTTATTTTAAAATAAATAAAAAATTAAAACCCTTCAAAAACTCCCAATCCGAATAAAGCAAAATCATATTTCACAGGATCCATTGGATCTAAGTCTCTCAAAGCGGCGTCCAATTCCAACAAAGCCTTTCCATCGTTTTGTTTTCGAGTAAGTAAATTAAGTTTTCGAGCAACATTTCCAGAATGAACATCCAAAGGACAGGATAATTTTGAAGGAGGAATGTTTTTCCATATTCCAAAATCAACGCCTTGTTCATCCGTTCGGCAAAACCATCGCAACATCATATTAATCCTCTTGCTAGAGGAGTTTTTACTCGGATCGGAAACGTGTTTTTGGGTTCTGCTAGGATGTTCTATTTCAAAAAAAATAGTTTTGAATTGACTAATGGCCTCTTGCATTGAATCATTGGATTGGTATTTGGTAAATACCGCTTCCAATCCCTTATGCTGCGAATAAATATTTTGTAAGCTTTTTATGAAAAACACTAAATCCTGACCATTAAACGTACGGTGAACAAATTGTTCCAAACGTTCTAATTGATTCGTATTATGATGCATTACAAAATCAAAAGGGGAATTCCCCATTAATTCCATCATCTTATTTGCATTGTTAATAATCATTTTGCGATTTCCCCACGCAATGGTCGCACTCAAAAAACCCGCAATTTCAATGTCTTCTTTTATCGTATAGCGATGCGGAATCTGAATCGGATCGCTTTCGATAAATTTGGGTTGGTTGTAAAGAATGACTTTATGATCCAAAAACTCTTTTAATTCCGATTTATTCATTAGGGGCTATTTTTTTGGAATAAAATCCATCTTTAATATTCGAACTGCGTTGTTGAGGGATGTACTGAAAATACGTTTTGAAATAGTCTACTTGTCGCTCATTTACACAAGGCAATTTGCCATTCCCACTAATCCAAAAATAAGCGTCATTTGGAGAGTAATATTGTAAATTATAGATTTTTTTTAAACTATAAATAGTATCTGTTTTTGAATTTTCGCTTGGAAGAACAATTTGATTTATTTTAAAATAACTATTGTTTTCAATCAACTTATTTGTTGTTAATGCATTTAATTTTAATGGAAAAAAAACTAAAACGGCGCTGATGCATCCACTGATACAAAGCAACATATAGATTTGATTTTTTTTATAAAAAAAACAAACGACCGAAAGGATACTGAAGAATAAAGTAAAATGAATAAAAAATCGGAACTGTGGGGAAGTGGATAACAGCACTATAAATTGTACCACCATAATCCCATAAAGTATCCATAAGGATTTACTTTTATAATATTTATTTAAAATAAAAGGACTAATCACCACTAAAAGGCAATTAGTACAATTGAACAGCGCATTGATTTTGTTAAATGAAATCCATTTAATAAAAAGCTGAAAATAACTTATAGAATGAAATTCTTCTTTAGTGAGAAAGAAACCATAGAGTTTGGTTTCATCAAAATAAAAAGAAGTCAATTCCTTAGGAACTTTAAAGTCGAAGGAAAACCAACTGCACAATTGCGTCGGATAAAGAGGATATCCCGTAATGATACTGTTTTTGGTTACAAACAATCCAAATACGAGTATTCCTATGGTGCCATTAAGAACTATTTGATTTTTTAAAACTTTAAAATTTTGAATCAAAATCATCAATGGAATTAATACTATTCCTAGTGCTGTTGGTTTGCAATACAGTATAAAAAGCGATAGTACTACAATGATGGTAAAATCGGTTGGCGTTGGGTTTTTATAATTTTCAATAAAATAAAAGAAAACGATAAACGAAAATATATATACCGGAATATCCGGTGATGGCGCGCTAATGAATTGAAAGAGCAATGCATTGGCTAAGGGCAACAAACCGATTATCAAATAGATTTTTTTCTGATTGTCAAAGTATTCATTCAGTTTGATAACGGCAAATAGATTTCCCAATAACAAGCAAAAGCCACTGAGGTCGTTTAGATTTTTATATAAAAAAGAAAAATTAAAAACACTCTGCGTAATATGCCATCCGCTGGTTTGCCCCAAAAAGATATGAAGATTGGCCAATCCCTTTACGAATCCATATTCATTAAGCCATTTAATGGTTTGAATATAATAACTTTCATTGTCCACCACATAAGGTAGAGCGGCACATTGCGCCAAAATCAACAAACTGCTAATGCCTAAAAAGAGTTTGAGGAAAAGAGATAATTGCTGTATTTTTTTTATAAAAAATGAATAAACTTCTACAATCCTATTTTTATTAAAATAAAAAAGAATCCCATTCAATGCCAATAACAAAAGATGAAATTCAATATTTATTCTTCCAACTATAGCGCCTATACTTCCCAAGATTGTGGAAGTAAACAAACCTAAAACGGCGGTTACGATAAAGTCATTTTGGGGTATTCTAAAAGTTTTTTCAAAGCTTATCCCAAGGTTAATGCTCGTAAAAAGAATATACAACCAAGATAAGAGAATCAACACCATACTATAAAGAAATTAATCCATCGACCATTGTCAATTTGCGATCCGCCATATTCGCCAAGTCCTCATTGTGCGTCACGATAACAAACGTTTGCCCAAATTCATCTCTAAGTTTGAAAAACAATTGATGCAGATTTTCCGCCGAAACCGTATCTAAATTTCCCGAAGGTTCATCTGCAAATATCACCGCAGGCTTATTGATCAAAGCTCTTGCCACCGCCACACGTTGCTGTTCCCCGCCTGACATTTCATTAGGTTTGTGGTGCGTTCGATGCGAAAGTCCTAAGTAATCTAATAGGCGAAGCGCCTCCATTTCCGTTTCTTTTTTGTCCTTCCCCGCAATAAATGCAGGAATACATACATTTTCCAAGGCAGTAAACTCTGGTAACAATTGATGAAATTGGAAAATAAATCCCAAATGATGATTTCTAAATTTTGAAATAGCCTTGTCTTTCATTTTCAAAACATCCTCTCCATTAATATGCAATGAAGTTCCATTTTCAACAGAAGGCGTATCCAAGGTTCCCAATATTTGCAACAGCGTCGTTTTACCCGCCCCCGAAGCTCCTACTATCGATACAATTTCTCCCTTCTGGATGTGAATATCCACTCCCTTAAGTACCTCTAAACTATCGTAGAATTTATGTATGTTTTTGGCTAAAATCATTTTCAATCGTTTTTACAAAGAAACAAAGAAATTTTTAATGTTTAGAGGAAAGAAGCAAGAAGCAAGAAGCAAGAAGAAAGATGTTGCGTTTAGAGGATAGAGTATAGAATATAGAGAATAGACTGAAGAGGAATATTGACAATTGATAATTGATAATTGACAAATTGACAATTCATAACTCATAATTCATAATTCATAATTCATAATTGAAAAGCGCTATAACCCCAATTTTGTTACCTCGACCGAAGGGAGAGGTCACATAAAGCAACTACGCCCCAACAATAATTCATAATTCATATTTTATTTTTACAGATATTTTCTCTTTGTCTGTAATAAAAGTGACTTTTTTTCCTAATGCACTAGTTTCATAGATGTCAGGATTTGTTTCAGGAGATATTATCCACCTATTTTTGTTTAATTCTTTTCCAACTTTAACCTTAACATATTTTGAAGTTGCTTTGATGACAGGAATGTTTTCTTGTGCAAAAACTAATGGGCCAACTATGGTCCAAATAGTAATAAATAAGATTTTAATTTTCATAGTTTCTTTTTTTTTTAATTCTGCTACTATTTTCAACTTGTATTTAAATGCCGCAAAACCGCTTTGGTCAATTTAAATTGGTTATGAAATAAAATAGTTGTTTTTTTTTCTCACCAATATAAAAATATTTTTTAATAATTTAAAATGATCAAAATTGTCACCTCATTCAATAAAGGAACTCCGCCCCTAAAATAATTCATAATTAAAAAACCTATTTCCAAATCTCCCACCATTTCTTTTCATTTTTGCGAACAATTTCAAGCATCTTGTAAATTCTTCTTTCGGCTTCAGTTTTAGAAATGCCATTGTAATAATCTTTAACAAAGGGATGGTCAAAATTGCTATGAGGAATTAAATTAGGTCTTCCTCCATTTTTTCTAGTGATCACATCCACGGGTATGCTTTCCGGAAAATCATAATCGGATAGATCATTGCAGAGCCAACCAAAATAGGCTTTTTCTTCTACCTCATTATTGAAGTTGTTTTCATAATCTAGGTAACTTTTTTCACTCAATGAAACCCAAAGGCCATAATCTAAGTCTTGACAATAGTTATTTACTTTTTGAGTTAAAGTACAACGAATAAATCGGTCAACTTGATCCTCGTGTTTTATTGTGCAAAAATCATTGTCAAGAGACCCAATGTTTTTCTTTTCAATTTCATCCAAACAATTGTAATTGTCAGGGGAAATAAAAGTTAATGCAGGCCATTCCTCGTGGACTTCTCCACAACAATCACATTTGTATTTTATTTTTTTAGACATTTTGCTACCAATATTTTGCCCCTGATGAGGCTTTCAAATTACGTAATTTGAACATCACTAATTAGTGTTGACCTATTTCTAATTGTTTGTTTTTTAAGTTTTTTCCAACCCTCGCAGGGTTTAAACCCTGCGTGGGTTCGAGACGTGAATATTTATCGTGATTATAGCTCTTGATATATGTCGTACCTTCGAGACTTATTATTAGCTTCAATCATTTTGCCACCAATATGTCGCCCCTGACGGGGCATTCAAATTCCACAAAATCTTGCTTCTTGCTTCTTCTCTCTATTCTCCATTCTCTATTCTCTATTTTTCTTTCTTCTATCTTCTTTCCTCTTCAGTCTATTCTCCATATTCTATACTCTCTCCTCTAAACGTAATATCTTTCTTCTTTCTTCTTTCCTCAAAAAGGAATTCTCTCTACCAAAACCACTTTTCCTAATTTGTCAAAATAAGCACAGGTCTTTTTATCCATACAGATTTCCCATTTTTCAATACCTGTAGTGGCACACATTGTAATAAAGGTAAGAAAATCCGTTTTGCCCAGTTGATGCGCTAGTAATTCCAACTTGAAGTGGTCAATAGCGACCACGTCAGCAATGGTCAATGGGGTGTATTTAGCTGGCGCTTTTACTATATAATGGTCTGCTCCGTGATAATCGATTCGGCCATCGCTGACATAGGCTTCATAATGCGTTACCCCTAATTCTTTGATTTCTTTAAAATAGGAGGGGAAGTCGGCTCCAGATTTTACTTTGCTGTGGGATTCTTTGAGTTGCTCTAGGGTAAACATATTTTTATTTTTTTTAAAAAGAATACATTTTTTGAATAAAGATTATAACTAAAATCTTTTGTATTTCGCTTTATAATCATCTTCTAAACAAATCTAATAAAAATTACTTTCATTAGTAGTATCTAATTTTTGTTGGTGTTTTACATAGTAAAATAGTCCTGCTTGCTAGCAAAAATTGCATCCGGGCATTCCCAAACTTCATCCGGGAACTCCCAAACTTAATCCGGGCATTCCCAAACTTCATCCGGGCGTTCCCAAACGTCATCTGGGAACTCCCAAACTTCATCCGGGAACTCCCAAACGTTATATTAAATACAAATTCTAGCATAAAAAAGGTTTTTTTTAATGCTTAAAAGAGTAGGATTGGTGTTTGGGAATTATTTTTCGGTCCAATTGATCAGGAAACCGAGCTTTAGGGAGCGCAACATTTTCTTTTCAAATGCCCAAAAGAATTGGAATTGTCCCATTAAAAAACCGATTCCTACTAAAAGGACTTGGTAAATAGGAAAAATGATAAGGATATAGAGCGCAATATAAAGTAGGATGTGATGGGTTTCTTTTGAAATGCCTAGCCAATGCAATATAGGTTTGGAAATCATTGCGGCGGAGGAACCCGTAAGAGCAAATGCACAAAAGATGACAAAAGCTTGCCAATTTGATTTAATATTCCATCGCTGTTTGAAATTGCTCATCTCCAAAATTAATGTGATACAAAATTAGTACAATATTCTAAATTTCAACAAAAAAGAACGATTACTTATTACTGTAAATAAAAAGCAGATCTTAGGGTTAAGATCTGCTTTTTATTTTATAAAATAGAAAACAACTAGTGCTTTAAAATCCCAATAATTTGCTCCGCCAATTCGGTTCCAATTCGGTCCTGCGCTTCTAAAGTCGCAGCACCTATATGTGGTGTTAAGGAAATTCTTGGGTGCATAAGGATTTGGATTTCTGGATTTGGTTCTTTTTCAAAAACATCCAATCCAGCAAATAATACCTTGTCAGATTCCAAAGCTTCAATCAAAGCTACTTCATCAATCACACCTCCACGAGCACAGTTAATAATTCCTACATTGTCTTTCATTTGTGCCAATTCGTCTTTGCCAATAACATAACCTTCTTGTGCCGGAACGTGTAAAGTGATAAAATCAGCGTGTTTGAACAAATCTTCCATAGGCTCAGTGATGATTTCCACATTGATGAATTGTCCGTTATAGAAATCGACTTTAATTTCGGCTTTGCCTAAAAATTTATCCGCAGCAATCACTTTCATTCCAAGGCCCAAGGCCATTTTTGCCACCGCTTGACCGATACGACCAAATCCGATGATTCCAATAGTTTTTCCTCTAAGTTCAATTCCATTAGCATAGGCTTTTTTCAAACCGTCAAAATTGGTATCTCCCTCCAAAGGCATATTTCTGTTTGAATCGTGTAAGAAACGCACTCCTGTAAATAGATGAGCAAATACTAATTCGGCCACACTTTCCGAAGAAGAGGCAGGTGTATTGATCACGTGTTTGCCGTTTTCACGAGCATAATCCACATCGATATTGTCCATTCCAACACCACCACGACCGATGATTTTTAAATTTGGACAACTGTCAATGATGTCTTTTCTTACTTTGGTAGCACTGCGCACCAATAGTACCGAAACATCATTGGTATTGATAAAATTGGCCACTTGTTCCTGAGCCACTTTGGTAGTAATTACTTCAAACCCTCCTTTTTCTAAAGCTTTGATACCGCTTTTTGAAATTCCGTCATTAGCTAATACTTTCATTGTATTGGTATTTTAAATATATTTTTGAATTAAACTGCTTTTTCTAAAGCTTGCATTACGTCAACTAACACTTGTACACTTTCCAATGGTAAAGCATTGTACATCGAAGCTCTGTAGCCTCCCACGGAACGATGTCCTGGCAATCCAGAGATGCCTGCTGCTTTCCACATAGTGTCAAAAGTTTCTTGATGTTCCGGATGGGTCAATAGGAAAGTAGCATTCATATTACTGCGGTCTTCCACTGCGGCGGTACCTTTAAATAAAGGGTTACGGTCAATTTCAGTGTATAATAAATGGGCTTTAGCCTCATTGATTTTTTCAATGGCAGGAATACCACCAAGGTTTTTTAACCACTGTAAGGTTAATAGGGAAGCATAAATTGGGAATACCGCTGGGGTATTGTACATGCTTTCCGCTTTGATGTGTTTTTCATAATCCAACATACTCGGGATAGTGCGTCCTGTTTTGCCAAGAAGTGTTTCTTTAACCACCACTAAGGTAGCGCCTGCAGGACCCATATTTTTTTGAGCTCCAGCATAAATCAAATCAAATTTCGAAAAGTCTAAACTTCTGGAAAAAATATCCGAACTCATATCACATACTATCGGAAGATCCAATTCAGGGAATGATTTCATTTGTGTTCCAAAAATAGTGTTGTTGCTCGTGCAATGGAAATAATTTGCATCCGCAGGAACGGTATAGCCTTTTGGAATATGATTGTAGTTTTGTTCTTTAGAAGAAGCCACGATAAGAGTTTCTCCAAAATGTTTGGCTTCTTTGATAGCATTGTTTGCCCAAGTACCTGTATCTAAATAAGCGGCTTTCCCGTCTACTTTCATTAAATTGTAAGGCACCATTAAAAATTCCAAACTTGCTCCTCCGTGAAGGAATAAAGCTTGATATCCTTTGCCTTCTAGTCCTAAAAGTTCTAATACTAGGGCTCTGGCTTCTTCCATTACGGCAACGAAATCTTTGCTTCGGTGCGAAATTTCTAAGATAGATAAATCAGAATTATTGAAGTTTAAAATGGCCTGAGCCGATTTTTCAAAGACTTCTTGAGGTAAAATACATGGTCCTGCGCTGTAGTTGTGTTTTTTCATTGTAGTATTCCAAAAATTAAAGATGCAAATTTCGGAAATAGGGAATGAAATAGCGGTTATAATTTGGTAATAATTAGCCTATATTATTAACGAAATCGTTTTAGTTAATAGTGATTTTTGAGAATTATTCAATCATAAATTCAATAAAAATGCTACTGTATCAACATTATCCGCATAATCCCATAATTTTGGTTGTTGTGTCATGCCAAATGGGATGCTGTTTTTAATTAAATTCTTAGAAACAATACATTGTATTTTATCTTCGTCAGCCAACAATTGGTTTGCAATAGTTTCGATACTCTCATAATTTTCATAAAAAATAGATGAAATAGGAGAGGCATAACTACTGTCTTCTTTTAAGGTCAAAAATTCATTATCCAATAATTTGAAATTACTCATCAAGAATACTGCTTTATTGTAATCGTAATTATTAGAGTATTTTTCATAATAAATAACATCCTTATATTCATAAATGGCTTTAAAGAAATTTTGGAAATCATATCCTTTAGGGACAAATAACTTGGAAACATTTCGGCAGCCCAATCCAAAGTATCTGAAGATGTCTTCACCTAATTGAACCAATTCTTCGTGGCTTTCAGTCCCATCCAATACCGCCACAGAATTTCTGTTTTTGCGAATAATACTCGGTTTGTCTTTAAAATAAAATTCAAAATAACGCGCCGTATTGTTACTACCAGTGGCAATTACAGCGTCAAAACCTTCGAGCTTGCCTTCAGTAAAAGTGATATAGTTTTGGATTTCGGGTTGCACCGCAATTAAATACTTTGCCAAGAACGGCAATAGCTTTTGATCGTTGGAAGAGGTTTTTACCAAAACCTTATGCCCTGTTAGAACAACCGACAAAAAATCGTGGAATCCTACTAAAGGAATATTTCCTGCTAATATCAATCCTATAGTTTTGGTGTTGACTTTAGAAAAATCATAGGCCGACAACCATTGATCCAATTGATCTTCAGTCAGTGCTTTTGCCCACGATTGTATGGAAAAATAGACTTGCTCAGGAGTAAACCATCCGTTATGCGATTGCGATAATTCAATCAAAGTAATAAAATCATCAAAGAACAAATTGTTGTGGAGAACCGTTTCGTTTTTTATATTATTATCCAATGAAAACTGGCTTAAAAATCGGCCTAATTCAATAAAACACTTTTTTTTCTCGATTTGTAACATTTGTAACTTGTATATGAATGGTTTTGATTGTAATTTTGCGCAAAATTAAATAAAATTACGCTATGGCAATCATAATAACAGACGAATGTATCAATTGTGGCGCATGCGAGCCAGAATGTCCAAATACTGCAATATATGAAGGCGCTGACGATTGGCGCTATAAAGATGGAACAAAACTAAAAGGGAAGGTTATTCTACCCGATGGAACTGAAGTAGATGCCGATGCGGCTCAAACTCCTGTTTCGGATGATATCTACTATATTGTTCCAGGTAAGTGTACCGAATGTAAAGGTTTCCACGAAGAACCACAATGTGCCGCTGTATGTCCAGTGGATTGCTGTATCCCTGATGATAAGCACGTTGAGAGCGAAGAAACACTGCTTAATAGACAAGCATTTTTACATAATGAGTAATTTTAGGCAATAGGTAATAGGTATTAGGCAATAGGCAATAGGCATTAGGTGTTGAGGAAAATTTCAACTTTGAAATAATATACACTCCAAATTTACCTACTAGTTGACGCACAGAACCTACAACTTACAACCAATCAACCTAAAACCTAATCAACCTACAACCAATCAACCTAAAAACTAAAGCAACCTAAAAACAAGCTAAATCAACCTAAACTTGTGGGTTATAAAAAAATAACTAAATTTGTTAAAACCCAAATTTGGTTATGAGAAACGCTTTCTTAGTATTTTTTTTCATCATAAGCGGTAATTTGTTTGCTCAAATTATTGAACGTAGTCTCGTGATTAAAGATGCGGATACACAGCAGCCTATTGAAGATGCTACGGTGTATGTAGTGAAAACCAAACAAACTTTATTGAGTAATACGAACGGCGTGGTTACTTTTATCCTCAATGGGGGGTCGAATATTCAAATTTCTCATACCTCTTATGTGGCGATGACTGTTAAGTCGGTTACTTTAAAAGATCGCGAGACTATTATTTATTTAAAAAGTAATATCAATAATTTGGACGAGGTGATTATTACTAAAAAACATCCTCAAAAAATATTAAAGGCATTAATCGAGAATTCCTCTCAAAAACTTACCGTTCCTGCCCGATTAAAAGTCTATTCTAGGGAGTTTTTCAAACTCAATGGTGCTTATTCCTATTATAATGATGGACTGATTAATTTTCAAATTTCTGGAAAATCCACCAATTTTAGGACGAACATATTAGTAGAACAGAATCGTTCGTATGGATTAATCGATAAAGAGGTTAGCGCCGACTTGTTGGGTTATAATTTGAATGATATTATGGAGAATTATTATAATTTTAAATATTTGAATCCTTTGTTAGAGTCCAGTGCTCGAAAAGAATTTGAATTTTTAATTAAAGCCTATGCCACTAACTCTAATTATTATATGATGACAGTGAGCCCTATGGATAATTCGAAAACTTTATTGGATAATTTCACCATTGTATACGATAATAAAGAGAAAATTATTATTGAAGTCAGCGCCTATTTGTCGCCTGCTACCTTGGCCCGTGTGGAAGAGAAAACGGCGGTTGGGACCAAAAATATTTATAAATCATTTTATAAAACCATTTATCGCAACGATGGCACCAATTATTATTTGATGAGCTCAAAAGAAGAAATTGGTTTTCAGAAAAATGAAAAAAAGAAATCGAATACAATAGAAGTGCGAAATTATTTTATCACTACAAATTTTAGTGAACAAAACTACAGTTTTAAAGAAGGAGAAGAATTTAAAGATAAAACTCTTTTTAATAAAAACAATGTCATCCTCTCCGACTATTGGAGCACCTCCGGATTGACAACCACTCCCGAAGAACAAGATATTATTGATACGCTGGAAGAAAAAGAATAAGGAACTATAATTGCTTCCGGATTTGCATTTTTATTAGTCTTTTGTATCTTGGTATTAATACCCTATATTTGCACACTTTTAAAATAAAAACGTAAAATGAAAGCAGGAATTGTAGGATTACCAAACGTTGGAAAATCAACCTTATTTAATTGTTTGTCAAACGCCAAAGCGCAAAGTGCTAATTTCCCTTTTTGTACTATAGAACCTAATATTGGAGTGGTGAATGTGCCGGATCCAAGAATTGTTCGTTTGGAAGAATTAGTAAATCCTGAGCGTGTTCAAATGGCTACTGTGGATATTGTTGATATCGCAGGATTGGTAAAAGGAGCAAGTAAAGGGGAAGGTTTAGGAAATCAATTCTTAGCCAATATTAGAGAGTGTAATGCGATTATTCACGTTTTGCGTTGTTTTGATAATGATAATATTGTTCACGTGGATGGTAATGTAAATCCAATTCGCGACAAAGAAACGATTGATATTGAGTTGCAGTTAAAAGATTTAGAAACAGTTGAAAAACGTTTGGAAAAAGTAAATCGTGCGGCTAAAACCGGAAATAAAGAGGCTCAAGTTGAAAAAGCTTTGTTGGACCGAATTAGAGAAACTTTATTACAAGCCAAATCGGCTCGTACTGTAGTGCCTCAAAATAATGATGAGGAAGTATTGATGGAAGATTTTCAATTGATTACTACCAAACCAGTTTTATATGTATGTAATGTCGATGAAGATGCTGCGGCTACTGGAAATTCGTATGTGGAACAAGTTCGCGAATTGGTAAAAGATGAAAATGCTGAGGTTATTGTATTAGCCGTAGGTACTGAGGCGGATATCACTGAATTAGAAACCTACGAAGAACGTCAAATGTTCTTAGAAGATTTAGGTTTGAAAGAACCAGGTTCAGCAGTATTGATTCGTGCAGCTTACAAATTATTAAAATTACAAACGTATTTTACAGCGGGTGTGAAAGAAGTTCGCGCTTGGACAATAAATGTTGGGGATACTGCTCCTAAAGCAGCAGGTGTTATTCATACTGATTTTGAAAAAGGATTTATTCGTGCTGAGGTGATCGCTTTTGAAGATTTTTCAAACTTTGGTTCTGAAGCTAAAGTAAAAGAAGCGGGTAAACTAAGAGTGGAAGGTAAAGAATATATTGTTAAAGATGGCGATGTAATGCATTTTAGATTTAATGTGTAGTTAACTGCAATAATATATTTATATAACATTAACTGCTAAAGAGATTTAGCAGTTTTTTTTATGAAATTCATTTTTATAAAATAAAAAGATTACATAAATCGTTGTGAATTTCTATTAGACAAATGTTAAATTATTTATATTTGTAGAAATGGTCTTTGTAGTACTAATTGTAGAACTTTTGCGTTTTATCCTTTTATAAAATAAAGCTTCCCATGCTTAAAAAAGTAAAATTATCCTTTGAGTTGTCCTTGTTGATATTTATTATGTCGGCTTTTATCCTTGGGATAGGGATATATGGTATCATTGAGATTCGAACACTTAAAAATAATTCCAAAGAGCTTTATGCTAATAGGATTCTTCCAATTGAACAATTGGGGGATGTTCGTTATTTTGCTTCTTCATTATTAACTGCTGCGAACCAATTGGATAAAAAACAAATATCCTTTAATCGTGCCGATAGATTAATAAATCGTGCCAATGATAGTATTCTCGTTAATTGGCAAAATTATACCAAAACACATTTTACTGCGGAAGAGAAAAAAGCAAAAAATACGACATCACAACTCATTGATCAAACAGAGATAACTATAAATAAATTAAAAGGAATAATTCACTCTAAAAACAATGCTACTTTAAAGGATATTGTTGCTTTGGAGTTAACGCCTCAAATGAATAATTTGATTGTTAAGGTCAACGAATTACTTGATTTACAAGTCAAAATAGGTAAGGGTATTAATAATGGAAATGCTGAGATTTACAATACTTCTTCTAAAAAAATATATATCCTATTTTTAATTGCTTTGTTTTTAGCGGTTTCATTTACTTATTATTTGATAAAAAAGAACGGCGTTTTTGAACGAAAATATGGAATAAATCGCGCTAAGTTAGCGGATACCGAAATGAATTATCGCAATCTAATAGAGTATGCTGGGGATGCTATTTTGATTTTGGATGAAGCTACTCGTATTGTTGATTTGAATGATAATGCTACTGCCTTATTAGGTTTTTCACGGGAAGAATTACTTCAAATGAAAATATCGGGTTTGGTTACAGAAGAAGAATTACTTAAGCAAATAGTCGATATAGAAGAAGTTAAGCAAAATAAGTTTGCCATTATTAACAGAGAATTCAAGTGTAAAGATGGCAGTCGTATTAATGTAGAAATCAGTAATAGATTGATGGAAGGCAAAGGTTATTTTGCAATTATCAGAGATATTACCGATCGTAAAAAAGCGGAATTGGCCATCAAAGAGTCTGAAGAGAAATACCGCTATTTGTTCAATAATAATCCTACACATATTATTATTTGGGATCTTGAAACCTTAAAGATCTTAGAAGTCAATGAGACTGTTGTTAATAATTATGGGTATAGTCAAGAGGAATGGTTGAATATGACGGTCTTGGATTATAGAAAGCAGGAAGAGCATCAAAAAATAAAAGACTTTGCTTTGTATATGTTGAATAGTAATGAGCCAATTGCTTTAAGTAATTGGAAACACATTAAAAAGAATGGTGAGGAAATGATGATGGAAATAGCCTCTCATAGAATTATTTACAACAATCGTCCTGCAATATTGTCTTTAGCGAATGATATTACCGAGCAATTAAAGGTTCAAACAGAATTGGCAGAGAAAGAAGCGCAATTGCATTTGTTTATTGAACATAGTCCCGCTTCAATTGCGATGTTGGATAGTGAGTTGCGCTATATTGCGAGAAGTAATCGTTGGATGACGGATTATAATTTAGTAGGTCAGGATATAATTGGTAAATCCCATTATGAAGTATTTCCTGAAATTGGCGACAAATGGAAAGAAATTCACCAACGTTCTTTAAAGGGATCTATTGAAAAATGTGAGGAAGATGTTTTTGTTAGAGCCGATGGAAGTATTGAGTGGTTACGTTGGGAAATACATCCTTGGAATAAAGGGAATGGTGAAATAGGAGGGGTTATTATGTTGACTGAGTTGCTTACGGAAAAGAAACGCGCGACGGAAATGTTTAAAAATCAGTTTGAGAATTCTCCGGATATTATTGTATATGTCAACCGTAACTTAATAATTGAAGCTTTAAATAGAGGAAATGAATATGGAGAATCCAAAGATGATTTTATTGGAAAAGATTGTCTTTCTGTAATCCCTGAAGAGGCACGAGAAGTTTCTAAACAAGCTATTGAGCAATGTTTGAATACAAATGAAAAATTAGAGATTGAAAACGCATTGAATCACGGCCGATGGGTACGTTCGCGATTTGTTCCTATTACAACCAATGGAATTGTAACGCATGTATTGATTTTTGGTACTGATATCACCGAAAGGAAACAGGCAGAATTGAAACTCTTGCAAAGTGAAGAAAAGTACAGAGCGCTAACAGAAAATGTCAGTGATGGTATCGTGCTGATGGATGATAATTTTAAAATATCTTATCAAAGTCGTTCTGCAGAAAATATTACTGGTTATTCTTTTGCAGAGATTGACCAAGCTTCAATTATTCAGTTTATTCACCCTGATGAAATAGAAAAAGCGGAGCAATTTTTCAGTAAAGTAAATATATTGCCCAATATTCCATTACAAAATCAGTTCAGAGTAATTCATAAAGAAGGACATGTGATTTGGCTGGAAGGGACTGTTTTGAATCTGCTCAATGATGAGAATATTAAATCCATAATAATCAATTATAGGGATATCACTGAGAGGAAAAAAAGCGAGGAACAATTGGCTTTGACCGCATCCATAGTCGAATCTTCTAATGATGCTATAATTAGTAAAACGATTGATGGTACGATCACCACTTGGAATAGTGGGGCAGAAAAGATATTGGGATACAAGGCGGAAGAAGTTCTCGGAAAACATGTTTCATTAATAATCCCTTTGGGTATTAAAGAGGAAGAAAAAGAAATTCTGAATAAGGTTCGGAAAGGGAATGCCATATTTCATCACGAAACCCAAAGATTGAAAAAAAATGGAGAAGTAATATTTGTTTCCTTAACTATATCACCTATTCTGGATGTTCTTGGAAATGTTGTAGGTGCTTCCAAAATCATGCGAGATATTACAGAAAAGAAAAAAATTGAATACGATTTGGTCCGGTATAATGAAGATTTGAAAAAAGCGAATTCCGAATTGGATCGTTTTGTTTATAGTGCATCACACGATTTGAGAGCGCCACTAAAATCAATCTTAGGATTGATAAATATCGCCAAAATGGATATCCAATCAAGTCCTTTAGCAACTGAAACCAAAAGTTTGATGGATATTATGAACATGCTTAACAAAAGCGCCACTAAGCTGGATGGTTTTATAGAGGATATTTTAAATTATTCGCGGAATGAACGTTTGGAGATAGCTCAGAATGAAATTGATTTTGAAAAATTAATTCATGAGATTAAATCGAGTATTAAGTTTGCCGAAGGAATGCGGGAACTTGACTTTAAAGCTAAAGACAATAGTAACGGAATTGTTATTTCCGATAGCAAACGAATTACAATTGTATTGAATAATATTATCTCAAATGCCTATAAATATGCGGATGCAACTAAAGAACAATCGTTTGTGAGAGTAGAATTCAATACCGTTGACGATAAAATTCTAATTATTATTGAAGATAATGGAATTGGAATTGAACAAGGTGAAATAGATAAAATATTTAATATGTTTCATCGCTCCACAGTGCTTTCAAGTGGGTCAGGTTTGGGATTGTATATTGTTAAAGAAACATTGGAAAAACTTGGGGGAAAAATTAATGTCGAATCGGAATTGCACATAGGAACTAAGTTTATTATTGAACTTCCTAATGCGGCTTTTTCTTAAATCTAATCTAATGAAGAAAAGACACATTATGCTTATTGATGATAATAATATTGATTGCTTTATTGCCAATCGAATTATTGTAAACAGTAATTTGACCGATTTGGTTTCAATGCAAAATTCTGCTGTAGATGCTCTCAGTTATTTACAAAAAGTAGCTGAAAGTGAATTTGATTTTCCAGATTTAATTTTCTTGGATATTGCTATGCCGATGATGGATGGTTTTGCCTTTCTCAATGAAATAATCAAATTCAAACCAGTAGTTGAAGGGAATTGTGTTGTAGTGATGTTGACTTCTTCAGGAAATGATAAAGATATCGACAAGGCTAAAACTTACAGTTATGTAAAAGACTATTTTGTAAAACCTCTGACTCTAGAGATGTTGGCGCGATTAATGTAAAATGGTAAATCTTTTGGCACGGCATTTGGTTAAGGAATAGTAACTTAAATTCCATTTCCATGAAAAAAGTCGCCCTCTCTCTTTTAATTATTGGTTTGTTCACCTCTTGTAAAGAAGCTGTTTTGGAAAACAGCTTTATTTGTTTCGATCAATCCCAACCTGTTAATGTTTCGGATATTGCTTCGGTTCCTTCCAAAAACCAAGGGAATTTTGTATTGAGTGATTTGAGTAATTTAGAAGTACAACAAAAATACATATTGCGAAAAAAACTTGATACCATTGTAGTGTCAAAAAGCGAATTGGACAGTCTAGTCAGTATGGAATATAAAAATGGTTATGTTTATGATAAAGATACTCACAAATCCTTCAAAGCAATTTCCAAAAATGACACCATCACTTGGAATGAAGTTCAAGTGGATACTTTGTTTTCCTTTGCTGATAATGAAATTGCTAAGTGGTACAAATCCAGTTTGATATTGAATAAAAAGGTAAATGGAAACTTTCAAGTGAACTACATTCAATATTCCAAATCAGGAGTGAAGTTAGTCCAATTAGGAACCAAAAAAGATTTGGATAATATTCTCTATAAAATTCACATTCCCACAACATTTGAAACAAAAGATAAAGATACCCTTCACGCT
>CANCJZ010000030.1 GCA_947378465.1 Flavobacteriaceae bacterium
ATAGAGAGAGTCCTTCGTATTTAGAAGATAAAACAACTATATCGGAAGTTTTTAATAAACTAGGAATATCCATTCGAGCTCCTAAAAAGCGAACTCTTTCCGTTAATTTTAATTCTTTAACTAATTCTTCATTTTTTTCTTTTAATATACCTTCACCTACCAGTAAAAGTTTGAATTTACTTGGCAAAATTGATAATGCATTAATTAGAGTACCATGATCTTTAGGTTCATAGAATCGAGCGACTTGTATAATAATAACAGATTCATTATCATTGAAAAAAATATTTTTATTTAATGGTATTGCATGATTTATTTTGCTCAAATTAATACCATTATAAATCACATTAATTTTATTTGAATCCTTTAAATTAAGATGGGACATTAAAGCTGATTTGACTTCATCAGTAATTGCAATAATTTTGTGATACTTTTTATATACAAATTTGTCAATAATTTTAAAAAAAGACGAATTCCTTCTTTTATTATTTGTACTATGCTCGGTATATATTAATTTCCCTTTATATAAACTAAGCGATTTTGCAAAAGCAACCCAATATAAAGCAGGAAATAAATGCACATGGATTATATCATATTGCTTAAGAAAAGGAATGATTTTTAAAATATTTAGTGGATTATAAACTGACTTAGAATTTAATACAAAAACATTCTTTGAGTTAGTCTGTTTCAAAGATTTCAAAAAAGGATATTCAATTCCACTAATCAATAATAAATCAGTATGCACACCAAGTTCATTATATAATGGAATTGTTTCTTCCAGCAATTTTTCAGCTCCCCCCATTCCTAAACTATTAGTGATATGCAATACTTTCATACTAATTATTTTTTCGAGTTTTGAAAACTATATATATCGACAATAGTATTCCAAAAGGAATAGCAATTAGAGTCAAGAAAGGATAAGGAGATTCAAATAACAACTTAATCCTTTTAGCAAAAATAGCAGAGGAAACTAATTGAACAGCAGCATTAAATTTGACTTTCAAACTACTCGAATATTTCATTTTTACTATTCTAGCATACCCAAATCCTCTAGGGCTTTTTCGATATTGTTTAAAAATATTTCTAGAAGAACCATCTTCTAAATATTCAACAATACAAAGGACTTCATTTAAGCACAAAAACTCATATTTGCTATCAATCATTAAATAAAGAGTGCCAAGTGGCACAAGTTTTTCTGATTCATAGATTGGATATGCGGGAAATTCTTTTACAACTTCAGTTCTCAAAACTAATTTTTTATCGCCTGTTACATTGTGTATATTATAAAGATCGTTAAGACGCGAATATTTTATTGAATCTGGAATTTTGCAACCAATAATATTTCCATTTTGATAAGCATCTAACCCAATAATTCCAGCAACATTATTATTTTCATTTTTCTTCCAAAATTTTAAAATCTTCTCAATTGCATCCAAAGGCATAAAATCATCGGAATCAATACAAACATTTAATTCCGTATCAATGTTTTTATAAGCCGTATTATGACCACCATGCATCCCTTGATTATCTTGATATATGTATTGAATTTCAATCTTAGCTTCATCCATCCAAGATTGAACTAATCCTCTGGTGTTATCAGAAGATCCATCATCAATAATTAACCATTTGAAATCTTGATTTGTTTGTCCAATCAAACTAATATAAAGTTGGTCAAGACAAAACGCACGGTTATAAGCAGGAGTAAATACAGTAATTAATTTCATATTTATAATATTACATTCAATAAAAAAGTAAATAGAAAATAGAGTATTAATACTCTAGAAAGCACAATATTTTGATTTTTAAAAAATTCTTGTTTTATAAAAGGGTATATAATTACTATGCCCATCATAAACCAAGACAAATAAGCAAAACGGTTTGAAAAATTTGCACGAATTACCAATACCCAAAAAGCATTTGAAATTAAATAGGTATTTAAAATCTGATCATATACTTTATCGCGAAACCCCCTTTTGATTACAAAATAATATCCAGCATACACAGCAGAAGCGCTATACAAAAGGAAATCCCATCGAAAACCAGTATGACTAAAATCATCTCCATTAATATTTCCTTCTGTCAAATAAGACAATCTATCGTCATCAAAAATACCAACGGAAGAGAAGAAACTTTCAAAAGCACCTCCTAATATCAAAGATAAAGGAATGCATAAGATCCAAAAGAACATTAATTTCTTACTATCATTATAAAAAAATGTCACTATATAAGCAAATACCGGAAGCAAAGAAGTTTTATGAAATAAAATGGCAAGAATAAAAAAACTAGCCATAAGAATTTTGCGATTAGAATATGAAAAACCTAATAATATTAATGATGTTGCAACACCATTTCTCATTCCATTAGTTCCATAAGCCCAAAAACTAAAAGAAGCTAGAAGGATAAAAAAAGGATATCCCCAATTGGATTGAAACCATTTTTTACAAGCGAGATACGCAGAAAAAACATATAAAAATGCCATTAATAAAAAGAAAAAACTAACCGGCATAATCCCTGAGCAAATTTTCATAAATGCATTAAAAAACTCATCATGAGTTGCTTCTAATTCAATTCCTCTTTGCAATTTAATAAAAGAGGTGTTATAAGTAGACATATCACCAAAATAACGTCCACTCACTGGACGAAAGCCCATATATATTATTGAAAAAAACAACAATATCAATCCAATTCTATCAGAGAAAACAATACTTTCAAAAGAAAAAATATTATTTTTTGAGTTACTTAATAAAAGTAACAACATCAAAAGCAAAATAAAAAAATAAACCGGCCCGTAATATTGTAATGGAATCCAATCAAACATAATTTTAAGATATTAATTTAGAAAAAAGTTGATTCCACTTATTCATGATTGCAATTTCACTGTACTGCTTAACATTCTCCATTCCTATTTCACCCATTTGAACAATCAAATCTTTTGACTGTATTAGTCGTTTTAATTCAAATGCAAAAGTATTTATATCATTACAGGGAGTTAATACACCATCAACTTGATCAATAATAATGCTTCTTGGACCATTAGGGCAATCATAGGAAATAATAGGTAAGCCACAAGCCATAGCTTCCAATAAAACCATAGGAAAACATTCCGAAGAAGAAGTCATTGCATAAATTGAGGCTTTTTGCATTTTATCAATTAAGGAATTGGTAGCTCCCATAAAATGAACTCTTGGAATATTTTTGTTATTAATATATTGATTGAACTGAACTAACAATTCTTCATCGCCTCCTCCATAAATTTGAACTTGCCATAAAGGAAATTCATTTTCAATTAATTCCCAAGCTTTTATTAGATGATCAAATTGTTTGACTGGAGCAATTCTACCTGCAGCAATAATAATCTTTTCACGATCTACTAATTGTTTTTTAACTGGAAGTAAAATAAAGTTTGGAATAACTTCTAGATTATTAAAAGGGTAATACTCTTTTTCTTTTTCATTTAACAAAACAAGAGTATCGTATTTAGCAAATAAAGAGAATAAATATGATTTGAGTTTCCCTATAATTCCATTATTATTTTTAACATTAGAACCTGAGGAATGAAATTCTTTAATTTTTGGAATATTTTTCTCAATAAATGGTAAAAAAAATTGTTCTGGGGTGTAATTTACTGAAATTATAACATCAGGTTTTAATTCAGCTAATACACGTTTAAGTTTTTTATAATGTTTAAATGATTTTATTAAATTAATTGGATGGAAATAACTTTTCGTTCTTTGATAATTTATATCTAAATCCAAATGTACTAATTCAGATGGCAACTCGTAAACAAAATTATTTTGTTTATGTTCTGAAGTACATAATACAACATCATATTTAAGATTTTTGATTAAATATTCAATTTTTAAAGACAACATTTTTTCAATCCCGCCATGCAGATAAAATTGATCAGTTAAGTAAACTATTTTCATATATATGTTGCTTTAAATTGATGCTAATTATTTTCTTTATTCAATAAAGACTCAAACAAATGAGTCCATTTATTCATAATGTTTTCAGGTAAATATTGCTTAGCATTGTTTTTTGCAGTATTTCCCATAGTAACTCTTAGCTCCTTATTTTCAATTAAAAGTATTAATTTATTTGCAAATTCTTCTACGTTCCCGTTTTCAATTAAAAAACCATCTTCATTATTTTTTATAATATCTCCAGGTCCATGAGGACAGTTGAAAGAGATGCAAGGCAAGCCACACGCCATCGCTTCAATCAATACCATTCCAAAACCTTCCGACCTTGAAGGTAGCACCATTATTGAGGCTTCTAAATATTTTTTTTCAATGTCAATAACTGGATCATGAAAAATTACATTCTGTTCTAAGTGCAAGGTATTCGAAAGTTTGACAAATGTTTCTAAGCGATCTTTTTTACCAAAAATATCCAGAATCCAATCCGGATGTTTTTGAACTACCTTGCTCCAAGAAGTAAGTAACAAATCATACCCTTTATTATAACTATGACTACCAACTGCAATTATTCTTTTAGAATTATAATCGGAACTATCATTTGAAAAAAAAGATAGTGGATTAGGAATAACTTCAACATTATTGGATTTCCACTCCTTTAAATTTCCATTTGTTAAGACTACAAATTTATCAAAGCTTTTGGCTCTGTTTTGCATAGTATAATGCAACATTGCATCTTTAAATTGAGTAAACAATCCTTTTTTCAATGAATTTTTATTAATATTTAAATTCACTGAAGCATGTCTCTCATAAATTATATTTAATTTTTTATTTAAAATAAATGGAATAAAAAAACCTTTTAATCCATCATCGCAAACTGAAATAATATCAGGCTTTACAATTGATATTACATTTTTCATCCCTTTACTATAGGAATAAAAGTACTTTAATGGATTACCGATTACTTTTATATCGTGAATTATTATTTTAGAACTAAAAGTATAAAATAGTGGAGCATCACCTTGATTCAAAACAATTATATGAACTTCATACCCCAAAACATCAGATAAATAACTTGCTTTAATAGATAAAACACGTTCTAAACCTCCAGAACCATTTATAGCATTTGTAATATAAAGTAATTTCATCATTTTATAGTGCTAATTTGATTCTAATAATTGCTTAATTTTCAATAAAGATACATTTTTACTATCATTTTCAATTAATGATAGGTTATTAACGATTTTATTTTTTAATTCTACCTCTTGAATATATCTTGTTATACTTTGCGCGATTGATTTTCCATCCATATTACAAATCAAACCTGTAATTTGATTTTCAACTATAGAATGAGCTGTAGGGAAATTTGTTGTAACTACTGCTTTACCGAGAGCTAATGCTTCAATAACACTAAGTCCTAAACCTTCAAAAATGGAAGTTTGCACATAAATATCACAAGAATTGATAAATGGATAGGGGTTTTCATTATAACCTAATAAGATAAAATGTTCTTCTAAGCTATTGACTTTTATCAATTGTTCTAAATAAGCTCTTTCACTACCCTCTCCTATAATGTACCATTTAATATTAAATTTTTGATCCACTAATATACGACATGCTTCAATAGCTAAATTAAAAGCTTTTGCTTTCGCTAACCTTCCTACAGAAAGAATTGATATTGTTTCCTTTTCATTTGGTAACCCATCACCATCTAAGGCCATTTTTCGAACCACATCAACATCTGTAATGTCTTTAATTACAGTTAACGGTAAAACTTTCCCTATTGAATTCATTTCTTCATTTATTGATAAAGAATTTTCATTGGAAACTGCAACAATTTTATTGTAACGATTATACATAGGGAAATCAAATTTAGGATTATATCCTGCTTTTTGATAATCCGTATTGAGCCAAGCATATTTAATTTTAGCATTAATTTTTTCAGCAACAAAATAAGTTGAAAAACCTTGATTATAGGCTATAGCAATATCATATTCATTGTCAATGGAAGCAATGGAATTCCCAAATGATTTCCAAAACAATTGTGCTGTGTGGTGTTTTTTAGTTGAATTATTAAACAATAAGAATCTAAATTTTAATTTTAGAAACATTAATTTTATTGGATTAATTGCTTTTAAGCTTGAAACGTATCTAATATTAACTTTATCAGGAACAAATTTTTCAAACTCACCACCTTCTTTAAACAACAATAATTCAACTTGATTATGAGTAAAATCAAAATTTTGAAATAAAGTTATTAAACTTTTTTCAGCTCCACCACAATGAAGGGATTCGATAACAAAAAGAATTTTTCTCATACCTCTTAATAATTCGAATTCTAATGCTTTAAAATATTATTATTTAAAGCATTTAATAAAAATTCTTTTGAAAACGATTTTAAGATCTCTTTTCTTTCATTAAGTTTCAAATAATCAATTTCATTAACCGCATCAAATTGCTCAACTGAATTAATTAAAAGACTAGAAAGATTAAAAAGGCCCAATAAATCGCGCATTCTAGTATTTATGGCTTCAGTTCTGTTAACCACTACAAATTGCTTTTCAAAAATTAATGAAAATGCAACAGAATGAAACGAATTAGTGATTACATATTTAGCGTAATACATTAAGGACAAAAATTTCTCAGGTCCTTCGAGATAGTAATTATAATCTGAATAATTAATATTTTTATTAACTGTTATAATTTTTAAATTTTGCTCTTTAGCTATTTTTTTTGAAAGCTGCTCAATTAAGGGATTGCTATCAAAATCATAAACAAAAACAAAATCGTTGTTAGGTTTTTCATTTACAAATGTATTTTTCCAATAAATAGAATCTAATAAAAAAACAGGATCTAAAACTTGAACAGCTGAATTAATCCCCAATGAATTTAAAATTGTTACACCAGAAGTTTCTCTTACTGAAATACAATTTATTCTTTGCACTTTTTCTTTTACAAAGTCTATTAAGCTGTCTTCAATATGATCAATGGCAAAACTAGCAGCATAGGAAATTTTTAGTTTCTCGTCAGGAACAAAATCCAAATAAAATGCAGGATCCTTACCATTTTGAAAAAATGAATTCCAAATTTGATCACTTCCACAAATGTAAGCATCGGCTTTTGGTAAATTGCTTTTTAGTTCCTCATTAGAAGTATATAACTCGTGATCAGTAGGTATATATTTAATTGCAAAATCATCAAATGCTTTTTTACGTTTTAAACTTTTTAAACGACCTGGTAATTTTGCTAATAAATACAATTGTTTTATTACTGGTTTGTCAAATTTTGGGTTTGATAAACCATCTAATTTAAAATGTGATGATAGGTAATCAGGTTTATAATGTAAAGTTTTAGCTTCGTGTCCTTCATTAATCAGAAACTTTAATAAAGCATGTTCTTGAAGAGAAGCTCCATGATTATAGACCTCGTGACAGGTTATGGTTTTAATTTTCATAATATTTATCTAAAAAAGTAGCTAATGGTAAATAAAAATCTTTGTATCGTTCTTTGATTACCGAAGCCTCCCAATTCCACCATGAAATAGAATTTAGTTTTGATATTGTTTCTTGATCGTATTTCATTTTTATAATACTGGCGGGACTTCCTCCAACAATTGCATAATCAGGAACGTCTTTAGTAACTACTGAATTAGCTCCTACAACTACCCCGTTTCCAATTGTTACACCAGGCATAATAAATGCTCCCATCCCAATCCATACATCATTTCCAATTTTTATTCCTTGTTTTTGGTGAAATTGGCTTAAAAACTTGTCTTTTGTTTGTCCTTCAATAGATGCCTCATCCTTAAAAACGGCATTTACTAATGGATAATTGGTGATTTGTGAAATCGTGTGATGTCCCTCATCAACAATAAAGTTAACATCATAAGCAATACTACAATAATTACCTACGATTAAAGGAGTTGAAGTCCAACGCCATACTTTAGCTCCATTGTCATAGGTTCCTTTCCCTTTTTGAGTATATCGATCATTTTTAAACAAAACATAATCCAACTTATTCAACATCATTTGATAATCAATACCTAAAAATCGCCAAATTAAAGTTCTAATTTTTCTCATATTAAGTTCTTTTGAAAATTTTTAATACACTTTGTTTTTCACTTTTATTCAATTGAATAAAATAAACCATAGTAATATAAAGCAATCCAACAATTCCTATTTTCAATAACAACATAGTCCAACTATAAGAAACAAAAAAAGTATTAATCTGCCATCCAATAATTAACAAAATAAAAAATATTACTATTGATTTTGTAAATACTTCTTTAAAAAATAAGATATATTTAAAATTAAACATTTTAACAAAATAAATATTAGTAATAATAAAATTGACAAACATAGCGGAAACTATACATGAAATCATCCCTAATCCACCGTACAATCCTGAAAAGAAATATCCCATACCAACACCGAGAGTCATCGTTGTAAGATTTAAAATCGCTTTAACTCTAATTTTATTACTCGCTTCTAAGATAGAATTTCCAAAACTTTGAGTCAATGGAATTGTCATCACTAACATAATTAATAATGTTATTAACCATGAATCACCAAAACTAGCTCCAACCCATAGAAAAATAAATTCTTTCCCAAATGTTATAAATCCAATTAATATTAAATTCAATAATAAAAAGGTTATTCTTCCTATCTTGGCCATCATCATAGTTAATTCTTCACTTGAATTATTATTAACCACCATCTTAGTCGCTTTAGGCAACAATACACTATTTATTGCTGCAGCAAAAGCGCCATAATAAGTCCCTAACATCACACCAACACCAAATATTGCAACTGTGGTAGTATTTTCTTTCATTCCTAATATTACTTGCCCCGACTGCCATTGAAATTGTTGCACTAAGGCATAGATAAAAATCCAAATGGAGTAGGAAAATATTTCTTTAATCAAATTTCTATTGAAAACGTGCAATTTGAATTTGACCTTTAAATATTTGAATACAAAAGTCATATTTATGGATACAAACAAGATATTCATAACCGTATCCAATATTACTATTGAAACAGAATCACCTTTTAACCATAAAATAGCCACCAATAAACTAGCTCTCAAGACATATCTAATAGTAGTGGTTATTCGAGGGAAAACAAATTGTTCATAACCTGAACTGATCGCTTGAAAAGCACCTCCAGGCAAAGTAATGGCCATATTAAAAACCAAAATCATAAACATCAATTTAGCCTTGACCATTTCGGCAGCGGATAGCGATTTGCCAAATAAGCTTTCTAAATTAAAATAGAGTGATAAACCAATTATGGTAATGATAATGGATATAAAAAAATAAATTAGCATTGTGGTCGCTAAAAAATTTTCTTCGCCAATTTTATCCTTTTCGGCTCTATATTTGGCAACAAAACGAATAATGGTGTTATTCAGTCCTAAATCCATTAAAGAAATATAGGTCACAAAAGAACCTATTAACAGATATAAACCGTAATCTGATTTCCCTAAAGAATGAATCATAAAAGGTGTTAAAAAGATTCCCACCGCATTGGTCAGGAAAATATTCAAATAGGACAGTACTACACCTTTTTTAAGTTGACTCATTAGTTTTATTAATTATAATAATAAATGCATTAAATATCAAACGCCTACAAAACTACTCATTTCTTTTTAAACGTTCGGATATAATCGATGAAACACATGTAATATAAACATTTAAAGGATACCATTCTTTTTTGAATTTAACAAAAAAGGAACGTAATTATTTGATATTCCTATCAAAAAGTATATTATTAACAAACCATATTCTACATACAAATAGTAGATATTTACAATTTCTTAATATTTACTATGCTACAAAAAAGGGCACAAATCATAAAAACCTATAGATAAATCCTACAAATTGTAGTATAAAAAAAAGGAAATTCAACAATAATTAAACTTCCTTCTTTTGAGCATTTATTTTTATTGGTATTGCTTTTCGTAATACTTGGCATATTCACCAGAGGTCACATTTTTCAGCCATTCGTCATTAGACAAAAACCAATCAATTGTTTTTTCAAGACCTTGTTCGAAGGTCACGGAAGGCTTCCACCCTAGTTCTTGATTTATTTTAGTGGCATCAATCGCATAACGCAAATCGTGTCCTGGTCGGTCTTTGACGTAGGTAATCAATTTTTCAGATTCTCCTGCAGGGCGACCTAACTTTTGATCCATTTGCTGGCACAATAACTTGACTAATTCAATATTTTGCCATTCATTAAATCCACCAATGTTGTATGTTTCGTGGTTTTTCCCTTCGTGGAAAACCAAATCAATAGCTACTGCATGGTCCTCAACAAACAACCAGTCGCGAGTGTATTTACCATCCCCATATACCGGAAGTGGTTTGTTATTAATAATGTTATTAATAAAAAGTGGGATTAATTTTTCAGGGAAATGATTAGGCCCATAATTATTAGAACAATTGGTCAACACATAAGGCAAACCATAAGTTTCCCCATAAGCTCTTACAAAGTGATCTGAGCTTGCTTTTGAAGCGGAGTAAGGAGAATTAGGATCATAAGCAGTTGTTTCTGTAAACAAACCTGTAGCTCCCAAACTTCCATAAACCTCATCCGTAGAAATATGATAAAAACGTTTACCTTCGAAATTGTCTTTCCAAATCGTTTTAGCGGCATTAAGCAGGTTCATCGTTCCAATGACATTGGTTTTGACAAAACTCAAAGGATCCGTAATAGATCGATCGACGTGGGATTCCGCAGCTAAATGCAATACTCCATCAAATTGATGTTTTTGAAATAATTCATTAATAAAATCAGCATCTACTATATCCCCTTTAATAAAAGTATAGTTAGGTGCTTTTTCAATATCAGCTATATTCTCTAAATTCCCTGCATACGTCAAGGCATCTAAATTATAAATATGATAATCAGGATACTTGTTCACAAAACGTCGAACAACGTGAGAACCAATAAATCCAGCTCCGCCAGTAATTACTATTTTTTTCATATTCCTAAATTTTATAATTTACCATCAATTTCTGATGGGTTTAAAATTCCTTTAACATCATACACTACCGCATTTTCTTTTTTCAATGATGATAAATCTATACTTTTAAACTCATTATGAGCGACTCCTAATACTATAGCATCAAAGGTATCATTAGGAATTACATTGGTAGTTTTTAAATTATATTCATGAGCAACTTCAGCTGGATTAGCCCATGGATCGTAAATAGCCACATCAATACCATATTCAGCTAAAGCGGAAACCACATCAACAATTTTAGTATTTCGAACATCAGGACAATTTTCTTTAAATGTGATTCCCAACATCAATAACTTCGAATGACTCACAGGAATGCGTTTTTTGATCATTAACTTCACAATTCTTGATGCTACATATTCGCCCATACTGTCGTTTAGACGACGTCCCGCCAAGATGATTTCAGGATGGTATCCTGCTTCTTGAGCTTTTTGAGCCAAATAATAAGGATCGACACCAATACAATGTCCACCCACTAAACCTGGACGGAAATTTAAAAAGTTCCATTTGGTTCCTGCTGCTTCTAAAACAGCAGTGGTATCAATATCTAAAATATTAAATATTTTAGCCAATTCATTTACGAAAGCAATATTGATATCACGTTGTGAGTTTTCAATTACTTTAGCCGCTTCAGCTACCTTAATACATGGGGCTAAATGGGTTCCTGCAGTAATTACTGATTTGTACAACTCATTTACTTTAATTCCAGTTTCAGGAGTGGAACCAGCCGTAATTTTTAAAATTTTCTCAACGGTATGTTCTTTATCACCTGGATTAATTCGTTCTGGAGAATAGCCCGCGAAGAAGTCTACATTAAACTTAAGTCCGCTAACGCGTTCCAAAACGGGTACGCATTCATCTTCAGTAAGTCCAGGATATACGGTAGATTCATACACTACGATATCACCTTTTTTCAAGACTTTTCCAACTGCTTCACTCGACTTGTATAAAGGAGTCAAATCCGGGCGATTGTTTTTATCAACAGGTGTTGGTACTGTAACTATGTAATAATTACAATCTTTAATATCTTCTAAATTAGTGGAACAATATAATCCATTGCCTACTGTTGAGCCACCTATTAAAACTTCTTGAAGCAATTCTTTACTAACTTCAAGTGTAAAATCATTTCCTGCATTAAGTTCTTCAACTCTTTTGGTATTGATATCAAAACCGACTACTGGATATTTTGTGGCAAACAAACGAGCCAATGGCAATCCAACATATCCTAAACCAATAATTCCTATCTTAATATTCATAAATTTTGCAATTATTTTTTTGTTTATTACGAACCTATAGCTTGGTATTTGAATCCAATAGCTTCTAATTTTTGTCCATCTAAAAGATTTCTTCCATCAAATACGAAAGCTGGTTTTAGCATAGAATCATATATTTTTTGCCAATCATATTCTTTAAATTCATCCCATTCAGTCAATACCGCAATAGCATGAGCGTCTTTACAAGCCTCATAAGGATTGTCGAAAGAGGTTACATATTTGGCATTGGCTTCTTTGGTTCTGGTTTCTAAATAATCCAAATCAAATAATACTTGTTTGTGATCTACTTTAGGGTCGTATACTGCAATATTGGCTTGTTCATACAACAAATTATCGGCAACATAAATAGCCGCTGATTCACGAGTATCATTAGTATCTTTCTTAAATGCCCAACCTAAAAAAGCAATTTTTTTATCGGCAATGGTATTGTATAAAGTAGAAACGATGTTACGAGAGAATCTATTTTTTTGGTGATCATTCATAATAATCACTTGTTCCCAATAATCGGCAACTTCGTTCAATCCATAGGATTTCGCGATATATACTAAGTTCAATATATCTTTTTGAAAACAAGAACCACCAAAACCAACGGAAGCTTTTAAAAACTTCGACCCGATACGGCTGTCCATTCCAATAGCTCGTGCTACTTCATTCACATCAGCTTCTGTTTTTTCACACAGTTCCGACAATGCATTGATAGAGGAAACTCTTTGCGCTAAGAAGGCGTTTGCGGTAAGTTTAGACAACTCCGATGACCATACGTTAGTAGTAAGAATTTTTTCTCTTGGTACCCAATTCGCATAAATGGAAACTAAAGCTTCAATTGCTTTTTGACCTTCAGCAGTACTATCTCCACCGATTAATACTCTATCAGGAGCGAATAAATCTTCGACAGCAGTTCCTTCAGCAAGGAATTCTGGGTTAGAAAGGATTTGGAATTGTACTCCATTCCCTGTATTTTCTAATATATTTTTAATCGCACTGGCTGTTCTTACAGGCAAGGTTGATTTTTCAACAACAATTTTATCATTTTTAGCTACACGAGCAATTTGACGAGCACAAAGCTCAATATATTTCAAATCGGCCGCCATACCTTTCCCTGAACCATAGGTTTTGGTTGGAGTATTTACAGAGATAAAAATCAATTGTGCTTCTTCAATAGCTTTGTCCACTTCGGTAGAAAAGAAAAGGTTTCTACCTCTTGCTTCCCCAACCACTTCGGACAAACCAGGTTCATAAATTGGAATATTATTGACATCAGCATCATTCCATTTTGCAATACGATCTTCATTTAAGTCGACCACAGTAACTTTAATATGTGGGCATTTTTGTGCAATAATAGCCATCGTTGGGCCACCTACATAACCTGCTCCGATACAACAAATATTGGTAATTTTCATATCTATATATTATTTTAAGTTATTCCAATACCACTCCACTGCTTCTTTTAAGCCGTCTTTGAAAGCGAATTTTGGATTATAGTTTAATAATTTTTTTGCTTTATCAATGCTTGCCAAGGAATGAGGAATATCCCCTACTCTATTAGGACCGTGAATAACTTCCACATCAGCAATAGCTGCATCGAATTCTGATAAATATTTTTTTAAATAAAAAACCATATCATTCAAAGTCGTTCGATCTCCATAAGCGGTATTGTATACCGTATTGACTGCCTCCTTATTTTGAACTGTAATGGCTAACTCATTCATTTGAATAACGTTGTCAATATAAGTAAAATCTCTTGAATAATTACCATCGCCATTAATAATTGGGCTTTCTTTTTTCATTAATTGCATCACAAACTTAGGAATGACCGCAGCATAAGCGCCATTAGGATCTTGTTTTCTACCGAAAACATTGAAGTAACGCAAGCCAATAGTTTCTAATCCATAAGTACGACTAAAGATTTCAGCATATAACTCATTGACATATTTAGTAATCGCATAAGGCGATAAAGGTTTTCCAATAACCTCTTCAACTTTAGGCAATGATTCTGAATCCCCATAGGTGGAAGAACTGGCTGCATAAACAAAACGTTTAACACCAGCATCTCTGGAAGCCACTAACATATTCAAAAATCCAGACACATTCACATCGTTACTTGTAATTGGATCATTAATAGAACGAGGGACGGAACCTAAAGCGGCTTCGTGCAACACATAATCCACTCCATCCACGGCTTTTTTACAATCGTCCAAATTTCGAATATCCCCTTCAATTAAAAGGAATTTTTCATTGGATATAATAGCGTCTAAATTGTAACGGTGGCCCGTAGCAAAATTATCCAAACAACGCACATTGTAGCCTTTCGCGATGAAATGTTCACATAGGTTAGAACCAATAAAACCAGCGCCTCCGGTTATTAAAATAGTAGTACTCATTAAGACTTAGATTTAGGGTTTGATTTAAAGATTAGGGAATACCATTTAACAAATATATTTTTTGGTTTATCTTCTTCGTGGTAACCATTAGAGTAAGCGCCATATCCATAACCGTAGCCATATCCATAACCTGCTCCATATTTGGCTTTGTTTTGAAATCCGTTCAAAACAATACTCACATTGCTCAACTCGTCTCTTTTTACTCTATTGTTTAACAGATTAATCATTTCTTTTTTGGTAAAATTTTGTCTGGTGATGTATAAAGTGACATCGGCAAATTGTGATAACTCGACAGCATCCGTAACCAATCCTACTGGAGGAGTATCTAAAATGATATAATCGTAACGTTCTTTCAATTCATTCATCAAATCAGTCATCGACTCACCCATAATCAATTCCGAAGGATTAGGAGGAATAGGACCTGAAGTCAACACATCCAAATAAGGGATTTTGGTATGGTGTACAACTTCATCCAAGGTCATTTGACCAATCAAGTAATTCACAACTCCAATTTCATTGCTTACATCAAAATCATCAAATATTTTTGGTTTACGCAAATCCAAACCTACAATAACTGTTTTCTTTTCACTTAAAGCAAATACAGTGGCGATGTTGACTGAACAAAAGGTTTTACCTTCCCCACTTACTGATGAAGTCAACATTAATGTTTTGGTTCCTGATACGTGCTGTTTTTTGTACAAAAACTGCAAGGACGAACGAATCGCTCTAAAGGATTCGGACATGGCCGATTTAGGCTTTTCAAATACCGCTAAATTCGTATCTGTATGTTTGATTCCAACCACTCCAATCAATGGAATTTGAGTCAAACTACTGATATCATCCGTATTTTGTATGGAATTATTAATAAAAAATATTAAGAATACAATAAGCAAAGGAATAATCAATCCTAAAAAGATTGCAATTACATAATTCACACCCGTACGAGGTCCAATCAATCCACCACCAATATCTTTGGCTGGGTCAATAAATTGTATATCGGACAAATTTGCTGCTTTTACAATTTCAGCTTCGCTTCTTTTTTGCAAATACGTTTCATAAATTCCATTACTTAAGTCGTACTTACGCATGATTTTAACGTACTCTTGCTTGTCTTCAGGAAGTTTTGAAATTTGTGCTTCCGCAATGCTCATCTTTTTTTGAACTTGATTCGATTCGTAAAGGATGGCCGCTTTGGCAGTACTAATATTTTCTAACAATACTTTTTTAAGTGCTGATATTTCATTGTCGATGGTTGCATACATCATATTGCTTTTCACTGAATAATCCATTTCGGATCTTCGTATGGAAAGTTCAATCATCTTTTTGACGTTGCCCATGATGTTAGGATCTTCAATTCCTGCTATAGAAGGCGCAGGAAGTTTGGAGTAATCCGTGCTATTGCGTAAATAGCTACTTAAATTGTTGTAGTAATTCAACTTGCGATCCACTTCGTCTTTAAGCAAATCCAAGTCTTTTATTTGAAGTTGAAAAGAGCTTCCTTCTTTTTCTAATTCTGCTATATTTTTATTACGACTGAATTCTTTTAAGTCATTATTGGCTTTTTTGAGTTCGTCTTCCATATTTGAAAGGGTCGTATCGATAAACTTAATGGTATTTTCAGCAAATAAATTTTTGCTGTCCAATTGCCGTTTGATAAGAGTGTTTACGGTTTCATTCAAGTAATCAACAATACGCGCTTTATTGGTTCCTTCCAATGACAACTTGATAATGGAACCTGCTTTTTCATCAATAATTACTTTAACGTTTTTGTATTTTGAAACTATATCATCAAAGGGATTGCACTGCACGATATATTCACTTCCGACATAATTGGAAGGGACTCCCTTGAAGTTTAAAGTCCAATTCAAATAAGGTAAATTTACGGTTTGACCCACGTGAAAACGTTTGACCAATTTTCCATCCGGAAAAGCAACGGTGTTTTTAGAATTCTCCGCATAATTGATAACTGGAACCGAATTCGATTGATTTTTGATATTAATCTCATAAACGGTAGGAGATACAAATTTTACAATAATTGGAATTTGTAATAATTGATTTTTACTCTTATCAATAGTCACCATAAATGGGGTACTACCGTAAACATCCTGAGTAAAATATTCTTTTTCCTGTAAATAATCGATGTAAAATTGAAGTTTGTCCACCACCAATTCATTGTGTGAACGCGACTTTATGGTGGTTGCAACATTTTGCACCTGATCCGAAGTTCCACCCCAATTGAAGGTCAAACTCGTATTCGACGTAAACAAGGGATTGTCCTGTTCTTTAATTGCTAAAGTAGTTTCTAATGAGTAGATTTTTTGCTTTCTGATATTGACTTGATGTGCAATAGTCAAACAGATTACTAACCCCAAAATAAACCACTTCCAATAACTACCTGTTTTGATTAAGAACCCTTTAAAATCAAAATTGTTTTGGTTTTCAAAAAAAGAAAAATCTTTAATATCTAACATAGATTATTTTTTGAGTAGTAAAAAAGTAGTTGTTGCTAATGATAGAATTGTGATAATCGTTCCTAACGATTGAATACCGGTAGTTCCGGTTCCCCAAGTTTTTTGTTTCAAAGGTTGGATATAGATATAATCATTAGGTTGTAAATAATATACAGGCGAATTTACTGCAGCGGCATCAGTCAAATCAATGGTAAAGGTTTCTGTCCCTTGAGGGAATTGACGAATCACCTTTACTTCTTTTCTATTTCCAGTTACTTCAATATCCCCTGAGTTGGCGATTGCTTCCATAATGTTCACCTTATCCTGATAGAGGATTTTATAACCAGGAGTTTTGATCTCACCATTAATGGTATAACGGAATCCTGACAATTTTACTTTGACAAAAATCTCTGCTTCTTTTTTAAAATAATTGGTCAACAATAAACTTTCTATTTTTTGTCGCACCTCTTCCACAGTAAATCCTAATACATTCACCTCACCCAAAATAGGCATTCTAATATTCCCATGATCATTAATAGAGTACCCATTAAAATAGGAACTTTCAAAAGTTTGAGCTTGACTGGCTTGCGTAGCATTGGTAGCCGAAAATATTTCTACTAATTTAGGATCGATTGATTTGATATTGATTACCACCACATCATTGACTTGAAGACGGTAGGGTTTAAGAGCGATTTGACTCACGGTATCTTTAACAGCAGTGCCTTTATTTTGAAGATAAATCAAATCTTTAGAAGGAACACAAGAAGTAAAAAAAACAATAAACAATAATAGTATATAGACGAAACGATTATTCATTCGGGTAACTAATTTAGCAAACAAAGATAGTTTTTTCAAATCTAAAATATAAAAAAAGTTGTTATAGAATTGTAATTAAATGTTTTTCATCGAGTTTTCAAAAGGCACTCGTTGCACAATACTTCGTCCTAAAGTTACCTCGTCCGCATATTCCAATTCATCCCCAACGGCAATTCCGCGAGCAATGGTCGAGGTCCTTACGTGAAAGTCTTTCAATTGCTTGAAAACATAAAAATTTGTGGTATCCCCTTCCATAGTGGAACTCAATGCAAAAATCACTTCTTCAACAGTTCCCTCTTTGACTTTATTGACTAATGTTACAATGTTCAATTGGCTCGGACCTACTCCATCAATTGGCGATATTTTACCCCCAAGCACGTGATATACTCCTTTATATTGATTGGTATTTTCAATCGCCATCACATCGCGGATGTCCTCAACGACACAAATCAATTGATGATTGCGAGAAGGATTGGAACAGATTTCACAAATTTCCATATCGGATATGTTGTGGCACTTTTGACAAAACTTTACTTCATCGCGCATCGTAGTCAAAGCTTGTGACAGAAAATGCGTTTGCTCCGCGGGTTGTTTTAACAAATGCAACACCAATCGCAAAGCGGTCCGTTTCCCTATTCCAGGCAACTGCGCCATTTCGTTAACCGCTTTTTCTAAAAGTTTTGATGAAAATTCCATGCGGCAAAAATAAACAATTTTAGTTAGAGGAAAGAGGAAAGAAGCTAGAAGAAAGATATTGTGGATAGATATTGTGGATAAAAAAACAATCCTTTAGAAATAATATATTGATATGCCGAATACTATTTCTCAAAGTAGTCCCGTAGGGACTAAGCGTTTGTAGAAAAGCAAATAGGTAGTGCAAGTAAGCTCCGTAGGAGCGTCCTAAAATTTGAAACAACACTAAAAACCTACAACAATAACAAAAACACAAACTAACCACATCGTCAATATACAATATACAAAATACAAAATACCCACTACGATAAGATGGGCGTGCCCCTGCGGGTCGGGCTTTTCGCTGCAATCTTTTGTTTTTTTAAGAAAAAAAACAAAAGGATTTCCGCTGCAATCCCTCACGCGGAATCCCATTTCATAAGATGATTTTTTTAAACAATAGAATAATCATTCATTTAAAAACATCTTTGTTATAGCCAATACGCTGTTGTAGTTATATAATTTTCAGACTATCCCTATTTGTAAACACTGATCTGCTTCCTATCCTCTATACTCTATACTCCCTAACCACAATATCTTTCTTCTTGCTCCTTGCCTCTATTCTCTATGTGAACTTCTCTGATTAGTGTTGACCGATTTTAAACTGTTTCTATATTTTGTGTTTTTTAGCAAACCTGACAGGTTTTAATAACCTGTCAGGTTTCGAGACGTAACTTTCTATCGTGATTTAGCTCTTGATATATGCCGTCCCTACGGGACTCCTTGTTATTATCAATCATTTTATTCAATCACTAACTACA
This sequence comes from Flavobacteriaceae bacterium, assembly GCA_947378465.1. Taxonomy (GTDB): domain Bacteria; phylum Bacteroidota; class Bacteroidia; order Flavobacteriales; family Flavobacteriaceae; genus Flavobacterium. Next base: position 19,352 of record CANCJZ010000030.1, read on the forward strand.
ATCACTAACTACAATCACTAACACAATCACTAACCACAATCTCTTAATACTTAATACTTAATACTTAATACTTCCCTTTCTTCTTTCCTCTAACTAAAATTGTTTATTTTTGCCGCATGGAATTTTCATCAAAACTTTTAGAAAAAGCGGTTAACGAAATGGCGCAGTTGCCTGGAATAGGGAAACGGACCGCTT
>CANCJZ010000031.1 GCA_947378465.1 Flavobacteriaceae bacterium
GTAAAAGCATATCACTTGAAAACCATTTTTTATTGAAAACCATTTTTTTTGTTTGCAAAATAAAATCCGCAATAAGATGGGCTACTAATAAACGAATTAAATAGTTTCCTTGAATTTCGGTAAATAAACTAATGTTAAACATTGGTATATAATTTTTCAAAATAATCTAAATACTTCGAAATCGCATTCCAATTCCCTGAATTGGAGTGTTGATTTACGGTAGATTGTGCTAGTTTCAATTGTTTTGCAATTTCTTCTTCTTTTAATCCTTTCAATTTGTAAAATAGTACAAGAGATTGAATAGGGGTAATGTTGTCAATTAAAGCATTTAATAAAAGACTTTCTATTTTTAAGGAATTGGAATGGTAATCATTAGAATCCACAATAAAAGATTGCTTATTTGATTTTAATCCATCTAAATTTCTTCCTGATATTCTATATGCTTCTCCATCAGATAAAGACAATTGGCTTTTGTTTATTTCTACTTTGCCTAAACCTAATGATAAACGTATATCATACGATTTTTTTGCTTCTTTTTCAAAGCTTTTAAACCAAAATTTGATTAAAAGCGCTACTCTCAAACTGCTCAAGCAATCATTTGTTTTTACTTGAAAAGCATCACCTCGATACCATTCATATTCGATTTGGTAGCTTTCTTTTAATAATTCAATTCCTTGATTGAATTGTGCAAATAGTTTTTCTCTAATGTTGAAATCTATTTCAGTTGATTCAATTATATCGGCTGTAATTATTCCTATTTTAATTAATTTCATTTGCTTTCAAATTAAAATGACATACAAATATATGTAAATTATCGGCTCTACAACCGATAATATGTGATTATCGGTTGTAGAGCCGATAATGTGTGATTATCGGTTGTAGAGCCGATAATTAATCTTACTTATTTTAATTTAAATCTTTGAATTTTTCCTGTTTCTGTTTTTGGTAATACTTCCGTAAAATGGATTACTCTTGGGTATTTATAAGGCGCTGCCACTTCTTTAAACCAATGTTGAATCCGATTTTTCATTGCATCGGTAGCCATGCTATGATTCTTAAGAACTATATGCGCACAGACAAGCATACCTCTTTCTTCATCGGGAGTTCCTACTACTGCGCATTCAAGAATATCCTCATGAGTTAACAATACACTTTCCACTTCAACCGCACCGATGTTATATCCTGACGAAATAATCATATCGTCTCCACGAGCTACAAACCAAAGGTAGCCCTCTTCATCTTTTTTGAAAATATCTCCAGTGATGTTCCAACCATTTTCTACATATTCTTTTTGTTTGTCTATTCTGTTCAGGTATTTGCAACCTGTAATGCCACGTACGGCCAATCGGCCAGGCTCATTTACAGGAGCTTCATTACCTTGATTGTCAATTATTTTTGCTTCATAACCAGTGATGGCAACCCCAGTAGCTCCGGGTTTCATATTTTCTTCATTTGAAGATATGAATATATGCAGTATTTCAGTAGAACCAATTCCGTCAATAATTTTTAATCCAGTAGCATCATACCAATCTTGCCAAACTTTTATAGGAAGAGTTTCACCTGCAGATACGCATTTGCGAAGACTGCTAATATCAAATTCTTTTACTTTGGTCGTTATGATACGCCAAGCTGTTGGAGCTGTAAAGCATATCGTTATTTTGTGATCTTGTATGGCTTGAAGCAAATGATCGGGTGTAGGTTTTTCTATTAAAAAAGTTGAAGCACCAAAATACATTGGAAACAAAACCAAACCACCTAAGCCAAACGTAAATCCTAAAGGAGGACTTCCCGTAAAGATATCATTTATTTGAGGTTGTAAAGAATAATTTGGAAATGCTTCACAGATATTTAAAATATCTTTATGATAATGAGAAGTCATTTTAGGTAATCCTGTAGTTCCAGATGTAAAACCTATTAAAGCAATACTATCTGATTTACTGTGATAATTAGTAAAGGTTTTAGGCTTTGAAGCCATTAACTCCTCTAAATTAGAATGACCATAATAACAGGTTTTGATTAAAAAATCAGATTTAACCAATTGCATTTCATCGGCTAATTCACTGTCGCAAAAGGCATGTGATATCTCTGCACAATCAATAATAGTAGTTAATTCTTTGGAACGCAATAAAGGCATAGTAGCTACTACAATACCACCAGCTTTAAGTACAGCATACCAACAAGCCACCATCATTGGATTGTTCGCAGAACGAATCAATACACGATTTCCAGATTTTAAACCCAAATCATCAATAAGCACGTGGGCAATTTGATTGGATTTTTCAAATAACTCTTTATAGGTCCAATTGCCCTCAAATGTTCTTATACAAATGTTGTTACCTCTTCCTTCTTTAATATGGTTGTCTAGTAAACGTTCTACACAATTGAGCATTTCAGGATGCTGAAACTGGGCTAAATCGGTAAAAATATAATCGGGTTGCAAACTGATATCAGGTAAGCTCTTATGAGCAAAAAGATCTTCGTAATGTTTCATAGTTAATTAGTTCTCGAAAAATTAGTGGTCGTTTAAAAATTGATTAATCGTTTTTAAATATACTTCTTTAGCATCTAACCATCCATAATGACCACAATTATCCATCAAAATCAATTTAGAATTTGGAAAAGCATTTGCTATTTCTGTTGCGGTTTCAGTAGAAATGATATCGTTTTTTCCTTGTAAAATAAGTACAGGTTTTTTGAAACTTTTAAAAGAGTTGGAGCAGTCAAATTTAATTTTCCTCAAATCTTGAATTACTAACGAGTTGATTTCAAATTTTATTTGAGTTAATCGTTCAGCAATTATAGGGGCTTTGGATTTATCAAAAACATAAGCGTTAGCAAGATATTTAGATCTTTTTTTTAAAGTTTCTAATGAGGAATCACCTAGATCTAATTTCTTCTGAAAAAAGCTCAAACTATCTTTCTGGATTGTAGTTAGATTGTTGTTCAAGCGTTCCTGAAGGTAGGATGTGAATTTCATATTTACTCCACCAGAAGAGGAAAAGATTAATTTTTCAATTGTTTCAGGATGTTTTGTAGCATAATAAGTTTCCATAATGCCACCAAACGAATGTCCTAAAATACACCATTGGTTGATTTTAAGATGTTTTCTAAGGTTTTCAATATCTTCAACCATCAAATCCATAGTAATATTTTTGGAATTGACTTTCCCAACTGTTGATTTGCCAGTACCTCTTTGATCATAAATAATTGTTTGGTAATTCATTTTAACCAACTCTTGAGCGATACTGCTAAATCCTTCACAATTCATCCCCGGACCGCCATTGATAATGAGTATAGGTTTGCCTTTACCAAATGTTTTGTAATGCAATTTGGAGTTTCCACTAGTAATAATCTCTTCTGTTTGCGAAAAACAGAAAAATGAGGTTAAGAATAGTATGTAGCAATAGTTTCTCATTTTATTTTTTATTGCTTTTCGGTTTAAACGCCTTTTTCATTCCTTCCGATTGCTTTCTTTCAGCTGCTTTTAGAGGATATAAATGCGAAATTCCGGCTTTGTATTGATTAGGGATATCAGTTGCGTCAAATTGTTCATAAGCTTGAGCGTTTCTAACGAAATAAGCATCTGCTAATAAAGGTCTGCCTAGTGCAACTAAATCAGCTCTTCCATTAAGAATAATGGTGTTGATTTGATCTATATCTTGAATATAACCAGCAGTTATTGTAGGAATATGCACGGTATTTCGAACTGCATCTGCAAAAGGAGTTTGCCACATTCTGCCCGTAATTGGTTTTTGTTGCGTGACTGTATTTCCTGTTGAAACATCGATGATGTCGGCACCTGCTTTTTTAAATGCTTCAGCTATAGTTATAACATCGTCATCAGTGATTCCGTTTTCAGCCCAATCTGTAGCAGAAATCCTTACTGATATTGGTTTTTCTTTTGGGAAAACCGCACGCATAGCATTAAATACTGTCAAAGGATAACGCAATCGATTTTCAATACTACCACCAAATTCATCCGTTCGAGTGTTGGTCAATGGAGAAAGAAATGAAGCGAGTAAGAAACCGTGATGCGCTTGTAATTCAATCATATCAAATCCTGCTTGATCAGCATTAATAGTGGCTTTTACAAATTGTTTGCAAACAATATTCATATCGTCAGAAGTCATTTCTTTAGGTGTTGCAAACTTTTCATTGTATGCAATAGGAGATGCAGAAAGTAAATCCCAACTCTTTTCAAGAGGGGTGTTTGGTGCTTCCCATGGTTTTTTTGTGGCTCCTTTTCTACCTGAATGTCCTAATTGCACTCCGATTTTAGTCGCGGTGTTTTGATGAATGAAATCAGTTATTTTTTTCCAAGCAATAACTTGATCATTATTATAAAGTCCTGCGCATCCTAAAGTAATACGTCCCGTTTCGGACACGGCAGTCATTTCGGCAATGATTAATCCAACACCTCCTGTAGCTCTACTGCTATAATGTACCAAATGCCAATCGTTAACTAAACCATCATTAGCAGTATATTGTCCCATAGGAGCCATCACAATGCGATTGGGCAATTGTAAATTTCTTAATTGAAATGAACTGAAAGCTGCTGCTAATGTTGCGTTTTTATTTTTGATATTAAATTCAGCCAATACCTTATCGGTAAAGGTATGATCACGCAAGCGTAGATTTTCATAGGTTACTTTTTTAGAACGAGTCATGCAACCAAATGCAAATTGATAGAAAGGATGCTGCATATTTCTATCCATATTTTCAAACCAATCTAAAGAAACTAATGCCGCATATTGAATCATTTCTACTGTGTTTCTTCGGGTTTTATCGTATTGTTGAAAAGCAGCAGTAACATTGTTTGGATTAGCAATCACCGCATCAGCTAAGCCAATCGCGCAATCCATCGCTAATTTAGTTCCTGAACCAATAGAGTAGTGGGCGGTAGCCTTAGCATCCCCTAATAGAACAATGTTTTTATAATACCAATTATCATTGGTTACGTGTGGAAATTGACGCCAATGTGATTTATTTGATATTAAAGGATGACCGTCAAGTTCATCTTTGAAAATTTCACTTATTTTTGCAATAGTATCATCTTCATTGTTTACTTCAAAACCTAAATTTTCCCAAGTTTCATTACTGCATTCAAAAATCCAAGTACTCATTCCTTCTTCATACTGATAGGTATGTGCCACAATAGTTCCATGAGGAGTTGTTCGGAAGAAATAGGTAAAGGCATCTAAGGGTTTCGTTGAACCCAACCAAACAAAACGATTTTTCTTTAAAACGATTTTAGTTCCAAACTCTTTTTCATATTGCGTCCTGATTCCACTTCCAATACCATCAGAAGCCAATAGTATATCAGCATCTTTGTATTGTGATAGATCGTCAACATTTTGCTCAAAATGAAGATTAACTCCTTCCTCTCTGCAACGTTGTTGTAATAATTGAAGTAAAGTTTTTCGAGAACATCCACAAAACCCATTTCCTGCAATACTAACTTGTTCACCATCTCTTGCTACAATGATGTCGTCCCAGTAGGCAAATTTACTACGAATTAATTCATAGGATTCCATATCTCGTTTTAGAAATTCTCCTAAAGTTTCGTCAGAAAAAACAACTCCAAATCCGAAGCTGTCATCGGGTTTGTTACGTTCATAAACATCAATTTGGCAATGTGGCATTGCTTTTTTGGTAAGAATTGAAAAGTAAAGTCCTCCTGGACCTCCTCCTATAACTGCTATTTTCATATTTTATATTGTTTGGTAAATACCACTTGAAAAGTGGTTTTACCTTATTTATTCTAATTTTTATTTTTTCATAAAATCAAAAGCACCTTTCCTTAAATTGATTCCATATTCCAGATATGCTTTTAAACAAGCTAAGAAATTGGACCAACCAAAAGAATTTCCGGTTAACCATTGAATTCCTTTGGCATCATTGATTCTACTCTTTTCTTTGATGGAGACTAAAGTAGCATTGTTTTCTTTTATGGTTAAGTTAATTTGAACTTTGGTTTCTATGTTGTCCATAGTCCAATAAAATGAAACGGATTGATTCATTTCAATTAATCCAACTCTTATTGGAAATTCAGTTTCAAATTCAGGGAATTTCCATATTATTTCTTTTCCAGACTCCATTCTGCCACTACTTTGTCCAATAAAATACTGTGACATAAGTTCAGGGTTGACAATTGCTTCGAATACCTCGTGAATGGGTTTTTGAATTTGAATAGCACAATCGATTTCAAGGTTTTCAGTAGTCATAATTTTAATTACGTTTGATGGAAAACACTTCGCCTAGTTTACAATAATTGGCTCCTTCTAATCGTGCCACCGGTTTATAATACTCCCTGTTTATTTTATGATTTTCTAATAAAACATTTTCCTCAAAATGCATCATCACAATTCTACCTATGATAATACAAGCTCCGCCATTTTTATGGTTTTCAAGAAAATAATGATGAACCATTTCACATTCAAACGAAATAGGACTTTCTTTTACTCTCATAGGCTTAATCTTGCTTGAAGCAATTGGGGTAATATGGGCTATTTCAAATTCATCTACATCAGATGGAAATGCAGTAGCAGTAGTGTTCATAGCTTCGACTAAATCCTCGGTGACCATATTTACTACAAATTGATTATTGTTGAGGATATTATTTAAGGTGTCTTTGTTTGTGTTATTTCCACGTACCGTTGAAAACATAATATGTGGTGGGTCTTCTCCTACAGCATTAAAATACGAAAAAGGAGCTAAATTGTTTATTCCATTGGAGTCGACTGTTGATATCCATCCTATTGGTCTTGGTATGATTGATCCCGTAATTAATTTGTAAATAGCTTTGGCATCTAAAGTATCAGGGTTAAATTCCATTGTTTGGTTGTGTTTGAACAAATATGTTTTTGCTATTTATTAAAGAATGATAAATATAGGTCGATAAAAATAGTAATTATTTATTTTTTATAAAACATTATTAAGGATATTGTTTTTAATAAATATTGAAATAAAAAAGAGGCCATAGATAAACTATAGCCTCTTTCAAATAATTTTTTCTATTTTATTATGGATTTGTAACGGACGAATGTAAAAATTCTTCTTGTGTTTGTGTACCTGAAGAAGGGAAAGGGAGTGTTACATTAAATTGGGATAAATCTGCTAATTGATAATTCATCAAGGTATTGGTGTACACTACTCCTCTGTTTTCAACATAATAACTATTAGAAGTAATAACATCTTGAGCACTCATTACCGTTACCGTTACAGTGGTTGCAACACCACCAACTGTAATGGATTGAATTGTTGTTATTTTTAAGTTTAAAATAATTTTCGCTTTTTTAAGATTATTGTAATTTGAAATCACCCCATTGTTGTTAGCACTATAAGAAGCTAAATCACCATCGGATACTGTTTTCAAAGTGTAATCAAAGGTTAATGGATAACCTTGAATAGTTTGATCAAAGGTTCCTGATAAAGTACTTAAAATATCTCCTTGACTTGAATTTTGTTTGAAAACAGTAAAATCATCTAAATTGATGTTGTATGGATTTCCAACAAAAGTTGGAATTGAAAATACACCAGACATTTTTAATGAACTTCCATCGATTCTAAGGCCATTATTACGAACAATAGTGGAATGGAAACCATTTGGTGTAGCCAATGTTTTTAATTTTTTATATGTTTTAGTGTTTATAAGAGTATCTCCACTGATGTATAATGAATCTCTTGTGGATGTTCCAGTACTAACTACATCAAATGTCCAATAATTACCAGTATGAACAGGGAAAAAAGTAGTTGGAGTAGAACTACCATCATCAACTACTGAATTGTCATCAGATTTTGAGCAGGAAACAATAGATAATGAAGTAGCAATTAAAAATAAATAAATAAGTTTTGTTTTCATAGTTTGATTAGTTTGTTACAAATAAATGAAAAAAATACCCATAATTCAAAAAATATTCTGTTAAAATATTGAATTAAGCAATTAATAAGTAAGCTTTTAGGAAGTTTTGAATATTTGATTTTATAACTTTAGTTGAAAACATTACATTTGTTCAAAACAAAACGGAATGGCAGGTAATAGTTACGGAACACTTTTTAAATTAACAACTTTTGGAGAATCCCACGGCGAAGCATTAGGAGGTATCATAGATGGTTGTCCAGCAGGCATTGAATTAAATATGAATTCCATTCAATTGGAAATGCAGCGTCGAAAACCAGGTCAATCTTCTATAGTCACTCAAAGAAAAGAAGAAGATGAAGTTCAATTTCTTTCAGGAATTTTTGAAGGAAAAACAACAGGAACTCCAATCGGATTCATTATTCCAAATACAAATTCCAAATCGGAGGATTATAGTCATCTCAAAGAGGCTTATCGCCCCAGTCATGCCGATTATGTGTATGATCAAAAATATGGTTTTAGAGATTATAGAGGAGGAGGTAGGAGTTCCGCTCGTGAAACGGCAAGTAGAGTAGTAGCTGGTGCTATAGCAAAACAAATTATAAATGAAATTAAAATTATAGCCTTCGTTTCTTCAGTAGGTTCAATATTTATAGACAAACCCTATCAAACTCTTGATTTTTCATTGATTGAAAGTAATGCTGTTCGATGTCCGGATAGCACAACTGCATTAAAGATGGAAGAATATATTAAGCAAGTTCGCAAAGAAGGTGATACCGTTGGAGGGACAATTACTTGTGTGATACAAAATGTACCCATAGGTTTAGGAGAGCCAGTGTTTGATAAACTTCATGCTGAATTAGGTAAAGCAATGTTGTCGATCAATGCTGTTAAAGGTTTTGAATACGGTAGTGGTTTTTGTGGTGCTCAAATGAAAGGTAGCGATCATAATGATATAATGAATACTGATGGCACCACTCAATCGAATCTTTCAGGAGGAATACAAGGAGGGATTTCGAATGGAATGGATATCTATTTTAGAGTCGCATTCAAACCTGTTGCTACAATAATGAAGGAACAACAAACTATTGATATTAATGGAGATGTTGTATTCATAACAGGTAAAGGACGTCATGATCCTTGTGTAGTTCCTCGTGCAGTACCTATAGTGGAAGCTATGGCTGCTTTGGTGTTAACTGATTTTTATTTAATTCATAAAACAAACAAACAAACAAACAAATAATGAACGAATCCAATACAAGTGCAAGTGAGAAAAATTCACTCTTTTCTAATTTAACGGTTCAAATTCTTGTTGCAATGTTATTAGGAGCATTGCTAGGTATATTTATACATAAATATTATTTAGAAGATGATGCTAAAAATTTTAGTGACAAAATAAAAATGTTAGCTACTATTTTTATTCGATTAGTTCAAATGATTATTGCTCCATTAGTGTTTACGACATTAGTGGTTGGGATTGCAAAATTAGGAGATATTAAGTCGGTGGGTAGAATAGGAGGTAAGGCATTAGGATGGTTTTTTTCGGCTTCATTTATCTCCTTATTAATAGGTATGTTTTGGGTGAATACCCTTAAGCCAGGTGTTGGGTTGAAATTAGGGAATGTAGATATGTCCGCTGCCACTGAGGTAACGGAGAAAACACAAAACTTTTCTGCTCAGAACTTTGTGGAACATATTATCCCTAAAAGTATTGTTGAGGCTATGGCTAATAATGAGATACTGCAAATCGTTATTTTTTCAATATTCTTTGGATTGGCTGCTGCATCAATGGGGGCAATAGCTAAACCTATTGTAAATGCACTGGACAAAACCTCGCATATTGTATTGAAAATGGTGAATTATGTGATGAAATTTGCTCCAATCGGTGTTTTTGGAGCTATTGCAGGGGTATTTGCAATTAAAGATGTAGGTGATTTGTTGGAGACTTATGCAAAGTTTTTCGGTTCTTTTTTAGTGGGTATTGGATCTTTATGGTTGTTTTTGTTAGTGGTTGGTTATATTTTTCTTAAAAAACAAATGACTGTTTTATTAAAAAGAATTGTAAGTCCGCTGATTATTGCCTTTGGAACTACCAGTAGTGAGGCTGTTTTTCCAAAATTAACGGAAGAATTAGAACAATTTGGTATAAAAGACAAAATCGTTTCCTTTATGCTACCTTTAGGTTATTCTTTTAATTTAGATGGTAGTATGATGTATATGACTTTTGCAAGTTTGTTCATAGCTCAAGTTTACAATGTGCCTTTAGATACAGGAACTCAAATGACAATGCTTTTGGTTTTAATGCTTACCAGTAAAGGGATAGCGGGAGTTCCAAGAGCGAGTTTGGTGGTGGTTGCAGCGACCTGTGGAATGTTCAAAATTCCAGTCGAAGGGATCGCTTTGATACTCCCAATTGATCATTTTTGTGATATGTTTCGCAGTGCAACTAATGTGTTAGGAAACGCTCTTGCTACCTCAGTTGTTGGAAAATGGGAAAAAGAAAGTTAATTTTTTTTGTGAAAACAAAAATATGTTTATATTTGTTCATTAATTAAAATTTCAAAAAAACAATAAATTATGAAAAAACTATTACTATTATTTTCTTTATCTATTGCTGGGTTCTCATATGCTCAGGACGTATTAGTAAACGAAAATTGTGAAACACTTACAATTGGTAATGTTAGTACTGACTTAACAGGTGCTAATGCTGGTCAAAATAACTGGTTCACTTATGTGTCTGCAACTGCTGCTCCAGCGGGTCAATTATCAGATTTTCAAGTAATCAATGTTGGTGGTGTTAACGGTCAAGCTTTTCAATTGACAGGTTCTTCTGCTGCAACCGCTGCTACTCGTTATTTGTCTCAAGACATTTCAGCTGGGTGGACAAACAGAACTTCTGGGAATGACATCTTAAACGCTGAGTACGACTTTTTCTCAGGACCTGCTACAACTAGTGCTAACTCAATGAGAATTTTAGTTTATGATACAACAGGAGCTCAAATTCTTTGTGGTCTTAGTGTTAAATTAAGCACTAGCGTTATTCAAGGGGTTTGTTATTATGATAACTCTGCTGCTGCAGGTGGAAGTATTGCTAACTATTTAATTGGTTTAGCTTCTACTGCTCCAACTGTAACACCAAACACTTGGTACAGATTCGGTGTTAGTTTTAACTACAACACAGGAGATGTTATTTTTAGAGAAGTTAATCAAGGATTATTTGATGTAACAGTTACAGGAGCTGCATTAGGATCTGATGTGTTAGAACTTGATTTAACTGCTGGTACTACTACAGGTAATTCTGTTGCTGGTGTTGGAGTTTTTGATAACATTAACTGTTATACAAGTGCTTCTGATATCTTATTAGGTGCTAAATCTAATACTATGGCTAACAACAAATTTACAGTATATCCTAACCCAGTTAAAAACGTAGTTACTGTTTCTAATGCTGATGCTTCAATCTCTGCTATTGAAATCACTGACTTAAACGGAAGAGTTGTTAAAACTTTAAACGTAACTAGCTTAACTGATGTTCAAGTAACTGTTTCTGATTTATCTCAAGGAGTTTATATGATGAAAATCACTTCTGATAAAGGAACTGCTGTTAAAAAAATCATCAAAGAATAATTATTCTTTAATTGTTATAATAAACCGCTTCCATTTGGAAGCGGTTTTTTTATGGATTATATTGAAGTTTACTTACGAAGAGAACTTTCGCCCTTCTGAAGAGAACTCACTTCCTTCCGAAGAGAACTTTTGTCCTTCTGAAGAGAACTCACTTCCTTCTGAAGAGAACTTTCGCCCGTCCGAAGAGAACTCACTTCCTTCCGAAGTGAACTTTTGTCCTTCTGAAGAGAATTCACTTCCTTCCGAAGAGAACTTTCGCCCTTCCGAAGAGAACTCACTTCCTTCCGAAGTGAACTTTTGTCCTTCTGAAGTGAACTCACTTCCTTTCGAAGAGAACTTGTGTCCTTCTGAAGAGAACTCACTTCCTTCCGAAGAGAACTTTCGCCCTTCTGAAGAGAACTCACTTCCTTCTGAAGTGAACTTTCGTCCTTCTGAAGAGAACTCACTTCCTTCCGAAGTGAACTTTCGTCCTTCTAATAACCTACACCTTATAACTTAAAATAACAAAAACTTTCAACTTCAACTAAAAAAAAGCCATCTTAATTAAGATGACTTTTTTGGTTTTGGTTGTTAGTTATATGAAAAAATATAAGCAGTGCTTATTCTTTTTTATTATTACTATTCATCATCATCACGACAATGCCAACTAGTCCTAGAATTACTAATGCAAATACACCTATCATAATGAAGGCGCCATTGTTCCAGGAAAATAACGGTAAAATTAATTTATTCATAATAATCCTATTAAAGTTTCCCAAATTTATAAAGGAAAGATGGAAATTAATATGATATATATCAGTTCAAAAATTTGTTTGTGATTTCTTTAGAGGGTATCAAACATTGATTCTTTTTACCGTACCATTTATATCGGTTTCGGGCAATATAATCGTAAAGATTGTTGTTCATTTTTTTTGGGAAAAGTTCCATTAGTTTTAGCAATCCTAGTATTCCTCCCAAATTTTTAGCAATTTTAATTACGGCCGTTGCTTTGGTGTAATAAGCAATATTGGGTTCGTATAGCACAATGCTATCCATATTTAATGGATTTAAACCAATGTGTTGCAGTATATGTTTTCCAAGTTTGGATTGTATGGAAACGAATCGGAATTGATCTTTAATATCTTTTTTGATGATATATTGCACTGCAGTATCACAAAGATTGCAAATGCCATCAAAAAGAATAATTTTTTTATCTATTGGAAACGTCATTGCAATTGTGATTAAGGATTATTTTAAAGCATCAACAAATTCTAATGCATCAAGACTCACTTTAGAAGTAAAAATTCCATAGTTTACCGTTGCTTTATTTTTTTCAATAACATCAATACTACCAATAGCCTTTCCATCAATCATTCGGACTCTGTCACCTACTTTTAGTACTACTTTTGGTTTATTTTCTTCTTCTTTTTTGGCTTTGATTTTCTTTTCTTTTTTGGCAACTCTAATTTCTTCTACCTTGACTTTTACCTCTTCTACAACTTGTTTTTGAATAACTTCTTTTACTTTTTTCTCTTTTACTGAAAGCTTTTTTCTTTTGGAGTTTTCTATTTCTACCATTTTCAAAAATTCACCAATCAATACTTTCTTGTCTTTAGAATTAAAATAACTTTCTGATATGTCATCTATTTTTTGTCCAATATAAATTAGTCGTTGGTTGGCATCGTATAGTTCTTGATAGCGCTCTAGTTTTTCTTGGATTTTGGCATTGATAGTTTCCATTTTCTTACCTTCTTCACGTGCTTTGGTTTCTTCTTCTTTCAAATTGAGAGAAGTTTTTTCCATTTTGGAACGTTCTTTTTGAAGTGTTGCAATGGTTTTGTCAAAACGAACTTTGCCTCCTTCAATTTTTTTCTTAGCTCTGTTGATCAATCCATAAGGTATACCATTTTTTTGAGCAACTTCAAAAGTGAAGGAACTTCCGGCTTGCCCTAAAACCAATTTGTACATTGGTTCTAGTGATTTTTCATCAAAAAGCATATTAGCATTTGATGCAAAAGGCAATTCATTAGCCAAAATTTTAAGATTAGAATAGTGAGTCGTTATGATTCCAAAAGCTTCTCGATGGTAAAATTCTTCTAAAAAAGTTTCAGCTAAAGCGCCACCTAATTCAGGATCAGAACCAGTTCCAAATTCGTCAATTAAGAAAAGGGTTTTTGCATTACATTTTTTTAAAAAATAATTCATATTCTTTAATCGATAACTGTAAGTACTGAGATGATTCTCTATGGACTGATTGTCTCCAATGTCCGTTAATATTCGATCAAAAAGGAAGGTTTCACTGCGTTCGTGAACTGGAATTAATATACCACTTTGTAGCATTAATTGTAATAGACCAATGGTTTTTAAGGATATAGTTTTTCCACCTGCATTAGGTCCTGAAATAACAATGATGCGACTTTTGTTGTTTAATTCTATGGTTTGAGGGAAGGTTACTTCATTTTTTATTTTATTATTCAAATATAAAATAGGGTGGAAGGCTTCTCGAAAAAACAAACGTTTTTCTTCAATAATATTGGGTAAAATACCATTGATTCTATTAGCGTATTTTGCTTTTCCTGCAACGACGTCGATGTCACTTAGGAATTCTTGGTAGTGCTTTAATAGTTCAAGAAAAGGACGGATATCATTTGTTAGTTTTTTTAAAATACGATTGATTTCTTCTTTTTCTTCGTATTCTAAATTACTGAGTTCACGAGAATATTTTAAAGTAGCTTCGGGTTCAATATAGGCAATACTCCCTGTTTTGGAGCTTCCTAATATACTTCCTTTTACTTTTCGACGGTACATTGCTAATACCGCCAACACGCGTCTGTTCTCAACTATGGTTTCACGAATATCGTCCAAATAGCCTAAGGAATTGTATTGTGTAAGTGCTGTACCAAAACTTTGATTGACTTTTCCTCTAACGGTATTCATATTACGACGAATATCTAACAAATCCGGGGAGGCATTATCTTTGACTTCTCCATATTTGTCAATCACTTCATCTATTTTTTGAATGATAAATTTGGTGATTTCAATGGAGGCTCCTTTGTCGTTTAATTTGGGGTAATAGTCTTTGAATTTTTTTAAAAAAAGCAGCAGGGTATTTGTCGTTTCGGATAGGGTTGCTATTTTTCTAAAACTACCGACTTCTAAAAAACTATCTTCTATCGCTAAGAATTTTATTTCGTGAGTAATGGATTCGAAACTATGGTTTGGAATTGCATTGTTGTTGGTAAATGAAGAGACATATTCAGAAGTTTGCAATAAGGCATCTATCAAGGTTTCTTTGTCTTTGAAAGGCGCAATTGCAAGGGCTTTAGATTTTCCCATTTCCGTATTACAACCATCGGAAATCGTTTGAAGCACTGTGTTGAATTCTAAATCTTGTAAGGTCTTATCAGTAATTGAAATCATAAATTTGGCAAAAGGTCAAAGTTACAAAGTTTTAAAGTATATATATTTGTAAAAAATAATTAAATGAACGTTAAAATTCATCCCTCTTGGGAAAAAGAACTCGCATCGGAGTTTGATGAACCTTATTTTAAAGAATTAATCCATTTTGTTAAAGATGAATATGCCAATCATAAATGTTTTCCTAAAGGGGAATCCATATTTGCGGCCTTTGATTATTGCCCTTTTGAAGAGGTAAAAGTGGTGATTATTGGTCAAGATCCCTATCATGGGGCAGGTCAAGCAAATGGATTGTGTTTTTCAGTGAATGATGGAATTGCGATACCTTCTTCATTAATTAATATTTTTAAAGAAATAGAAAAAGATGTATTAATACCCTATTCTAGTTCGGGTAATTTAGAACGTTGGGCGAAGCAAGGCGTATTATTGTTAAATGCAACACTTACGGTTCGTGAGAGTGAGGCAGGAAGTCATCAAAATAAAGGATGGGAAATCTTTACTGATGCAGTAATACAAAAGGTATCCAATGTAAAAGAGAATGTTGTTTTCCTACTTTGGGGTGGTTTTGCCAAAAAGAAAGGTGCTAAAATAGATTCAACTAAGCATTTGATATTAGCGACTGGACATCCTTCCCCTTTGAGTGCTAATAGAGGATTATGGTTTGGTAATAAGCATTTCAGTCAAACTAATGCTTTCTTAATAAGTAAAGGCAATAAACCAATTCAATGGTAATTGTTATTGTACAGTAAAGTTATAATAACCACTAACATCCAAATTATTGCTAGTAGTGTCAATATTTAAAAAGATATTGTTGTCCTGACTATTGGAACGCATTTGAATTAAATTATTCAAGGGATCATAATCAAAGCTAATGCGGTATTGACCACTTGTAAGCATTGGAATTCCTACACGGTATTCATAACGGTCATTAGTGGTGTTAAATAAAGCACTCGCTAACAAGTATTCTCCAGTTGAAACCGAACCCTTATCAACAATTAAAGTGTTTTTATCTATGTTGACATACACCCAATCCGTTGCATTTATTTTTTTTTCTAAAAAATATGAAAAGACAAAGCTATCGGCATTCCCTGTTGATTTTCTAATATCAAGAGGCGTCAATTGATTAGGTTCCGAAACTAAACGATTGACATAGGAATTAATATATAGATAATCGTTGACGTGCAAATCCGAACTAGGGACTTCAATTTGAATCAAATTGGGAACAGTAAGGTTTTGAGCATTATAAAATGAGTTATCATCAGTGTTACAACTAATGAAAAGCATTGTAATTATCAAGGAGTATAGAGTTTTTTTCATAGTTTTAGTAATTAAAATCGATAACCTAAATTCAATCCAACACGTGTGATTACATCAGGACTTTTGGTAGTGTTAATAAGGTTTTTTCCAAAACCCACTAAGAACTCTAAAGAAATAGTATCCTTAAAGTACATTTTATATCCCAAACTTCCTCCTAGTCCAAAGTCAGTGTATTTTGATTTTTGAATAGCATAATAGCCATTATTGTTAGAGTCTAACAATCGAACAATTTCTTTGTAATCGCCACCATTATAGGAACCAAAGGCTTCGGCAAAATAATAGCGTTTTTTACTTTTGGAAAGTGCATATCTAAAGTAAGGATTGAATTCGTATTTAGGAAGGTTGTTTCTAAATCCCGATTCAAAATCGTTAGAAGTTTTTTTGCTATTCAAAAAATTAGTAGTGATTCCTATGGAACAATCTTTTCCAATGAAATACTCATAGCTTAATCCAAATTTTCCATAAGCAATCATGGATAGCGCATCGAAACGGACTTCATTTTTTTTGCTTTCCAAAATTCCTTGTTGAGCACTCACAAGTACAGGAATCAGCAAAAGGAGTAATAGTGTTTTTTTCATAAATCAAAATTTGATAGCGAAAGCTAAGATAGTATTTATTTTTGAAATGGAATAGTTAATCTAAAGTCAAGGCACCAAGTATTTCTTCGTTTAAAAAAGGACCACCAGGATAATCGGCCGTATAATCTAAATTAAGCCAAATTTGTCCGTGTTCATCGATATGATAATTAATTTTTTTTCCGTCTGATTCTTCTGTAAACAGAACTTTTTTTATCAGATAGTTGGCTTTTTCTAGATTGGCTTTATTGCCGATAAGTAATTCGGGATACATATGACCATCAGTGTGGATTAATCGTGGGGTTCCTCCAATAGCTCTGATGCAAGCAGCCATCAGTACGGAATGATCATCACAATCACCAGATAAATATTTAGCCGATTCATCAGCGCTTGCAATATAGTCCATTCCTTTAGGATCACTAACGTAATGCCAACGGCTGTTGATCTCTTTGAACACAGCAAAGCATTGAATCATTGTTAAGTTACTTCCGTATTCGCGAACACCTTTGAAATGCCGTATGGTAGCCATCACTGCAAAATCGCGCACTTTTGGATTTTGAAAATCAATTGCTTTAATGATTTTTGTTTTATTGGGAAAAGGAAGGAGTTTTGAAATAATTATATCTTGAGGATAGGGATTGTCATTCATGGAGTAAAGCATCGCTTGATAATCCTCGAATACGCTTTCAAAACCATAGCTTCCAAAGATAGTTCCATAAACTAATGCTACTAAATACAAGAAAATACTGATTAGAGTAATTCTTCTCATTGCTCTAAGCACAAGCTGAATGATAATCAGTAATACTATAAAAAGCAGTATTCGATCCAATTTGAATGTCCATTTATAATCTATAAGATTTTGATGGATGATCATAAAGACAGGAATGGCAATCAAAATATTTAAAACAAAAATAATAACATTGTCCCAAGGTTTTTGGACTTGGAATTTTGTCATTATTTGGTCATAAGTATGTTTTGCTCTTTTAATCATTCAATGGAAAAAGGAAAGCTAAAGGGCTTTTACAATTTCAGCAAATGTACCTTTTTTATCAATAATTTTCAGGTCAAATAATTGATTTTGAATTTTGTTTAACATTTTTTCAGTTAAAGGATTTTGCGACCATTCGGTAAGACTTAACCATTCTTGAATATCTTCTATTTTTTGATGGAATTCAAGTGCTAGTGTTTTGTCTATACTAGGAATTTCTTTAAAATCAGTAGTAGTAATATTAATGATATCAAGAATTTGACTGATGATATCGGGTTGTGCTTCTAATATTTCATTTCGAACTGCAATTACAAAACAAGGCCAAGGCGTAGGGCAATCGGCAACTCTTCTAAAAACACCTTGATCAACTAGAGGTTTGGTCATAAAACGTTCCCACATAAAGTAATCAGCAGCGCCATTAGTCAGCGCCTCCACCGCACCATCAATAGTATTTACAATTTCAAAGGCTAAGGTATCGGTATTCCAACTTTGATTATTGGCATTAACATAAGCCATTAATTGTGAACCTGAGCCGTATCTGGAAATAGCAACTTTGGTATTATCTAAATCATCAAGATGTTGGTATTTGGATGATGCACCAACGTGAATTCCCCATATTAAAGGACTTTCAACGTAAACTTGAACAATTTTACTGGGGTTCCCTGCAACAATATCTTTGACAATTCCTTCCGTAAGGATTACAGCAATATCCGTTTCTCTATCTCGAAGCATTTGACACATTTTGCCAGTACCTTCAGGAACATCGGTCCATTGCAAATCAATACCTACTGATTCATACTCTCCGTTTTCGATACTTAAATGCCAAGGAAGATTAAAGTGTTCAGGAACTCCTGCAATTTTTATTGTTTTCATTATTGTTTTTACCTATTATATTAGGTTTTTTTTTTATTTCGAACAGTTTCTAATTATTTGGAAGAAGGAGCATGCATTTCATACCAATTCCATTGTACCCCATCAGAAAGATATTGTTCCTTTAAAGTCATTCCTATTTTTTGTAGGATATGATTGGAAGCACCATTTGCGGATTGAGCATAAGCATTCATTATTTTGATGTTCATTTGGTTATAACCATAGTCTAACCAAGCGTATGAAGCTTCAGTGGCATAGCCTTTTCCCCAAAACTTTTCATTCAATCGATACCCAAAGTCATAGAAGTTGACCTGCCCATTTTCAGGTTCGGTAATGAATTTTATACCTGCCCAACCAATGAATTCATTAGTGTCTTTTAAAACAACAGCAAAACGTCCAATACCATTGTCGAGGTATTGTTTTCTGACATATTCAATGATTTCTTTAGTCTCATCAAGCGTTTCTGTGGGTTTGTTCCAAAGGTATTTATGCACTTCTGGATTATGGTCCATTTCGAACATGGCTTCAGCATCTGAGGGTAACAATTGTCTTAGAATTAAACGTTCTGTGGTTATGATTAAATCCATTATTTTATTTTTATATGAGAAATTAAGATTCGATAGCCATCAGGATCTAAGAATATTTTTCCTCCTGAAACATCAATGTCATT
>CANCJZ010000032.1 GCA_947378465.1 Flavobacteriaceae bacterium
TTACCTATAAGAGATTTGAACTGGATTGGGCGTATGATTCTTCCAAATGGCACTTCATCACCTGTACAACTCAACCCGTCTTTTAACTCAAATACTACAGTTAGTATAATGTCGAGCATTGATAAGGACGGAAAGCTTGAAGGAAAAATTAGAGAACAATATACTGCATACAATGCATTTAAATTTAGAGAAAACAATACCACTAAAAAAGATAGTTATTTAGAAAAACTCGAAAAAAAACTAAGAGACATTGAAATATCAGAGTATTCAATTATAAATGAAGACTCAATTTACAAGCCAATTATTGAAACGTATTCTTTTAAAGACGGTAATTCAGTAGAAGTTATTGCAGATAAAATGTATTTTTCCCCACTATTGTTTTTTACACAATTGGAAAACCCATTTAAGCAAGAAAAAAGAGAATACCCAGTTGATTTTATATATCCAAACGAGGAGAAATACATTGTTAGCATCACCATCCCAGAGGGCTATATAGTGGAAACCATGCCTAGCCCTATTTTACTAACAATGAATGACAACTTAGGAAGTTTAAAGTACACCTTAATTAATAAAACGAACCAAATTCAATTATCAGCCACTTTTTCAATAAATACTGCAAGAATCCAAAAAGATCGCTATGAAGAGCTAAAAGCATTTTATTCAGGAGTTATTCAAAAAGAAAACGAAAAAATCATTTTAAAAAAAATATAATATGAGAAAGTATATTCTTTTATTTTTAGCTATTGTTGCCACAGCAAATGCTCAAAAACACGAATTAGGAAAAGTAACAATTGACGAGCTTAAGGAAAAAGTATGTCCAAAAGATTCGTCAGCTGCGGCTGCTATTCTATTTGAAAAAGGAAAAACCTTTTTTATCTATACTCAAGGTGAAGGTTTTAAAATAAATACTGAGGTAGAAATGAAAATCAAAATCTACAAAAAAGAAGGCTATGAATGGGCGAATGAAAAAGTTAGATTTTACATTGGAAGTACTCCTACCGAAGGAGTGCAGTTTTCAAAAGCAGTTACTTACAATTTGGTGAATGGACAAATCGAAAAGTCTAAATTAAAAAGTGAGGGTGAATTTATAGAAAAAGTCAATAAAATATGGGCATTAAAGAAAATCACTTTACCTAATGTAAAAGAAGGATCTATAATAGAATACAAGTATATTATTGAATCCCCTTATTTTTCAACTTTTCCAACTTGGGAATTTCAAAAATCAATACCCGTAAATTATTCAGAATACACTACTGAAATTCCTGAGTATTTTTATTACAACAATCTTTTTAAAGGGTTTTTAGCACCTGTTGTTACCAAAAATGCAGTAACCAGAACCATCACTCTTAATTATAAAGACATTGTACAAACTGGGTTAAACATGAAGTATCAAACTTCAACAGATAATATCAATTACAATGAAAATCAAACGACTTATATCGTTGAAAATGCTCCCGCATTAAAAGATGAATCCTATGTAAATAGTATAAAAAATTATATTTCAAGTGTAGAACACGAACTAACCGGTAAGAAAATGCCACAATCGCAATTCGAATCCTATGCCAACACTTGGGAAGATGTGGTTAAAAAAATATACGATAATGATGATTTTGGTCCACAATTAAAGAAGAACAACTATTTCGAAGAGGATATAAAAACATTAATCTCTGGAATTAATGGTAGAGATGAAAAGATAATGACCATTTTCAATTATGTAAAATCTCGAATGAATTGGAATGGTTATTATGGTTATGCTTGCACTGATGGAGTAAAAAAAGCCTATCAAGACAAGGTTGGAAATGTTGCCGAAATCAATCTAATGTTAGTTGCTATGTTGCGCTTTGCAGAAATTAATGCAAATCCGATTTTGATCAGTACGCGTGCTAATGGAATCTCATTATTTCCAAGTAGAAATGCTTTCAACTATGTAATTGCAGGAGTTGAAATAGAAAATGATGTTATTTTATTAGATGCAACAAGTAAAAATAGTATTCCAAATATTCTCCCAACAAGAGATTTGAATTGGATGGGACGAATCATTCGTACCGAAGGCTCTTCTGCTGAAATTAATTTAAATCCTAAATCAATTTCTAGAGATATTGTAAGTTCGATGATATCAATAGATAAAGAAGGAAAATTAGAAGGAAAAATCAAAGAACAATATTCGGATTACAATGCATTTATTGTAAGAGAAAACAATGAAAAGAGCGATAAAAACAATTATGTTGAAAAGCTTGAAAAAAAACTTAACAACATCGAAATCTCAGAGTATGCTCTTACAAATATGGACACCTTAAACAAACCTGTGATTGAAACATTTTCTTTCAAAGGCAATAATTCAGTAGAAATTATTGGAGATAAAATGTTCTTTTCCCCTTTGTTGTTTTTTGCAAAAAAAGAAAACCCTTTTAAACAAGAAAAAAGAGAATACCCTGTTGATTTTATATTTCCATTTGAAGACAAATATGTTTTCAACATCACTATACCAGAAGGATATGCCGTTGAAACAATGCCAGCTCCAATTTCACTGACGATGAGTGACAACCTAGCTACATTGAAATACATTTTAAATAATACCGGAACTCAAATACAAGTTTCATCAACTCTAACAGTCAATTCATCAATTATTTCTTCTGATTATTATGATGAATTAAAAGCCTTTTTTGGAGAAGTTGTAAAAAAGGAGAGCGAAAAAATTGTACTTAAAAAAATATAATAT
This sequence comes from Flavobacteriaceae bacterium, assembly GCA_947378465.1. GTDB lineage: Bacteria > Bacteroidota > Bacteroidia > Flavobacteriales > Flavobacteriaceae > Flavobacterium. The sequence continues at coordinate 2,720 of CANCJZ010000032.1, forward strand.
GAGAAAGTATATTCTTTTATTTTTAGCTATTGTTGCTACAGCAAATGCTCAAAAACACGAATTAGGAAAAGTAACAATTGACGAGCTTAAGGAAAAAGTATGTCCTAGCGATACTTCTGCGGCGGCCGCTATTTTATTCAAAAAAGGTTTTACACGTTTCGATTTAGATCCCGACGGGCATTTTTTACTTTATACAGAAATAAATTATAAAATCAAGATCTACAAAAAAGAAGGTTTGAAATATGCCGATCAACAAGGGGAATACTATGTAGGTGGTAATAATGATGAAATAGTGTTTTTTTCAAATGCCTGCACTTATAACCTTGTAGATGGCAAGATTGTAAAAACCAAATTAAAATCGGATAGTGAATTCAAGGAAAGTGTTAATGAAAATTGGACAGTAAAAAAAATAACGCTTCCTGCTGTTAAGGAAGGTTCCATAATTGAATTTACTTATGTTTTAAAATCACCTTACTTATCGAATCTAAACGATTGGTACTTTCAATCAGAAATACCTATTAATTATGTAGAATATAGCGCTACTATCCCTAAGTATTTCGAATACCGAACAGTAATCACAGGGTATCAAAAAATAGATTTAAAAAGCGAGCCTGTATTGTCCTCTCGACATGGTGAAGTTGAACACACGTATACCAAATCCAATGTTCCTGCTTTAGTGGAAGAAGATTATGTGAATAATATAAAAAACTATACCTCAATACTTAAATTTGAGTTGGCTTCGATTGAATATCCAAATCATCCCAAAGAAAATATTGCTTTGGATTGGGAAGGTGCTGTAAAAAAAATATACGATACCGATGAATTTGGTAAACAGTTAAAAAAGAACAACTATTTTGAAGAAGATTTAAAACCTTTATTACAAGGAGTAACCACTCAAGACGATAAAATAAAAACCATTTTCAACTACGTCAAATCAAGAATGACTTGGAATAATCAATACGGCTATTATTGCAAAGAAGGAGTGAAAAATGCCTATACTACTAAAGTTGGCAATGTGGCTGAGATCAATTTAATGTTAACTGCAATGCTGCGCTTTGCCGATATTGATGCGAATCCTGTATTGATCAGCACACGAAATAATGGCGTTTCTATTTTTCCTAGTAGAACTTCGTTTAATTATGTTATTGCAGCGGTTGAAATTGAAAATGATTTGATTTTATTAGATGCCACAAGCAAAATTGCTTCCCCGAATATCATTCCTAAAAGAGCTTTAAACTGGTTTGGAAGAATCATTAGAAAAGAAGGAAGTTCCAATCAAGTGGATTTATTACCTAAATTTGTATCCAAAGATAATGTCAATGCAATTATCGACCTATCTAATGATGGTAAAATTTCGGGAAAAGTAAGAGATCAGTATACGGATTATTTAGCTTTTTCATTTAGAGAAAAATACGCAAAGACAGAGGAAGATAGTTATTTAGAAAAACTCGAAAAGAACTATGGCAATATTGAAATCAACGATTATAAGGTAACCAATATTGATGATTTAGAAAATCCCGTATCCGAAACGTATTCCTTTAAGGGAAATAATTCAGTTGAAATCATAGGTGGTAAAATGTTTCTTTCTCCTTTATTGTTTTTTGCAGAAAATGTAAATCCATTCAAACAAGATAAAAGAGAATACCCTGTTGATTTTGTGTATCCAATAGAAGATAAACATATATTAACCATAAATTTACCAGAAGGCTACGCAATAGAAAGTTTGCCAAAACCAATAGCACTTTCAATGAGTGAAAACATAGCTAATTTGAAATTTTTAATTACAAACACGGACAACCAAATACAAGTCTCTTGTTCATTAAAAATTAATTGGTCTGTTATTTCCGCGGAATATTATGAAGAACTAAAAGCCTTCTTTGGGGAAGTGATTAAGAAAGAAAACGAAAAAATTGTACTCAAAAAAATATAACAATGGATTTAAAAAATGCACAACTTGATGTAGACAATTGGATTAAAGACCATGGCGTTCGTTATTTTAATGAACTTACTAATATGGCGCAATTGACCGAAGAGGTAGGAGAAGTAGCACGTATCATTGCGCGTCGTTATGGAGAACAATCCGAAAAGGAAAGCGATAAAAATAAAGATTTAGGTGAAGAATTAGCTGATGTAGTGTTTGTAGTATTGTGTTTAGCCAATCAAACGGGTATTGACCTTCAAACTGCCTTTGATAAAAAAATGGATTTAAAAACCAATCGTGATCACGACCGACATCACAACAATGAAAAACTAAAGTAAGTGAATATACAACTTGAAAAAACAACGTTCAAATCCAATCAATCCATAGCAATTAGCGGCTCCAAATCAGAAACCAACCGATTGTTATTACTTCAAGCTTTGTATCCTACTATTAGTCTTGAAAACGCCTCCAATTCGGATGATTCCGTCACTATGCAAGCGGCATTGCTTTCAAATGAAGATACCATTAACGTACATCATGCTGGTACCGCAATGCGTTTTCTTACTGCTTATTTTTCAATTCAAAGCCAACGCGAAGTGGTGATAACGGGTTCCTCCCGAATGAAAGAACGTCCTATTAAAATATTAGTCGAGGCTTTACAAGAACTTGGGGCGGACATCACATATATTGAAAACAACGGTTACCCTCCTCTATTAATTAAAGGTCGACAATTGACAAAACATCAGGTCAGCTTAGCGGCCAATGTAAGCAGTCAATACATTTCCGCTCTACTCCTTATTGGTGCTTCCCTTGAAAACGGTATAGAATTAACTTTAGAAGGTGAAATAACTTCAATTCCGTATATCAATATGACGTTGGAATTGCTCAAAACTATAGGGATCAAAACTTCTTTTGTTGCAAATAAAATCCGAGTGGAAACCAATACACATCCACTTCCAAAAACCATTACTATTGAATCCGATTGGTCGTCGGCTTCCTATTTCTATACAATGATAGCTCTTTCGGATGTAGGAACTAATATCACCCTTAGTAGTTATAAACCTTCAAGCCTTCAAGGGGATTCAATGTTGGTAGAAGTTTTCAACGAATTTGGAGTGACTACCCATTTCAACAAAGACAATACTATGGTATTGAGTAAAGAAACAATTCCTGTAAAACAACATTTTGAATTCAACCTGAATAAGGTTCCGGATATTGCTCAAACTATTGCAGTATGTTGTTTAGGAATCGGAGTTAGTTGTCATTTAACTGGTCTACAAACCTTAAAAATTAAAGAAACAGATCGATTACAAGCTCTTTACAATGAATTAAACAAATTGGGAGCTACAATTCAAATAACTGAGGACAGCTTAACTATAGGAATAACCGATACTATTAAGGAAAATTGTTCCATCGCTACCTATCAAGATCATCGTATGGCGATGGCCTTTGCACCACTTGCGATAAAAGTCCCATTAGTAATAGAAGAGGCCGAAGTGGTTTCAAAATCTTTTCCTGCCTTTTGGAATGATTTAGAAAAATTAGGATTTAAAATACAAACTACTTTATAAATAGATTTTATACTAATAGCGGGACCTCATAAACTAATTCTAAAAATAAAGCACAAAACACTTGACAACGCCTATTCGAGCATCGTATATTTGCAGGCGTTAAAAATCAGACGTTTTCAACATCTGATAGATAACTTATAACCCATTAATTCTTTCAAATGAAATTATCTCATTTTCAATTTAATTTACCAGCTGAGTTATTAGCTGAATTTCCATCCGAAAATCGCGATGAATCTAGACTAATGGTCATCGATAGAAAAAAAGGAACTATCGAGCACAAAATGTTCAAAGATGTTATCGATTATTTTGACGATGGTGATGTAATGATCCTGAACAACACTAAGGTTTTCCCTGCTAGAATGTATGGAAATAAAGAAAAAACGGGTGCCCGTATTGAAGTCTTTTTATTAAGAGAATTAAATGCTGAGCAACGTCTTTGGGATGTTTTAGTAGATCCAGCACGTAAAATTAGAATTGGAAACAAATTATACTTTGGAGATGATGATTCATTAGTTGCTGAAGTAATCGACAATACTACTTCAAGAGGTAGAACCCTTCGTTTTCTTTACGACGGTTCGTATGAAGAATTTAGAAACAAACTAACGGAACTTGGAGAAACTCCAATTCCTAAATACATCAATAGAGAAGTAACTGAAGAAGATGCTGAACGTTACCAAACTATTTATGCTAAAGAAGAAGGTGCTGTTGCAGCGCCAACTGCAGGTTTGCACTTTTCAAAACATTTATTAAAAAGACTTGAAATCAAAGGAATCAACTTTGCAGAAGTAACCTTACACGTTGGTTTAGGCACTTTTAATCCTGTGGAAGTGGAAGATTTATCCAAACACAAAATGGATTCGGAAGAATTGCGAATTACTCAAGAAGCTTGTGACATTGTCAACAATGCTAAAATAAATAAAAAGAGAATTTGTTGTGTTGGAACTACTTCAATGCGTGCTATTGAAAGTTCCGTATCCTCTGCTAGAACCCTAAATCCTTATGAAGGTTGGACGAACAAGTTCATCTTCCCTCCGTATGATTTTAGTATTGCTACCAGTATGATTACCAATTTCCATACCCCAAAATCAACTTTATTGATGATGATCTCTGCATTTTGCGGACACGATTTGATGCGTAAGGCGTATGATGAAGCAATCAAAGAAGGATACCGTTTTTATTCTTATGGAGATGCAATGTTGATTTTATAATAATCAGATATCACAATCAACAATCATTTGTTGAATGCTTATAAATCAATCCCAACTAATAGTTGGGATTTTTTTATAATTATTTTCTACTTTTACACCAATATGATTTTGCATACCACACAACACTAAAAACAAAACAAACAAACGATGACTTTTGAAAATACTAGAGAATTTGCACAACAATTAGACGCAAATGACGAACTTCGAAAATACCGCCAAGAATTTATTTTCCCTCAACATAATGGTAAAGATGTAATCTATTTTACAGGAAACTCCCTTGGGCTTCAACCTGTAAGAACTAAAAAATACGTTGATGAAGTAATGAGTGATTGGGCCAATTTAGCCGTTGAAGGTCACTTCTATGCGGAAAAGCCTTGGTGGGACTATCACGAACGTTTCGCCAATCCATTGAGTAAAATTGTTGGAGCACTTCCATCAGAGGTTAGCGTTATGAATACCTTGACAATTAATTTGCATTTGTTGATGGTTTCGTTTTATCGTCCTACAACGCAACGCTTCAAAATTATTTGTGAAGAAAAAGCATTCCCATCGGATCAATATATGTTTCAAAGTCAAGTACGCCACCACGGTTACGAACCTAATGAGGCTATTGTTGAAATTAAAAGAAGAGAAGGCGAACACAACATCCGATTGGAAGATGTCATTGCTAAAATAGAAGAAGTTGGGGATGAATTAGCTCTAGTATTGATGGGTGGTGTGAATTATTATACTGGACAAGTATTTGACATGCAAAGCATCACTAAAGCAGGTCATAAAGTAGGCGCTATGGTAGGATTCGACTTAGCCCATGCAGCAGGAAATATCAAATTGGAATTACACCATTGGGAAGTAGATTTTGCCGCTTGGTGTTCCTATAAATATATGAATTCAGGACCAGGTAATGCTTCGGGTTGTTTTGTACACGAAAAACATCACCACAGTAATCTCCCAAGATTCGCAGGATGGTGGGGACATAACAAAGAGCGTCGATTCAAGATGGAACCTTCATTTGATCCCGTTCATGGTGCTGACGGATGGCAAGTCAGTAACTTACCAATTCTTTCTCTTGCTCCATATTTGGCATCCGTTGAAATGTTTGATGAAGTGGGAATGGATAAATTAATTGTAAAAAGAGATCAAATTACTGCCTACTTAGAATTTATCCTTCACGAAATTGACAAAGAAGTTAACAGTACCTTCGAAATCATCACTCCTTCCACTCCGGCTGAAAGAGCCTGTCAACTATCTGTTTTTCTTCACGGTGAAGGACGGAGTTTGTTTGATTATTTAATGAAAAACGGAGTCATTACCGATTGGCGTGAACCGAATGTTATCCGATTGGCTCCCGTTCCATTGTACTCTTCCTTCGAAGATATGTATGAATTTGGGCAATTATTAAAAAAAGGGATACTATCCCATAAATAAGCACAACCACTACCACTAACCAATAAACCACTTAAATTATGAGAAAACATTTTATTTTAGGATTACTGATGGTACTCTCCATTTGTTTTTCTGCAAATGCTCAAAATTCCGAAAATGAAGCTGCGGCCAAACAATGGATAAGCACCCATTCTAAGGAATTAAACCTCCCAACGTTTTCTGACTTCAAATTAACTTTTGTTAGAAAAAGTTTGTCTGGTGAAACCTTGCGTTTCCAACAACAATTAAATAATGTTCCGGTATACCAATCGGAAATTGTAGTGCATTTTTCACCTAAAAATGAAATTACTTATACTACAAATTCATTAAAAACAAATTTGCAAAACATCAGTACTACTCCTTCAATTAGTATTGACCAAGCACTTTCTGTTTCGAATACTGCACTAAACAACAATGACAACAAACAAATTGCAATCAACAATTTGTGTGTAATGGGAATAAACAACCAAACTAAATTAGTGTACCGAATAGTAACAAATCCAAGCTCAGGAGTGGCTAGTTGGGAAACTATTATTGATGCTCAAACTGGCGCAATTATAAGCACAAAAGATGTAGCCATCTACGAAAAACCGAAAAAGAAAACTGCGGACCATAGTCAAAAGCCTGTTGCAAATCCAACAGAAACTACTTCATTTGTCACTGCTACCGCTTTGGTATACAATCCGGACCCTTTATCAAAAATGTTAGTTGCTTATGGTGGACAATATGTTGACGGTAGCGATGCAACAAACACTTCCTTAGACAATGCCAGAGAATCAGTAGCACTTCCTGAAGTTGATTTGACCGCAGGTGTTTATAAATTAAAAAGCTCTTACGTTCAAATAAATGATTTTGAATCTCCAAGTAAAGGACTTTTCACGCAAGCCACCAATAACTTCTCTTTTAACAGAAACCAAGATGGCTTTGAAGCAGTCAATGCTTTTTATCATTTAGATAAAAGTATGAGATACATCAATGAAACTTTAGGTATTACGTGTAGACCTTCATTAAATTCAGGAATTTTCTATTACGACCCTTCGGGCTTAAGTGGTGCTGATAATTCACATTACATTCCATCCACAGAAAGAATTGCATTTGGCGAAGGTGGTGTAGATGATGCCGAAGATGCGGATGTTATTTTACACGAATTTGGTCATGGAATTCACGATTGGTTAACTAACGGCTCTGCTTCAGATTATTTTGGAGAAGGTAATGGTGATTATTGGGCCATGTCATACAGCAGAAGTTTGAATCAATGGGCGTCTACCCAAGCGGCAATACATTATGTTTTTAGTTGGGATGGTCACAACACTTTTTGGAGTGGTCGTATGGACAATACTACAAAACTATACCCTACTGATTTAGATGGTGAAGTTCACGATGATGGTGAAATTTGGTGTGCTGCCTTAATGCAAATTTTTGATGTAATTGGAAGAGAAAAAATGGACAAAGCCTTTTTAGAAGGAATTTCAATGACTACCACTTCCTCTAATCAACAAGATGCGGCTATTGCAGTAAGACAAGCTGCAATTGACATGAACTATCCTTGTGCGGACATCAAAGTAATGACCGACAAATTTACGCTAAGAGGTTATGTAATGCCTGCATTACCATTAACTATTAATTGTCCAGGAACACAAACTGTTTCCGCAGACCCTAATAATGTATACACCCTTCCTAGCTACCTTACTTTAGCCAATGCCATCAGTGCTAATTGTGATGCTACCCTAACTCAAAGTCCTACTATAGGAACAGTTGTAACCCCAGGCACCTACCCAGTTACGATGACCGCTACAAGCGGCACTACTGCAAGCTGTACATTCAACTTAGTGGTAACTCCTTATTTGAGTGTGAATGAAAACAACAAATCTAAAGCAGTAATATTCCCTAACCCTGCCAACAATCAAATCACCATAAAAGGGGAATTTGACAGCAATGAAAATATTACTATTTATAATATGTTAGGACAAAAAGTAATGGAAAAACAAATCATCTCTAATGAAGAAAGAGTGGATGTTTCTAGACTTTCTAATGGGGTTTATTTTATTTATTTCAATATTGCTAAAGCAACTTCTAAATTCATAAAAGAATAACCCAATTTTTATCCAATTAAAAAGGCTTGATTCAACATCAAGCCTTTTTTAATTTTAAACTAACTCTAAACTTGGAATTAACACTCCTGTCAATTCCTGTTTGTAATGCTCTATCTGAGCTTTTATTTCATTCTTTTCTTGGGCAAAGAAATTTGTGGTAGCAAACAAATTCTGATAATATTCAATCCCTTCCAAAAGATTATTTTTAAACGAATTCCATTTCTTTATCTGACCCGCAGTGATTTCGCTTGTAGTTCCAGAAATTTCTTTTCTTAAATAGTCAACATACATTTTTAATTCTTTTACAAACACATTAGGACGATTCACATCAGTCATCACATTAACATTTCCATAAATATGCTTTACCATATCAGCTAATGATATTTCACGATTGAAATAAGCTAAATTAGGTCCAGGACAAATGACTACACCTTGTTGTTGTCCTTTTATTTTAATGTCATTCTCCAAATAGGAAGCATTAACTAATCCCACACACAAACACGATTTTTCCGTAATTTTAGTACTGCGTTGATCAAATTCTTCTTGAGAAATAGTTTCTTTCAAAAGATTTAATTCATCCAATTTAATATCTTGATATTTTTTGGAAGCCGTACAAAGTCCTTGGTTGTCATATTCTTTACTCAAAGCCAATAATCGTTTAGGACAAGAACTACCCGCTTTATGCTCGTGAATTCTTTTTTCTTTCCAATATTCATTTGAAGTACCTTTTACTGAATTGAATGGAACACCCAAAGGAGAAATAGTACTCAAATAAAAATCATCTTCTGTAGCCTGAGCCAACAAATCTCTAGTTGTTTGATCTACGGAAGTGGCTTCGGGAACTAATAAAAAGGGAGATCCCCAACCCACCATATCAACCTGATAATGATCCAATAAAAACTCATGTTCCTCAGCGGTACCAATACCACCTTGAGCCGTAATTTTTAATTCTAATGGAACAGCAGGAGTAGGCATTTCTTTTTGAGTCAAAGCCTTCACCAATAAATCATGAGCGGATTGAATCAATTGTTCTTTTTTTTCTTTAAATTCTTCTAAAATAGGCCCCATCAAATAGCCATCGGTAGCAAAAGCATGTCCTCCACAATTTAATCCAGATTCAATACGATATTCTGAAACCCACAATCCTTTTTTAGCTAAAAAATTTCCTTGAATCAAGGCTGAACGAAAATCACTAACTTTCAATATGATTTTCTTTTTCAATTGATTATTTTCATCAGGGAAAAAATCTTTGAAGTTTTCAAAATAACTATACAATCTAGGATTCATTCCAGCCGACAACACTACTGAGGAACTCAAATTACTTTTTGCGAAACCTCTTAATGAAGCGTGAGCATCATTGAATTCAACAGGTAGCTGTTCCTTCCCATTGTAATTATCTTTGTCTACTTTAGTCATAATATTCACATCAATCGCACCAGGGGACAAATGTTCTTCTAAATAACTTTTAATGGTTTCTTTCAATACATCACCTTCGTCCAAAAAACGTTGTAAGCCATTCTTAATATCCGACTTATTCGGCAACATAGAAATGTAATTTTCTAAAGCCGATTTGCTTTCGGATAATTCAGTTTTAAATTTTTCAAACTTATCGTTAACAATAGTATCCACTAAGTTCAAATAATGCGTAATACGTTCCGCTCTATAATCGTGGAATTTTTGAGATATTTCTTGATAAGGGATACTGAATTTTTCACTGTAAAAAGCCCTCATCTTTTCGATAAGCTCATCGTCAGTGATGGAAACAACCGATGAAATACCATAAGCAGCCACGCGAATAGGACTGTCAATAGTATAAGCCAAGCCCATTACGGGTATATGAAAAGTATGTGTTGATTTTGATCTCATACAATTTAATTTAATTTTGGTAAAAACGTCAAAGGTCTGTAAATCGCTCATAAAAAAAGATGATATTTATCATACATTCTAATCCGTTTCCCAAACACTATCTTTTTGATTTCTTTTGAAAAACTATATTAAAGATTAACTTTGCGAAAATATTATTATACACTTTTAGACAGCTCTATAAAATGACAAAAGAACAAATTATACAAAGTTTTGATCCTTCACAACCAGGACTTGCCGACGCTACCATTTTTGGGTTGCCATTCAATTCGGAACAATCTGAAATCATCATTATTCCGGTTCCATGGGAAGTAACCGTTAGTTATGGTGCTGGTGCTTCCGAAGGACCTCAAGCAGTACTTGACGCCTCTTTTCAAGTAGATTTGAATCATCAAAACTTTCCTGATTTATGGAAATTAGGACTATACTATGCTGAGATACCTGACACTTGGAAAACAGATTCGGATAAATACAAAATCCTAGCACAACCTATTATCCAAGCCTTAGAAGAAGGATTAAACATTGCTGATATCCCAGCCCTTCAAGCCGACTTGAATACCATTAATGAAGCCTGTCATAACGTTCACCAACAAGTAAAAGAAAAAGTAGAATACTGGATGAATCAAGGTAAAAAAGTAGTTCTTTTAGGAGGAGATCACTCTACTCCACTAGGATACTACCAAGCCTTAGCCACAAAGCACAATGACTTTGGAATATTGCATTTGGATGCTCATATGGATTTGCGTATCGCTTATGAAGGATTTACATATTCCCACGCATCTATTATGTATAACGCGCTTCAAATCCCTCAAATCACTAAAATTGTTCAAGTAGGTATTCGCGATTTTTGTGAGCAAGAAGTGAGTGTCGTTAACGAACAAAATGGTAGAGTAGTTGTTCATACGGATAGTGATTTAAAAAAGGAAACTTTTGAAGGTGTTACTTGGCAACAACAATGTGAGGCCATCATCAATGCATTACCTCAAAAAGTATGTATCAGTTTCGATATCGACGGAATGTACCCTTGGTATTGTCCTAATACAGGAACTCCGGTTCCTGGAGGGTTCTCTTTTGAACAAGCCACATATTTATTTAACAAATTGGCCGATTCAGGAAAAGAAATCATCGGCTTTGATTTAGTTGAAGTTGCTCCTGGTGAAAACGATGATTGGGACGGTAATGTTGGCGCTCGAATGTTATTCCATATGTGTGGGGTATTAGCAAAAAACAACGGCCTAAACACAGGAAAACAAATAAATTTCATCCGAAAATAAATATTCCATTTGTTCCCTATAGAAAACCTCTTCATTAGCATGAAGAGGTTTTTTATATTTTAAATATTAAATACTATATTAATTTCTTACTACTTTAATTACATATTTAAAAGCAACAAATAATAAAGCAATCAAGAACATACCAAAAGCACCATAAGCACTATAATTAAGATGCACTCGGGTGGGATCATTGATTTTATCAATCAATAATATTACAAAACTAAAAAAAAGTAGCATTGTAAAAGTAAGATACAAAATCTTAAAACCTTTTTTCAAAAGCATAGCCAATTCAAAATCACTAACTCTCATACTTACTAAATTTAAGATTAAACAATTTCCCTTTTATTAAACGAATAATTACTATTCTACCGATAAAATATTGCCTTGTAAATCAATTTTGGCAATTACCAATTGCGTCTCGTTTGTACCAAAAGAGTTGCACGTTTTTATTTTTGTTTGAACTACAATATAACTACCCTTATCGGTATAATTTGTTTGTAAGTGTTCATAACAACTTGAATAATTACTATTATTTCTCAAATAACTATCCAAGTAAATATTAGCACCAGTTCGTGGAGAAAACTGACGATCAATTATTTTTTGTCTATTGATTGCTTTTAAATGTTTGTAATTAGAAACATTAACTTCTTCTTGTTCTTCATCAGGAACGATTACAATTTTGGGTTGAATCACGTTAAACTCTCTTCCGTAATCTTTCTTCATTATACTATCAATTTGTTTTTGATATAATGCTTGTTTAACAGAAGCGGTGGCATACCAATTCCCTTTTGATGATTCTTTATCCAATTGAAAATAAATAGTATCTAATTTTTTTGAAAGGGAATAATCTATAATATATTCATCATTATACGATTGAACTTTTTTAATTGCCCACTCTGTTTCAAAATTTTTAATAAAAACAGTATCTACTCTTTTTTTATTTTCAGCTAAAAGTGTTTTTTTGGATTTAAAATTTCCATAACTCATTTTGCCAGAAAGGTAAGCACCTCCCCATCCAAAAAGGCCAACAAACATTATAAATAAAAAAACTTTAGAGGTTTTATTGATATGAGTACTGATATCTGTTTTCTTCCAATAACTTGACCATATTGAAAACAAAAAAAGATCCGCCAACAGCCACAACAAACCCGTCTTCCAAGAGCTAGTAAATCCAATTATTGCAATAATAAAAAAGATTAAAACAGCCGCTTCAAGAATTTTTCTCTTTGTTTTTCTTTGACTTGTCATACTTCCTTAACTTCAATTAGTAGTAATAATTTTTTTTTGAGGTTAAATTAAATTCGTTTCACTTTATACAATAAACCGAATTGAAACATTAAGATTTAAGGGCTAAATCCTATATTCTGTGTCAAATATAACGCTAATTTAACATTAGTCATTTTTTTATCGTTGAACTCCCAATATAAACTATGAAATGCATTGTCATTTTATAACAAACTGAAAAACAACAACATTAACACCGTCAATTTAATGTCCTTTTTTGCCATATATCCTATAATTCACTAGAGCAAATTCTACAAATCATATTATTTTAAAAATAAAAATGAAAGCAATAAACCAAATGATACTTTTATTTAACATTGATTTAAAAATGTTTAAAAAAGTAATTGTTTAGTTATTAGCAATAAACTACTTTTGCACGCTTAACAACACAACACAATGAGCACTACAAAAAAAATTCAATCTGCCTTAATTTCAGTATTTGACAAAACAGGCTTAGAACCTATCGTTAAGCAACTTCACCAACAAAATGCCATCATTTATTCAACCGGAGGAACCGAAGATTTTATTAAAAATTTAGGCATCCCTGTGGTGGCTGTTGAGGACGTTACCTCCTACCCTTCCATTCTTGGAGGCAGAGTAAAAACCTTACATCCTAAAGTTTTTGGTGGAATTTTGAATCGTCAAGACCATCCTACGGATATCGAACAAATGAAAGAATTCGATATTCCACAAATTGATTTGGTGATTGTGGATTTATATCCTTTTGAAAAAACAGTAGCATCAGGCGCTGATGAAGCCGATATTATTGAGAAAATTGATATTGGCGGTATCTCTTTAATCAGAGCAGCTGCTAAAAACTTTAAAGACACTGTTATTGTTCCATCAGTAGATGAATACCAATTGTTTTTGGATATGATTACTGATAACAATGGAAGTACTAATTTAGAACAAAGAAAATACTTAGCGACTCGTGCCTTCCACGTTTCCTCTAATTACGATACGGCAATCTTCAATTATTTTAACAAAGAAGAAACCTATTACAAAGAAAGCATTGCTAACGGACAGATCTTGCGTTATGGTGAAAATCCTCATCAAAAAGGATTTTTCTTTGGCGATTTCGATGCAATGTTTACCAAACTTCACGGAAAAGAACTTTCCTATAACAACCTTCTTGACGTAGATGCTGCCGTGAATTTAATTGCGGAATTCAAAGATAACGAAGCTACTTTCGCCATCTTAAAACACAACAATGCTTGCGGATTAGCGACTCGTCCCACAATGAAAGACGCTTATTTAACAGCTCTTGCTTGCGATCCTACCTCTGCTTTTGGCGGCGTTTTGATTGCTAATGGAACAATCGACACTGCTACTGCTACAGAAATCAATTCACTGTTCTGTGAAGTGGTGATTGCTCCAAAATACGACGAGCAAGCCATTGCTATTTTGCAAGAAAAGAAAAACAGAATTATTTTGACCATAAATGATGTACCTTTACCTCAACGTCAAGTAAGAACTTGCTTAAACGGTTTGTTAGTTCAGGACCGAAATAATAGTACAGACCAAGCGGCCGATTTAAAAACCGTTACCCTAACTGAGCCTACCGCTCAAGAAGTAGCCGATTTATTATTTGCTTCCAAAATTTGTAAAAACACCAAATCGAATACTATTGTTTTTGCAAAAAACAATACTTTGATTGCTTCTGGAACAGGACAAACTTCCAGAGTTGATGCTTTAAAACAAGCAATTGAAAAAGCAGAAACTTTTGGATTTGACCTTCACGGAGCAGTAATGGCGAGCGATGCCTTCTTCCCTTTTCCGGATTGTGTAGAAATTGCTAATCATGCGGGAATCACCGCTGTCATTCAGCCGGGTGGTTCAATCAAAGACGAATTGAGCATCAATTATTGCAATGAAAACAAAGTTGCAATGGTATTTACAGGAACACGTCATTTTAAACATTAATTTTATTATTTTTGTAGGCTTTTATAAATATAACAAACTAAAACCCTTTATATAACTATGGGATTTTTTGATTTCATGACCGAGGATATAGCAATTGACCTTGGTACCGCTAACACGCTAATCATACACAACGATAAAGTTGTTATTGATAGCCCTTCTATTGTTGCCAGAGACAGAGTATCTGGAAAAATCATCGCTGTGGGTAAAGAAGCCAACATGATGCAAGGTAAAACTCATGAAAACATCAAAACCATACGACCACTTAAAGACGGAGTTATTGCCGACTTTGATGCTTCGGAAAAGATGATTAGTATGTTTATCAAAAGCATCCCTGCTTTAAAGAAAAAAATGTTCACCCCTGCTTTGCGTATGGTAGTTTGTATCCCTTCAGGAATTACTGAGGTGGAAATGCGTGCCGTTAAAGAAAGTTGTGAACGTGTAAATGGTAAAGAAGTGTACCTGATCCACGAACCTATGGCTGCGGCTATTGGTATTGGAATTGACATTATGCAACCTAAAGGAAACATGATTGTCGATATCGGAGGGGGAACTACTGAAATTGCCGTTATCGCATTAGGCGGTATCGTTTGTGATAAATCAGTAAAAATTGCTGGTGACGTTTTCACTAATGATATCATCTATTATATGAGAACCCAACACAATTTATTTGTGGGAGAAACTACAGCAGAAAAAATCAAAATTACCATTGGTGCGGCTACCGATAATTTAGACTCTCCACCAGACGATATGTCGGTTCAAGGTAGAGATTTACTTACTGGTAAACCAAAACAAGTAGAAGTATCTTTTAGAGAAATTGCCAAAGCTTTAGACAAATCCATCCAACGTATCGAAGATGCTATTATGGAAACCTTATCGCAAACTCCCCCTGAGTTAGCGGCTGATATTTACAACACTGGTATCTATCTTGCAGGTGGTGGATCAATGTTAAGAGGTCTTGACAAACGTATTTCCTTAAAAACAGATCTTCCTGTATATATCGCCGAAGACCCATTGAAAGCGGTAGTTAGAGGAACTGGAATGGCATTGAAAAACATCCCTAAGTTCAGAAGTATCTTAATAAAATAAAATTCTAAAATTTTAAATTCCAAATTCCAATTACACCTCTTATCTATTGTTCTTGTAATTTGGAATTTGGAATTTTATTATTGAAATTTAGTTATTGGAATTTGGAATTTAAT
>CANCJZ010000033.1 GCA_947378465.1 Flavobacteriaceae bacterium
AATTTCTTTGCAACTTTGTGGCTTTAAAACTTTGCAACTTAAAAAAATGTCAAGAAAAATAAAACTTATCTGGGATTTTAGAGGTCCTGATGCTGCACGAACGGCGGAACATCACGAAATTCATTTGAAACAATACATCGCCATTGAAAAATTGGACTTGAACATCACGGGTTTTGAAACCATCAACGAACTGTATGCTATCGCCTTTATGGTGGTCATGGACGAAAATATGATCATGGTAAGAGATGCCTTAAAACCTCATCGCGGTGAATTATATGAGCAATAAAAAAAGGATGCTTTCGCATCCTTTTTTTATTAATTAGCGACTTCGCTAATGAATTTTATTCGCATTAAACGCAGTTCTTCAATATCGTAATCCCCATCGAATTCTTTAAGTGCATCTTCAATCTTATCTGTTTCAGATTCCATAAAGTAGTCGTGGATTTCTTCTTGTTGATCTTCGTCAAGCAATTCATCTATCCAATATTTGATATTAAGTTTGGTTCCAGAATAGACAATTTGCTCCATTTCTTTAAGCAAAGCATCCATATTCATTCCTTTTGCGGAAGCGATATCTTCAAGCGATAATTTTCTATCGATATTTTGAATGATGTATAATTTGTTGGCGGAGTTAGCTCCTGTAGACTTCACTACTAAATCATCTGGGCGAATGATATCATTATCTTCTACATAACGACTGATTAACTCCACAAACTCTTTTCCATATTTCTTAGCCTTTCCTTCCCCTACTCCGTGTGTATTGGTCAATTCATCAATGGAGATAGGATATTTCAAAGCCATATCTTCTAAAGAAGGATCTTGGAATACTACAAAAGGAGGGACACCTAATTTTTTAGATACTTTTTTACGCAAATCGCGCAACATTCCCATCAATACTTCATCAGCAGTACCTGAGGATTTTGCTGCGGTTACTATAGCATCATCTTCGGCCTCGTTGTATTCATGGTCCTCAGACATCATAAAAGAAGATGGATTTTCAATAAATGCGCTTCCTTTATCTGAAATCTTTAGAATACCGTAGGTTTCAATATCTTTTGTCAATAAGCCGTCAACTAATACTTGACGGATTAAAGCCATCCAATAGCGTTCTTCTTTGTCTTTACCACAGCCGAAGAACTTTTGAGTATCGGTTCTATGGGCCTTAATGGTTGCATTTACTCTACCAATAAGGGTAAAAACAATTTCTTTGGATTTGTATAAATGTTTGGTATCACGAACAACTTGTAATAGTTTTTTAACATCCTCTGAAGCTTCCACCTTAACTTTAGGATTGCGAATGTTGTCATCCATATCCGCACCTTCGCCGGTTTCGCTGTCAAACTCTTCCCCAAAGTAGTGCAATAAGAATTTACGACGAGACATAGAAGTTTCCGCATAAGCCACCACTTCTTGCAATAAAGCGAAACCAATTTCTTGCTCAGCAACAGGTTTGCCCGACATAAACTTTTCTAGTTTCTCAACATCTTTATAAGAGTAATAAGCCAAACAATGTCCTTCGCCTCCATCTCTACCGGCACGACCCGTTTCTTGATAATAACTTTCCAATGATTTAGGAATATCGTGGTGGATTACAAAACGAACGTCTGGTTTATCGATTCCCATTCCGAATGCGATGGTAGCTACTACTACTTCCACATCTTCCATCAGGAACATGTCCTGATGTTTGGCTCTAGTTTTAGCATCTAAACCCGCGTGGTAAGGAACTGCGCTGATTCCATTGACTTGTAATACTTGAGCTATTTCTTCAACTTTTTTACGACTCAAACAATAAATAATACCCGACTTTCCTTTGTTTTGTTTGATAAAACGAATGATATCGGCTTCAATATTTTTAGTTTTGGTGCGTACTTCATAAAACAAATTAGGTCTGTTGAACGATGCTTTAAAAGTAGTAGCATCAGACATGTCTAAGTTTTTAAGTATATCTTCTTGCACTTTAGGAGTTGCTGTAGCAGTCAAACCAATCACTGGTACATCACCTAAATGTTTGATAATAGTTCTAAGGTTTCGGTATTCAGGACGGAAATCATGTCCCCATTCGGAAATACAATGTGCTTCGTCAATAGCTACGAAAGAGATCGGCACACTTTTTAAGAATTCGACGTATTCCTCTTTGGTTAATGATTCGGGCGCTACATAAAGCAATTTAGTAATCCCTGAAGTAATGTCCTTTTTTACTTGATTGATTTCAGTTTTAGTTAAGGAAGAATTTAAAACGTGAGCGATCCCATCTTCTGAAGAAACACTTCTAATGGCATCAACTTGATTTTTCATCAACGCAATCAAAGGGGAAACCACGATTGCTGTTCCTTCCTGAATCAAAGCGGGCAATTGGTAACATAAAGATTTACCACCCCCTGTAGGCATAATAACAAAAGTATTGTTCTTTGCAACAATACTTTTGATTACCTGTTCCTGCAGGCCTTTGAATTGGCTAAAACCAAAATATTTTTTTAATTCTTTGTGGATGTCAATTTCAATTGAATTCATTCTTACTTAATAGTATTTTTACATAAATTTGCAACCATAAATGTACAACTTTCTTTTATTCATACAAATTTTATAACGAATCTATTTTGATAACAAGTGAAAAAATTATTGAATCGGCTAAAAAGACAATCGTTTCCGAGAGCCAATCAATAGCAAAACTTACTGATTTCATTGACATTAACTTTGTTCAGGCCGTTGAATTGATCCATGCTTCCAAAGGCCGATTAATTGTAACAGGGATTGGCAAAAGCGCCATAATCGCGCAAAAAATAGTTGCTTCACTGAATTCAACAGGTACCCCTTCCCAATTTTTACATGCTTCAGAAGCCATTCACGGTGATTTAGGAATGGTTCAAAATGGGGATGTTGTGATTTGTATTTCCAAAAGCGGTAATAGTCCAGAGATTAAAGTACTGGTTCCTTTATTAAAAAGATACGGGAATAAATTAATTGCTATTACTGGTAATATGACTTCCTTTTTGGGAAAAGAAGCGGATATTGCATTGAACACTTATGTTGAAAGCGAAGCTTGTCCTAACAATTTGGCTCCTACAAACAGCACCACAGCTCAATTAGTAATGGGTGATGCGATTGCCGTTTGCTTGATGGAGATGCGAGACTTTAAAGCAGAAGATTTTGCAAAATACCATCCAGGTGGTGCTTTGGGTAAAAAACTATTACTTCGTGTGGGCGATATGCTGGATACTACAAGAAAACCAATGGTTGCTTCAGACTCAAGCATTAAGAATGTTATTGTAGAAATTTCAGAAAAACGTTTAGGAGTTACTGCTGTTATAGAAAAGGAAAAAGTAATTGGAATCATTACCGATGGTGATATTCGAAGAATGTTGAATAAAACCGAAACCATTACAGGATTGACCGCTCAAGACATTATGACCAAGCATCCTAAAACAATCAAGACTACGGATATGGTTAGTGATGCGTTGAACATCTTAGAAGATTTTTCAATCACTCAATTAGTAGTGGTTGACGAAGGCGAATATAAAGGTGTAATTCATTTACACGACATTTTAAAAGAAGGAATCGTATAATGGCAGAGAAGAATATTAAAGAAATGTCCTTTCTGGACCATCTTGAAGAATTGAGATGGGTACTGGTTAGAAGTTCAGCAGCGGTGGTCATTATGGCCATCATCACTTACTTTTTTGCTGATTATATATTTGAAGAAATCATATTTGGGCCAACCAAACCAAGCTTTATCACGTATCGTTTTTTTTGTGATGCCTCTCATTATTTGGGATTTGCCGATAGTATTTGTATCACTGAACTGGATTTTATCATTCAGAATACAGAGATGGAAGGACAGGTCAACATTTTTGTTTGGGTGTGTATCACGGCTGGGTTTATTCTTGCCTTCCCTTATATATTATGGCAGTTGTGGAAATTCATCAGTCCAGCTTTGTATGAAAAAGAGAAAAAGCACGCCAAGGCATTCATCTTTATTGCCTCCTTGCTTTTCTTTCTGGGAGTATTGTTTGGTTATTTCGTGATTGTACCGATGTCGGTTAATTTCTTGGCCACTTTTTCGATCAGTACGGTGGTTAAAAACCAATTCAATATCGACTCCTATGTGAGTATGGTGAAGACGGCGGTGATTGCCAGTGGGTTGTTTTTTGAGCTTCCTATTATTGTGTATTTCTTGACAAAATTAGGATTAGTAACGCCTGCTTTTTTACGAAAATATAGAAAATACGCGATAGTCATTGTATTGATTATTGCAGCAATTGTAACTCCTCCGGATGTGGTGAGTCAGGTTACGGTAGCGATTCCGATGCTTATTATCTATGAAGCAAGTATATTTATCTCGGCTGTAGTGGCTAAAAACAAATTGAAAAATGAGCAATCAAGTTAAGGAATTCAACGAGTACCGTTCGAAGATGAACGAGAAATTGTTAGCCGACAATAATAAAATAGTCAAAAGAATATTCAATCTGGATACTAATGCTTATGCTGAAGGAGCGCTTGATGTAAAAACCAAGGAGTTGTTAGGACTGGTTGCCTCAACGGTATTGCGATGTGACGATTGCATAAAATACCATTTGGAAACTTCTTATAAAGAAGGCATCACTAAAGAAGAAATGATGGAAGCGATGGGAATTGCGACCTTAGTGGGCGGAACGATTGTGATTCCACATTTGAGAAGAGCCTATGAATTTTGGGAGGCTTTGGAAGAAGATCAAGATTAAAAAAGCAATTTGTGGAGAGCAAGGAATAAAACTTTCCAAAATTGAAGTTAAAAGTAAGTATCGATTAATTGATTTTTGTTTATTTGCATAATATACCTAAGTCACTGAGAATCTTAGAAACTCAATAAAAGATGAAATTAAGAGCGGATCATTTAGTTAAAACCTATAAAGGAAGAAGTGTTGTAAAAGGCATTTCAGTAGAAGTAAATCAGGGAGAAATTGTTGGATTATTAGGTCCTAACGGGGCGGGTAAAACCACTTCCTTTTATATGATTGTAGGTTTGGTAAAACCTAATTCGGGGAAAATCTATTTAGATGACTTAGATATTACGGAGTATCCAATGTACAAACGCGCTCAAAATGGCATTGGGTATTTGGCTCAAGAAGCCTCTGTATTCCGCAAATTAAGTATTGAAGACAACATATTAAGTGTATTACAACTTACGAATTACACTAAAGAAGAGCAAATTGCTAAAATGGAAAGCTTGATTGCTGAATTTAGCTTGGAACATATTCGAACCAATCGCGGGGATTTGCTTTCCGGAGGGGAACGAAGAAGAACAGAAATTGCCAGAGCACTTGCTACAGATCCAAAATTCATTCTTCTGGACGAACCTTTTGCTGGGGTTGACCCTGTGGCGGTGGAGGATATTCAGCGTATCGTTGCTCAATTGAAAAACAAAAATATCGGTATCCTTATTACGGACCACAATGTTCAAGAAACCTTAGCGATTACGGACAAAACCTACCTGATGTTTGAAGGAGGGATATTAAAAGCAGGAATTCCAGAGGAATTGGCTGCTGATGAAATGGTACGTAAAGTATATCTAGGACAAAACTTCGAATTGCGTAAAAAGAAATTGGAGTTTTAGGTTGATTTTAGGTTGTAAGTTCAGTTTACGGTGGGAATTTCATAATTTACGGCGGGAGGTCCATAGTATACGGTGGAAGAATCATGGTATACTATGCGAATTTCATAGTATATGTTAGGAAGTTCCATGTATCTAGTGGGAGTTTCTAACTTTTTATTTCAAAAAACATATATCTATTGAGAATTTCCATGTATCTAGTGGGAGGTTCTAACTTTTTATTTCAAAAAACAGGTATCCATCGAGAAGTTCCATGTATCCAGCGGGAGTTTCTAACTTTTTATTTTAAAAAACAGGTATCCAGCGAGAAATTACATGTATCCAGCGGGAGTTTCTAACTTTTTATTTTAAAAAACAGGTATCTATAGAGAAGTTCCATGTATACGGCGGGAGTTTCTAACTATTTATTTTAAAAAACAGGTATCTATAGAGAAGTTCCATGTATACGGCGAGAGGTTCTAACTTTTTATTTCAAAAAACATATATCTATTAAGAATTTCCATGTATCTATCGAGAAATTCCATGTATCCCGGGGGAGGTTCTTACTTTTTATTTTAAAAAACATATATCTATTGAGAATTTCCATGTATCTATCGAGATGTTGATAGTATATGGGGGGAGTATTTTCGTTTACGATTGCACTAGACAATGTCGTTCGTAAGTACTCGTTGGTAATGAAAGTGAGTATTTGAAATACCTATTGTTGTTTTATTCCATTGGGACTTTGACACATTGTTATATTGGCACTTTACTACTCTCTATCCAATCTGTTATTGAAGTATTCGAAAATTTGAATGATTGAAGCAATCAACAAAAACCCATAGAAGACGTCTTCAAGAGGGATGGTTCCTAATCGGATGCCGAGATTTTCGGTGTTGTTGTACCACACTACTGGAGCTTCGATATAACTTCCCGTCAATATTCCGTTAACGATAAAGAAAAAAAACAGGGTTACACAATAGGATCGGTACACTTTGGATAGACTTCTATTGGTGAGGAAATGGAATCCTAAAAATAGGGAGGTTACAATAAAGGTTACTGCGGTATACCATCGGTCGTAATAATAGAGTCCGACTAGCATTAAAACGATGGCTAGGAATAAACTGATGGAATCGTCAATGTTGTCGAAAGGATTTTTTTTGACTAAATAATTCAAAGAAAAATAGACAAAAACGCTGGAATACGGTATACAAAAGAAAAACAAGACTTCTTCAAGGGGTATGTTGATGAAATTAATACCTAACAAATAATGTGGATTGAATCCCCATACACCTATTTTGGTAAATAAAATATCCCAAAAGATAAAAACGAAAGCGACTATTGAATTGGCCCAAAAATAATTGCTCCAGTTTTTATAAAATGGATGTTTGGGGTAAAAGCTTGCCAAGAATGGCACTAGTACGCTCGCGAGGTTAATAATGAGATATAAGTAATGTTGCATTTTACTTGAAATATTTTTTAGGAACATATAACATTCCAAAACATTCGCCTTGTTCTTTGCCTAAATGTTTGTGGTGAATTTTATGAGCTTTTCGCAAGCCTTTAAAGTATTTGACATTGGTTCGTGTAAACCACTTAATTCGTTGGTGGATGATGATTTCGTGTATAAAGAAATAGGCCATTCCATAAAAAAGAATTCCTAATCCAATAAAAAACAATCCATTCAACGCGGGATTTACTCCAAAATAAAACAATAGTATGCATGGAATAGCAAAGATGACAAAAAACCAGTCATTTTTTTCAAAAAAAGAAAGATAACGGGGTTGGTGATGGTCCTCGTGTAAGTACCACAGAAATCCGTGCATCACGAATTTATGGGTTAGCCAAGTAACCATTTCCATACAAAGAAAGGTGATAAGGGTGATTATAAAATATTGTAAGGCGATCATAACATATAATTTAATTGGTATTTGACATACGACTTGCCGATGATGAACAACTTGCTGAAATCATCGACTCTGATTCGTTTGTTCATAATCTCCTCTGATTTGGTGTCATTTATTTTATCTAACAAACTTTTATAATATCGATAGGCCGTGTAGACGCCAAATTTAGCACCTTTAGGTAATAATTTGATTCCTACGAGGGCATTTTTAAAATCTTCATCAATTTCTTTGACGATGGCGCGTTTGTCATCGTTATTGAGATCGACGAGATTGATATGAGGGAAATAGACTCTGCCTAAAGCTTCATAATCGTGCTTCATATCACGAAGGAAATTAACTTTTTGAAAGGCCGAACCTAATTTCATTGCACTTTCTTTCAATTCTTCATACTTGGTTCTATCGCCTTCGACAAAGACCAAAAGGCACATCAAGCCAACTACATCGGCAGAACCGAAGATGTATTCTTCATATTCCTGTTGGGTTAAATATTCTTTTTTAACCAAATCCATTCGCATACTTTTCATAAAAGGCTGGACTAAATCCAACATATTATAACGGTGTACAACATCCTGAAAAGCGTTTAAAACGGGATTCAAACTTATTTTGCGTTGGTAAGCTTTATCAAATTCGATTTGAAATTCATCCAACAGCAACTCTTGGTCGAAGTCGTTAAAGGTATCCACAATTTCATCTGCACAACGCACAAAACCATAGATGGCATAGATGTCATTTTGGATTTTGGGAGAGAGCATTTTAATCGCCAAAGAAAAAGAAGTGCTGTAAATTTTGGTTATTCGTTTACTACAGTCTAGGGACGATTTATCAAATAATTCTTTCATAGTTTAATTTCATTAATAATTTTATCACTAGCAATTTTTCCAGAAATCAATGCAGGAGGGACTCCAGGACCAGGCACTGTTAGTTGTCCAGTAAAATAAAGATTGGATACTTTTTTACTTTTTATTTTAGGCCGCAAAAAGGCTGTTTGTGTTAAAATGTTGGCCAATCCGTAGGCATTGCCTTTATAGGAATTGTATTCGCTTTTGAAGTCATTGACACAGAAGGATTCTTTAACCACAATATGCTCGCGAACGGATTGCTTGGTTAATTTTTCAAAACGATCGATAATCATATCGAAATACTGTTCTCTGATTTGAGGAGTATCTTCTAAATCAATGGCCAAAGGGATTAAAAAGGTAGCGGCTTCGGCGGTTTTAGGTGCAAAAGAGGCGTCTGTTTTAGAAGGGAAACTGGCATAGAATAAAGGATTCTTAGGCCATACTTTGGTGTCATAAATTTCAACGGCGTGCTGTTCAAAGGCGGCATCAAAAAATAAGGTGTGGTGATTTACATTTTCAATTTTTTTATCAAAACCTACATAGAAGAGCAATGAAGAGGGAGCAAATGTTTTTTTGTCCCAATATTTTTCAGAGTATTGTCGGTAAGTTTCTTCTAAAAGAGTTTCTGTAAAATGGTAATCTGCACCACTCAATACGACATCAGCTGCTATTGCAGCACCATTGACTTTAATTCCGAAAGCTTTTCCTTTATATACTTGTATCTTTTCAACATTAGAGTCTACGTGAAACTTAACACCTAACTCGATCGCTAATTGTTCCATCGCTTCGACAACCTTGTACATTCCACCTTTGGGATGCCAAGTTCCCAGACCAAAGTCAGCATAGTTCATAAAACTATAAAAGCCGGGGGTATTAGAAGGCTTAGCTCCTAAAAACAACACTGGAAACTCTAGTATTTGTTGGAGGCGATAATCTTTAAATTTGGATTTTACAGTAGAACTAATCGTACTGAAAAACTGAGAGACTTTCATTGCCGTTTGCGGTGTAATTAATTCCAAAACAGAATCACCAGGACGGTACACTAAATCTTTAATAGCGATATCATAATTGGATTTAGCTTCATTGATAAATTGTTCTAATTTGGCACCACTTCCCGCTTCAATTGATTCAAACAATTGAGTGATTTGGGTCATATTATCGGCAATTTCAAGTGCATTATCCTGATCAAAAAAGACTTTATAGGCAGGAGAAAGCTTTTCAAGTTGATAATAATCAGAAGTATTCTTTCCAAAATCGGAAAAGAACTTATCAAAAACATCGGGCATCCAATACCATGTTGGTCCAATATCAAAAGTAAAACCTTTGGATATTAATTGACGTGCTCTCCCACCAATAGTAGTATTTTTTTCAAATACGTGAACATCATATCCTGCTTTAGCAAGATAACAAGAGGCCGCTAAAGAAGAAAAACCAGAACCAATAATTGCTATTTTCATTTTGTTATTTTGTTTAACAAATATACATTTTTATTAAACAAAAACAACAGAGGCAAATTTTTTTAGAAAGTATTAATCAAATCTTCAGGTAAATTGAAACGGAAAATAGTAGAATTATTAGGAGTTACATACTGTGTTTGGTTCCCAGATACGTATAATTTGCTTGATTTTTGGTTTAAAATTTCTTTTTCAAATTTCTTTACATAGGAATCAACTTCATCTTTATAAGGCATTACTGTAAAATGAGAGATGAAATTAATATTATCATAGAACTTACTTATTTCCAACAAATCAGCAAAAGGTACACTGGAACCTAAATAAATTGTTCTGTATCCTTTACGAATTAATTGATAATTAGTAAACATCAGGGACATTTCGTGCACTTCATTTTCAGGAAGGAAAAGCACAAATACTTTATCTTCATCGACTACTGGTGTCTTTAATTGAATGGTACAGGTATTTTCAATTAATTTTTGAAGAATAAGGTAACTTATAAAATGTTCGTGAATAGGTTTGATGGAAGAAGTTTGCCATAACATTCCAATTTCATTGAGAAAAGGAATATAAATATCCAGAAAAATACTCTCAAAGGATTTGGTTTTAGCGAGTTCTAAATGTGTTTCATTGAACAAAAGCGTATCGAAATTGATCATTGCTATTTTAAGCACATTGATAGCAAATACGGTATTTGTTTTCTCAGAATATACTTGTTTGACTAGTTTATTCAATTCTAGGTCGGATAATTCCGCCACACGAGATATCTTGTAGCCGTAATTATTTAAAAAAGAAACGTTAAGTAATTTTTGAAGTTCTTCAAGGGTATAGAAACGAATGTTAGTTTCAGTACGTTCAGGAGTAAAGATTTGGTATCTTTTTTCCCATATTCTAATAGTGTGGGCTTTGATACCGGAAAGATTTTCTAGGTCTTTAATGCTGAATTGAAATTTTACTTTGTTCATTAATTTGTTTCTTTTTATTAAACAAATATATAAATTAATTTGAAAGCAGCAAATATTCAAACATTTTTGGGGTACCATTATAAATATCAACATCTACTTTGCCATCGATTCCTTTTATCTTGGCTTTTTCGGTAAATTGCCAGAAGAGCCAATCGTCTTTAATATTTTCGACAAAGAAATTATAATTGGCAATCCAAAAGGTATAGCCTTTGAAATCCTCTTTTAAAAAGTCGTTATAATATTTTTCGCCAGTATAAATGATTGGTTTTACTTTATAATGCTGATCAACATATTGCAACCAACGTTTAAGACCTTGTTGCAGGCTATCGATGGATTGATTCTCGGGAAGTTTTTCGATATCTAAAACGGGAGGGATATCGCCTTTGGAAAGATGTACATTTTTAATAAAATTCTTAGCTTGCTCAATAGAGTTTTCATTAGGGCGATAATAATGATAAGCTCCTCTAATAAAATTGGCTTTTTTAGCATTTTCCCAATTGTTTTGAAACTGAGTATCTAATTTATCAGCACCAGCGGTGGCTCTGATTAACACAAAGTTCAATTTATAGCCTTCCACATCTTTCACTTCGTCCCATTCAATTTTGCCTTGGTATTGCGACACATCAATTCCAAACACAAAATCCTTATGCTTGGTTAATACTTGATAAATTCGGGCTTGGAATACTTTATCCTCCTTGGTCGTATCAGGTTCAAATTTGAAATAATACGATAAAGCTTCTCTGTAATGATAGCCACCAAAACACAAAAGAGCTAATAGGAGGGATAAAACATAATATTTTACGGCTGAAAAAGACTTCTTTTTTCTAGTAGTTCTTTTTTTAATAGCCGTAGGCTTGCGGGTGACTCTTTTTGCCATTGAAAATAGTTAGTACTTAATAACTACTTTTTAGCTAAGATATTATTAAACACTGATAATAACACGTATGCTACTATAATTAAAGGAATAGCAACTACTTTTAAAGTGACCATCATTATAATTGAAAGGGCAAGGAAGCCCAATTGCAATTTGTATTTTTGAACACTAAAGTTTTTGATTTTAAGAGAAAACAAAGGAATTTCCGCATTCATAATATAGGCACTTAAAAAAATCAGCACGAATTGAACGTAAGTCATATCAAATTTTTTAATAAAATCAGGGGCGAATTTATCTAAAAAGATCAACGGAAGACTCATAAAAAACAGTGTGTTTGCAGGAGTAGG
Organism: Flavobacteriaceae bacterium; assembly: GCA_947378465.1. Lineage (GTDB taxonomy): Bacteria > Bacteroidota > Bacteroidia > Flavobacteriales > Flavobacteriaceae > Flavobacterium. Next base: position 11,950 of record CANCJZ010000033.1, read on the forward strand.
CAAACCAATAAAATGATCTGTTTGACGTTCGTCAATATTAAAATTCGCCAAACGATAACAAGCTCCTAAAGTAATAATAAAACCAAGGAACGCAAAATCGTACAATTTGGTCATTCCAATCATATTATACATAAGAAAACCAGGAGCTACCCCACTAGTAACCATATCGGCTAAGGAATCTAATTGCACGCCTAAAGGACCTGATACACCAAATTTACGAGCAAAAAAGCCATCAAAAAAATCAAAGAATATCCCTAAACTCACAAAGAAAAGAGCTTCTTCATAACCACTGTGTGCTAAAGCTACTAACGCCATACAACCGCAAAACAAATTAAGAAGAGTCAATATATTTGGTATGTGTTTTTTGATATTCATTGTTTTATTTTTTAGGATGGACAAATTTAGTACAATAAGTTAAAGAGAAGTACGTTTTTTTATAGAGATTTTTATATGATATTTGCAAAAAATAATGTTTTGAAAAAAAACCTACTGTTTTTTCTTCTTTTTAGCACCATTGCTTTTGGTCAAGCTGTACGAAAATATTCAAATGAATTTATGAATATAGGAGTTGATGCTGCTGCTTTGGGTATGTCAAATACCGCAGTAGCGAGTACGGCTGATGTAAATTCATGTTATTGGAATCCGGCAGGTTTAGTAAACTTAGAAGATGGGCAAGCTTCCTTTATGCACGCGAGTTATTTTGCAAACATTGCTCAATATGATTATGCCGCTTATGCAAAACCTATTGATCAAGAAAGTTCATGGGGAATGTCCTTTATTCGGTTTGGAGTAGATGACATTTTAAATACTACTCAATTAATTGATGGGAATGGAAATATCAATTACAACAATATTAGTAAATTCTCCACCGCTGATTACGCCCTCACCTTTTCCTATGCACGTAAATTAAAAGTTCCTGGTTTTCAATATGGGGTAAATTCAAAAATCATTCGAAGAGTAATTGGGAAATTTGCCAATTCTTGGGGATTTGGTTTTGATGTTGGATTGCAATTCAATCGAGATGGATGGAACTTTGGATTGATGTTACGCGATATCACCACTACTTATAATGTATGGAGCATCAATGAAGACGAATACAACAAAATCAAGAGTTCTGTGGCTGGTGAAAATCAAGATTTGCCAGCAAGTACCGAGATTACTTTACCAAAAGCACAATTAGGGATTTCAAAAAAGTTTGAATTTCATTACGACTATACCTTATTGGTTGCTTCTAATTTGAATATGCAATTTGCACGAACTAATGATTTGATATCATCCACTATGGTTAGTATTGATCCTGCCTTAGGATTTGAATTTGGTTATACTGATTTAGTTTTTTTAAGAGGAGGAGTTGGGAATTTTCAAAATGTTACTCAAATCGATAATACTAAAAAGGTAGGCTTTCAACCCAATATAGGATTAGGTTTCAAATATAGAGGAATTCAGGTGGATTATGCTTTAACTAATTTGGGAGATCAAACCTCAGCCTTGTATTCAAATATCTTTTCTGTAAAAGTGGATTTAAGTATTTTCAGATAATAAAATAAGATGAAAAAAACATTCCTACTCCTAAGTCTTTTCTTCGTACTTCAATCCTACGCACAGGCTCCAAAACTATCCCAAGAGGCAGCAATTAGTGTGTTTACTTGTGGAAAAGGAGCTGAATTATACTCTACTTTTGGGCATACTGCAATTCGAATTAAAGATAGCGTCAACAATATAGATGTAGTATACAATTATGGCGCATTTGATTTTGATACAGAGCATTTTTATTTAAAATTTGTCAAAGGTGATTTGCAGTATTTTATCATTGCAAGTAGTTATGCCGATTTTATATACGAATACCAATACGACAACCGAGAAGTCATTGAGCAAACCTTAAACTTATCTTATACTCAAAAAGAACAGTTATTTGAACTGTTGAATCAATCGTTATTTTCAGAAGATCGCTATTATACTTATAAATTTATTGATCGTAATTGCACCACTATGGTTATGGATAAAATCAATCAAACTATAGGAAAGACAATATTGAAAAAAGTGGATGATCAAAGTATTTCATACAGAAGTGTTCTATATCCATATTTTGAAGATCATTTTTGGTATAAGTTAGGAATCAACATCATTTTTGGAGCTAAAACAGATTCAAAAGCAGAGAAGCTTTTTCTGCCCATAGAATTATTAAATAGTTTGGATCAAGCAAAAATCAATGGAAAGCCTTTAGTTGCAAAAAAGGCCGTTATTGTTCCTGGAGTTGCAATTAATATTGGTTTTTCTTTTTTTAATAGCATCTATTTTATTGCAGTAATACTGTTGGTAATTGTACTTGTTAATAAAAAGCCTGTTACACTAGTTTATTTATTTCTATTAGGATTGTTGGGATTATTCCTTTCGTTCGTTGGATTATATTCTTTTCACAAAGAGGTGTTGTGGAATTATAACAGTTTGCTTTTTAACCCTATTTTTTTAGTACTTCCATTTGTTAAAGGAAAAAAATTAAATATAGTACTAAAAGCTTGTTTGGTTATGATGGCAGCTTATACGCTATTCCTATTCAACAAAGCAGATTTCTTTTTGATGTTGCCTTTTATATTGAGTAATGGGGTATTGTTGTATAGACTTTTGAAAAAACAACAATAAAAGATTATTGTCCTCTGTAGAATAAAATTGTACTAAAGGTTTTTACGATGATATTAATGTCTAGAAAAATACTTCGATGTTTGATATAATACAAATCATATTGAAGTTTAACCAAACTGTCTTCAATTGATTCTCCATAAGAATAGTTGACTTGTGCCCAACCCGTTAATCCTGGTTTGATTACATGACGTGTTTCATAAAAAGGCATCACCTCAGCAATTTCATTAACAAAAACAGGCCGTTCAGGACGAGGGCCAATAATTGCCATATCTGCTTTAAGGATATTGATAAATTGTGGAAACTCATCCAAACGGGTTTTGCGTAAAAACTTTCCAAAAGGGGTAATTCGTGAATCGTTAATAGTAGTAAATACTGCACCATCTTTCTCTGCGTTAGCAATCATGGTACGGTATTTATAGATTTTGAAAATTTCGCCATTCTTCCCTACCCGTTCTTGTGTATAAAACAACTTCCCTCTATTCCCTATAAGATTCCCTATAAAAATAAAAGGTAAAAACAACAACCCAAATACAATTCCAATAGAAGCAATAATAATTTCCGCCAATCGAACCACTAATAGATACAATTGATTTTGATTATTCCTATTAAAAGGGAAATATCTATAAAAATCACGAGACACATATTGCACGGGGATTCGTTGGGTGATGGTTTCAAAGAGTTGGGTATATTCCTTTATAATCACTCCGTTTTCAAGCAAATGAATCAATTGATTGTATAGGTTTACCGTAATAGAATCCTCCTTTTGAGAGGCAATTACAATTTCGGAGATGGAATTTTTTCGAACATAATTTTCCAAGTCGTTTACTTTAATATTCTTAATTGAAGTATCGTGTACTACCTCCATTTGATTTTCATCGGAATTTACGAAGCCAATAAATTTATAATGTGGATCCACACTTTCAAGACCAAAAACCAATTCATTTATTTGTTCACTATCACATACTAGAATTGCATTTTTGACAAAACGATGCGAGGCTAAGAATTTTACATAAAATATCCTCCACAATAATAAAGACATAAAAATGGCAACGTAAAAGATAATAATTTGCAAACGATTCGAAGGCAAAAAGGGAGTATATATAGGAGTTAACAAATATACCAGAACAGTAGTCGAGGACGTTAAAATGATACTTTTAATGATTTGAAATTGATTACTGGCCACCTGAAGATTATACATTTCAAACACAGAACCAAAAACATTGATATATAATGCCAAAACTACAGGCCAATAAATATTTTCTTTAGAAAACGTAAAATATTTAAAATCAAATATAGAACTGATGATGTATAGAGAAACTAAAACACAAGTAATATCGAACCCTTTGAGAAGAAGTTTTCGTTCTGAAATTTCAAAATGGATTTTTTTATTACTATTCATTTTTATCCTTACGTAATTGGCCGCAAGTTACTAAATTAAAGAATACTTCACCAATACCTATTTCAATATATCGAACCAAACAAACTTAATTTTTTCCCAATCAAATTGTTCCACTAATTTTCTAGAATTCAACAACATTTGTCTTCTCAAAACATCATCATTGATTAGTGATTTGATTGCTTCTGTCATTTCAACAACATTATCATCTTCTACTAATAAGCCATTTACTTTTTCTTGAATTAAATAAGGAACCCCTCCTACATTAGTTGACACAATTGATAACCCTAAAGCCATCGCTTCAATTACACTAACAGGAGTATTATCATAATGAGTTGTATTGATAAAAAAATTATACTCTTTAGAAAGTTCTACCCATTCTTCTTTGGTTAACATTCCTGTGAATTTGACGTCAATTTTAAGTGCGTGAGCCAATTCCTTACAATCTTTAATCAAATTTTCTTTGTCGGGGCCTACCATACACAATTCCGCTTTCGGGTACTCTTTTTGTAAATAATACAAAACTTTAACCGCCATTAAAGGATTATAAATAGATGAAAAAGAACGCACCCAAAGTAGTTTTGGAGCTTCAATTTGACGCTTGGTAAATTGATATTCTTTCAAATCAATAGTATTAGGAACAAACATTAAATTCTTATACTTATTAACAGCGAAAGCATCGAGCAAGTACATCGAAGGAGCCAAATTGAAATATGAATAATTAAAGACCAAATTACAAAGCATTGGATTCCTTTCCAATCGATTTGGCAAATTTCCACCGTGAAGCTTACAAATGTATTTCAAATGCAATATTCGGCATAACTGACTTATAATAATAGCATACCAAAAGTTTTGCGTACTGTACACATCTATCATTACATAATTCACTTTACGACAATAACGAATCGTAGAGAAGATCATATCTAATAACCGTAAGGTTTTGTTTTTAAAAGATGAAGCGTAATATATGACGAAACCTTCGCTTTCAAGAAAACTCCCTAACGTTTCGATTGAAGTGGCTGTACTTCCATTAGAAGAAAGTTTATTCCCTATATATAATATCTTACTCCTCATCAAAATGGACTTTTAATAGCGACAATGCATATATAAAAGCGGGGGAAGCCGTTCGCATAGCAGCGTGATTAATGGTAAGAAACCAAAAGAGCAAGAAGGAAAACATATAAATATGCTGTTTGTTATCTATAAATAATAAGACTGGCGTAAAAACCAATATCAATAAAGCGAGAATCCCTAAAGAACCGTGTTCCGCTAACATCCTTGTTACCTCATCATGGGAAGCAAATAAATCATTTAAGCCCATTTGTTCGGATCTAATTTCAGAGCCTTTTGCGACACCAACGCCAAAGAAAGGATGCTCTAAAAACATTTCTATTTCCCCTTGTGCAATTTCTCCTCTACCAGTAAAATTATCGACTTTTTCCCTACCTGCAGAATCTTTATTGGCGTAACGTTTGTCAATCAGTCCATCCGTTTTGTAAGAAGTGAATAACCATACAGTAACCATAGCAATCGTTACAAAAAAGAAAAAATAATTCAACTTAATCTTTCCGATATCTTTTGAATTGAAATAAACGAACACCATTAGCACAATAATCATCACAAATCCAGTCATCATTCCTCCTCGAGAGAAAGTCAACATTCCTCTATAACTGATATAAAGTGCGCAAACTAAATTTACTAAAAAAACAATTTTTGTTTTCGAATCGAGAATCAATCGAGAAAAGAAGATAAACATTCCCAATCCAAGGATAGTTGACACTTGGTTAGGACCAAAACCTCCTGATAATCGGGCATTGGAACCTGTGCCTAATAAAACGTCTTTAATATTTGGGGTTACAAAAAGCAGATATACTACACAACTGATGATTGGCAATCCAATGACCAATAATATATTATTAATTTGTTCAATTCGAACTTTCCGGTTGTAAGTATATAAGGACGCGACCCCTAAACAAATCGGTCCAGAAACATTAAACATAATAGTTTTACGGATATTTTGATTGGCTAAGCTCAACACTTCGGTTGCTATAATAATACTGGGAACTAAAAGCAATAAATA
>CANCJZ010000034.1 GCA_947378465.1 Flavobacteriaceae bacterium
TCGGATCAAGATAAAAAGTTGTGGAGAAAATAAAAAATAGATTACTTTGTGTAATATAAAAACATCATGGAGGAATCATTTAATTTATTAATAAAACTATTACTACCGAGCTATATAATTGATCATTTTGAACTCAAAACAATAGATAAGCAAGATGAAATACTTCATCTAAATCTAGAAGAGAAGAATAACGTTCCTAGTGAATACTCAAAAGACTTACTTCAATCCAAAGGCTTTTTTGACCCAATAACAGTTCAAGACTTTCCAATACGTGAATACAAAGTTTACCTTCACATCAAAAGAAGAAGATGGCTTAATATGACCACTAATAAAGTAGTATATAGAGATTGGAACATAGTAGCAAAGGGCACTCGATTAACACAAGAGTTTGCCTCTTTTTTAAAAGAAATCAATAGATACTAATGCCCACGACGCTAAAAGTATTGCAAATTTTTATGGTGTAAATGGTAAACTACTTCAAAAACAATACAAAGATTTTTTAAGTGAGTTTTATACCTGGGATCAAAAAAAGCATGCTAAAACATGGTTACTATTCCCTGAAAATATTGGAAAGAGGTTATCTATAGATGAGACAGCTCTCTCTCATGATGAACTTTATACCATAGTCACTAATAAAAAAGCCAAAGGGAAAGCAGGAAGTATTGTTGCTATAGTAAAAGGGACTAAAGCTGAAAATGTTATTGAAATCCTTACCAAAATACCTTTAAGGGAAAGAGCTAAAGTAGAAGAAGTTACTTTAGACATGGCTCCTAACATGGAGTTAATTGTCAAAAAATCATTCCCAAGCGCTGTACTTGTTACAGATAGATTCCATGTTCAAAAGTTAGCTGTAGAAGCATTACAAGAAATAAGAATCAAACATAGATGGGAGGCTATAGATCAAGAAAATGAATCAATAGAAAAAGCGAAAAAAAATCATAAAAAGTTCAATCCTGAATATCTACAAAATGGTGAAACAAGGAAGCAACTCTTAGCAAGAAGTAGATATTTATTATACAAAAGAGAGTCTAAGTGGACACAAAATCAAATAGAAAGATCTAAAATCCTTTTTGAACTCTATCCTGATATTAAAATAGCTTATCAGCTCACTATGGAATTATCCAATATATTCCAAAATACAACTAACAAAGTATATGCTTATGCCAAACTAGCTAAATGGCATGAAAAAGTAAGACAAACTGGATACAAAGCTTTTAATACAATATCAAGAACTATAATAAATCATTATCAAACAATACTGAATTATTTTGATAACAGAAGTACTAATGCATCTGCAGAATCTTTTAATGCAAAAATAAAAGCTTTTAGAAGTAAATTCAGAGGAGTTAGATGCGTAGAATTCTTCCTCTTTAGATTAACTAATTTATATGCTTAATTTATCCTTCTCCACAGGTTTTGGACTTGATCCTTTACTATCAGTATGTGATAAAAGTGTAAACTCCATAGTACAATAGTAAATACAAAAAACTCCTTAATTACTTAAGGAGTTAAGTGGGCGATGAGGGGTTCGAACCCCCGACCCCCTCGGTGTAAACGAGGTGCTCTGAACCAGCTGAGCTAATCGCCCGATAAGGTTAACTATCAGTATGTGATAAAAGTGGTGGGCGATGAGGGGTTCGAACCCCCGACCCCCTCGGTGTAAACGAGGTGCTCTGAACCAGCTGAGCTAATCGCCCTTTTATCGTTGATGATTTCTCATTAACAGGGTGCAAATATAAGGCTTATTTTTTATTCTCCAAACATTTTTTATAAAACTTCTGCAACTACAAAAGTACTTCCTCCTATATAAATCAAGTCTTCGGAATCAGCAGTATTTAAGGCGTCTAGATAAGCGTTTGAAACAGAAATATATACTTTCCCTTCTAATCCATATTCACAGGCTTTTTTACTTAATGTCTCAGCAGATAATCCTCGAGGAATATTTGGTCGGCAAAAATAATATTTTGCTTTTTTAGGAAATAAAGGAAGTATTTCATCCAAATCTTTATCATTGACCACCCCTAAAACAATATGCAAATCGGAATATTTTTCATTTTCCAACTGTCGCATCACTATCTTTAATCCGTGAGAATTATGTGCCGTGTCGCAAATCACTTTTGGCGCGGTTCTTAATTGTTGCCATCTACCTTGTAGCCCTGTATTTTCAATTACATTCATAAATCCTCTGTGGATGTTTTCTTCTGTTACAGTAAAATTAGTTTCCGTTTGCAACACGTTTAAAGCTTGTTGAACGGTTTTTTTATTATGAATTTGATAATCCCCTATCAAAGCTGAAGGATAAACTTCCTCTATCAACTCGGATGCAAAGTAAATAGGCGCTTGTTGCTCCCGGGCTTTTTCAACGAATACACCTTTTGTTTCGATAGTATATTCCCCAATTACTACTGGCACCTCTTTTTTAATAATCCCAGCTTTTTCAAAAGCAATCGATTCTAATGTAGTTCCCAAAAACTGTGTGTGATCCAATCCTATATTCGTAATAACCGACAACAATGGCTGAATAATATTGGTAGAATCCAATCGACCTCCCATCCCCACTTCAATAATATTGATATCCGTTTGCGCTTTGGCAAAATAATCAAAGGCCAAACCTACTGTCATTTCGAAAAAACTCAATTGATTGGTTTCGAAAAATGTTTTGTTATCTGCAATAAAGTCACAAATGAAATCTTCTGATATTTCTTCACCATTAATCTTGATGCGTTCTCTAAAGTCTTTTAAATGGGGCGATGTATACAACCCAACTCTATATCCTGCTTCTTGCAATACAGAAGCCAACAAATGCGATGTAGATCCTTTCCCATTAGTTCCTGCCACATGAATACAACGCAGTTGTTGCTCAGGATGCCCTAAGTGTTCGGAGAGTAACAAAGTGTTGGTCAGATCTTTTTTGTAAGCCGAAGCACCTTGCTGTTGGTACATAGGCAACTGATTAAACATCCATTCGATGGTTTGCTGATAATTCATAAGAGAAATAAAATTAGAGTAAGATGAAATATTTTATCAAATTTGTAGTTTAATAATATATTAGAATTTATCTTTAGTGCAAATTTGATATTATAAAACGAAATTTAAAACATTATTTATGATTAACTTCTTTCTTCAAGTACAAAATGATACAGTTGCCAAAGCTGCGGGAGCAGTAATTGAAGGTACAGCGAAAGCGAATGAGATCTCAGTATTAGGGTTTATATTAAAAGGAGGATTCTTTTTAATCCCTATTTCGATACTGTTGTTTTATACTTTTTATATCATCATCGAGCGTTATTTATACATCCACAAACGCGCCGTTATTGATCCAAACTTAATCCGTGATATTCGCGACAATTTGAATGCAGGTAATATTGACGGGGCAGTATCTACTGCTGAACGTACCAATACCGCTTCAGGCTATGTGTTAAGAGAAGGGATCTTAACTATCGGAAGACCTATTTCAGAAATCGAATCTAATATGGAGCGAGCTGCTAATATTGAAGTAGGAGAAATGGAAAAGAAACTAGGGCAATTAGGACTTATTGCAGGTATTGCACCTACACTAGGATTCATCGGAACCATCTCAGGGGTTATCAAAATTTTCTACAGCATTTCACAAACTGAAGATATTAGTATTGGAAATATTTCTGGAGGATTATATGAAAAAATGATCAGTTCAGGATCAGGTTTAGTAGTGGGAATCATCGCCTATTCCGCTTACCATTTATTCAATGGAAAAATTGATAGCTTCGCTTTAAGCATTCAAAAACAAGTGTTAGATTTTGTTAATATAATTCAACGACCAAATGGTAAAACGAAATAAACGATTCCACGCCGAAGTCGCTACTTCGTCGCTGAGTGATATTATGTTTTTCTTGCTGCTGTTTTTTCTTATCATATCAACATTAGCAAATCCGAACGTAATTAAGATGACATTACCGAAATCAAAAGCTAATGAGAAAACAAACAAACAACTCATCAGTTTGTCGGTGACTGAAGACAAGCATTTCTTTTTGGACAAACAAGAAGTTGCCTTTGATCAACTAGAAGCTACATTACTTTCAAAGATGGATACTTCAAAAGATCAAACAGTAGTGGTGCGTATTCCTTACAATCTTCAAGTACAAGATTTGGTAGATGTCCTTCAGATTGGTGTAAAAAACAATCTAAAGTTTGTAATTGCAACTAACAATTCTAAATAGGTTGATTTGGTTGTAAGTTGTAAGTTGTAGGTGTTAGGTTGTAAGTTTGTTGTAAGTTGTATATAGGGTTGCTTTATATTTTAAATAAAACAACCATCTATATCTGAACACTATCTTTAACCTAGAACCTACAACTTACAACAAAAAAACTACAACAAAAAAACTACAACAAAAACTTACCCGTGAACCGTTTCTTGTTTTCCGTAATTGGTGATTAGTTCACCTTCAAAATCAAGCCATTCTTGCCAACGTTTGTCAACATCAACTTTTTCAGAATATTTGCGAGCGAAACGAAGGAAAGTAGTATAATGTCCTGCTTCGGAAATCATAAGTTCTCTATAGAATTCTGCTAACGCAGGGTCTTCAATATTTTGTGAAAGGACTTTGAAACGTTCACAACTACGAGCTTCAATCATAGCCGAAAACAACAATCGATCAATAAAGGAGTCATTACGACTGCCATCTTTACGCATAAATTTAAACAGCTCGTTTACATAATGATCTTTTCGCTCACGACCAAGCGTAAGCCCTCGCTCTTTAATGATATTGTGAACACGTTGGAAATGCTCAATTTCTTCTTTAGCTATTTCTAGTAAATCAGTTACTAAGTCCACATGTTCCGAATTATAAGCAATCAGGGTAATAATGTTGGTAGCAGCTTTTTGTTCGCACCAAGCATGATCGGTAAGTATTTCTTCAATATTAGACTCTACTATAGTTACCCATCGAGGGTCAGTTTTTAATTTTAGTCCTAACATTTCTATTGATTTATTGATTGGTGCAAAATTATATCTTTTCTTTGTAATAGTATTTGATATTATGCTAAAATCGAAAAGTTTATTAATCCTTGGCTTTGTTTGGCCAGAACCTAAATCATCCGCTGCCGGCAGCCGAATGATGCAATTGATTGAATTATTCTCTAATGATGGTTATGTGATTACTTTTGCAAGTACAGCACAAAACTTAGAGTTTTCCGAAGATTTAAAAGCTTTGGGAATTCGAACAGAAGCAATTGTACTAAACGATGTGTCGTTTGATGTATTTGTAAAAGAATTAAATCCTTCTGTAGTATTGTTTGATCGCTTTATGGTTGAGGAACAATTTGGTTGGCGTGTATCTGAGCAATGCCCAACCGCATTGAAAATACTGGATACTGAAGATTTGCATTGCTTGCGCCAGGCACGCCAAAAGTCAGTAAAGGAAGAACGAGAATTCAACAGTAATGATTTATATTCCGATATCGCAAAACGAGAGTTAGCCAGCATTTTACGTTGTGACACCTCCTTGATGATCTCAGAATATGAAATGCAACTTCTGCAAGAGCAGTTTTCGATTGCTAGAGACCTATTGTATTACCTACCTTTATTTGCAAAAGCCTTACCTACTCCACTCCCTTTTTCTGAGCGAAAGGACTTGGTGTTTATTGGAAATTTTTTGCACGAGCCCAATTGGGATGCAGTACAATATTTATCTAAAATAATTTGGCCTTTATTACAACCTCTATTACCTAATGTTAAGATGTTGATTTATGGCGCTTATCCCACACAGAAGGTGCTTGAATTACACCGACCAAAATCTAACTTTTATATTATGGGTAGAGCGGCATCGGCCCAAGAAGTAATTGGTTCAGCTCGATTACTCGTGGCTCCGATACGCTTTGGTGCCGGGATAAAAGGCAAGCTGATTGAAGCGATGCAGTACGGAACGCCCAGCATCACAACGTCTATTGGTTCAGAAGCAATGCATGGAGCTTTGCCTTGGAATGGTTGCATCGAAGATCATCCATTGAAATTTGCGAAAGCGACAGCTTCCTACTACCTACAACAAGAACTTTGGGAAGCCTCTCAAGCAAATGGCTATACGCTATTAAAAGAACGTTATGATATAGAATGTTATCAAATGGATTTCCTTCAACATATTTCCTTTTTAACAAATCAATTACAATCACATCGCAACAAAAACTTTATTGGCGCCATATTGCAACATCATTTGTTGAGCAGCACAAAATATATGGCAAAATGGATAGAAGAGAAAAACAAATAAAGAAGTATTAAGATTTGAGTATTAAGTATTAAGACTAGAGAAGAAGCTAGAAGAAAGATTTTGTGGAATTTGAAAGTCCCGTCAGGGGCGACATATTGATGGCAAAATGATTGAAGCTAACAATAAGTCCCGTAGGTACGACATATTTCAAGAGCTATAATCACGATAAATATTCACGTCTCGAACCCTCGCAGGGTTTAAAACCCTGCGAGGGTTGGAAAAAATATATAAAAAAAATTAGAAATCGGTCAACATTAATCAGGAAAGTTCATTGAATGGCAAGTATCAAAACTTGAGTGTTAAGATATACTAACAATCTAGTGACAAAGAAAAGATGTTGAACTAATACAAACGAAATAGTGACTACTTTCCAAACCTTATGGAATGAACCTTATTATAACATCAAAAGGAAGTTCAAAATATTCATTTTACTATACAAACATCAATGATCTTATTGTATATTTCTCTAACAATCACTTAACAACAAAAAACCCGTTCTATAAAGAACGGGTTTGTTTATTGAATACGAACTGCTAACTATTAAGCCAACATTGTCACTGGATTTTCAAGGTAAGTTCTCAAAGTTTGTAAGAACTGAGCACCTGTTGCTCCGTCAACCGTACGGTGGTCGCAAGCAAGAGTTACTTTCATAGTATTGCCTACTACAATCTGTCCGTTTCTCACTACTGGTTTTTCAACAATAGCACCTACGGAAAGAATAGCTGAATTAGGTTGGTTGATGATTGAAGTAAATTCAGTAATACCAAACATTCCCAAATTCGATACTGTAAAAGTACTTCCGTCCATTTCGGCTGGTTGCAGTTTTTTAGATTTTGCTTTAACTGCTAAATCTTTAACCGCACCACCAATTTGAGACAAACTCATTTGGTCTGTGAATTTTAATACTGGTACAACTAATCCATCCTCTACCGCTACTGCTACACCAACATTTACGTGATGATTGATTGTAATAGCTTCTTCACTCCATTGAGAGTTTACTTTTGGATGTTTTTTCAATGCCATTGCACAAGCTTTGATGACCATATCATTGAATGATACTTTAGTATCAGGCACACTATTAATTGTAGCACGAGATTTCATTGCTTCGTCCATCGCTACTTCAATAGTCAAGTAGAAATGAGGCGCAGTGAAAATAGACTCGGACAAACGACGCGCAATAGTTTTACGCATTTGCGAGTTTTTGATTTGTTCAGAAAATTGTTCTCCTGCTGGAACAAAAGGTCTAACTGTTGAAGCAGCATCAGAAGTTGAAGTTGATGGAGCAGCTACTGGAGCAGCAGTGAAGTTTTCTACATCACTTTTAACGATTCTTCCATTTTCACCTGATCCTTTAACTTGCGCTAAGTTGATTCCTTTTTCTTTAGCAATTTGTCTTGCTAAAGGAGAAGCGAATACTCTACCGCCTTCGTTTACTACCGGAGCAGTTTCTGTCACTGGAGCACTCACTGCTACTGGAGCCGAAGCTACTGCTACTGGAGCAGCTACTGGAGCATCGCCTTTAGTATAGTTTTCCGCAATTCCTGTGATGTCTGTTCCCGCAGGTCCGATGATGGCTAATACGCTATCAACAGGTGCAGTTCCACCTTCAGGAATACCTATATATAATAAGGTACCTGCATTGAATGATTCAAATTCCATTGTTGCCTTATCGGTTTCGATTTCGGCTAAAATATCCCCTTCTTTTACTGCATCGCCTACTTTTTTCAACCAAGTAGCTACAGTACCCATAGTCATAGTATCACTTAAGCGAGGCATAGTGATTACTTTAACCCCTTCAGGAATAGTTGTTGCAGCAGCTTGCGCTACGGGAGCAGCAACTGTTTCAGCAACTGGAGCAACTGCTTGAGGCGCCGAAGCACCACCCGCAATTTGCGCACTAATATCTTCACCTGCAGCACCTATAATAGCTAAAAGAGAATCAACAGGTGCTGATTGTCCTGCTTCAATACCAATGTACAACAAAGTACCCGCATTGAACGATTCAAATTCCATAGTTGCTTTATCAGTTTCGATTTCGGCTAGGATATCCCCTTCTTTGATGACATCGCCTACCTTTTTAAGCCAAGTAGCGACCGTTCCTTCTGTCATAGTGTCGCTTAAACGCGGCATTGTAATTACTGTTGCCATATCTTATAATCTATGAGAAATGAAAGGATAGTTTTCTTGATCGTATACTACGTCGTATAACTGAGGCGCTTCAGGGTAAGGAGAGTCTTCAGCGAATTTTTCACATTCATCTACTAAATCTTTTACTCTTTGATCGATTGCTTCGATTTCAGCTTCGGTAGCATAGTTATTTTCTTTAATAATATCTAAAACTTGAGTGATAGGGTCAATTTTTTTGTACTCTTCTACTTCTTCTTTAGATCTGTATAATTGCGCATCCGACATAGAGTGACCTCTATAACGGTATGTTTTCATTTCTAAAAATGTAGGTCCATCACCACGACGAGCTCTGTCAATTGCTTCTTGCATCGCTTCAGCAACTTTAACAGGATTCATACCGTCTACCGGTCCACAAGGCATTTCATAACCTAAACCAAGTTTCCATATATCAGTATGGTTAGCGGTTCTTTCTACAGAAGTTCCCATAGCATATCCATTGTTTTCACAAATGAATACTACTGGAAGTTTCCAATTCATAGCCATATTAAAAGCTTCGTGAAGCGATCCTTGACGTGCTGCACCATCACCAAAATAAGTTAAGGTAACTCCTCCAGTTTCGAAGTATTTATCGGCGAAAGCTATACCAGCACCTACTGGAATTTGAGCTCCTACGATACCATGTCCACCAAAGAAACCGTGTTCTTTAGAGAAGATGTGCATAGAACCACCCATACCTTTAGAAGTACCAGTAACTTTACCATACAATTCGGCCATTACTTTACGAGGGTCTACACCCATAGCAATTGGCTGAACGTGGTTACGATACGCAGTAATCATTTTATCTTTTGACAAGTCCATTGCATGAATAGCTCCAGCCAAGACAGCCTCTTGACCATTGTATAAATGCAAAAATCCTCTTACTTTTTGTTGGATATAAACGGCAGCCAATTTGTCTTCAAATTTTCTCCAGAACTGCATGTCTTCATACCATTGTAGGTAAACTTCTTTGGTAATTTCTTTCATTGTTGATGAATTACTGATGTTATTTTTTTTTATATTTTATTCAATCACAAAGCAAATAAATGACAAATCAAAAATTTGCGAGTTGCAAAAGTAAGATAATGATAGTAGATGTAAAAATAAATAGGAGTGAAATTGCTATTTTTTAATAACAGTTTGATCCAAAATATCAACTACATCGTTATAGCTTATAGCGAAGTTTTATCAAACGAAAGAGGCAATAAGTTATTGATGGAATTTGACTTATATACTTCCCCTGATTCTCCCATAAAATAAATTTCGATAGGAGTATCTTGTTTGAATTCATATTCTGCAATCGATTGACGGCAAGCCCCACAAGGCGGAATAGGCGCTAAAGTAGGATTAGTATCTGAAGCTGCTGTAATGGCTAACTTCACAATTTTAGCCTCTGGATAAATAGCCCCTGCTTGAAAGATCGCCACTCTTTCTGCACATAACCCAGAAGGATACGCCGCATTTTCCTGATTAGATCCCAGAACGATTTTGCCATTATCTAATAAAATTGCCGCTCCTACTCTAAAACGAGAATAAGGAGCATACGCATTTTTACGTGTTTGGATAGCTAGTTCCATCAAAGATTGAATCTCCGAGGACAATTCGTGAACTCCATTATAGACTTCAATCTTGGTTGTAATGTTGATTTCTTTCATTCGTTATTGAGGAAAAAAAATCCAAATTTCAAAAAATGAAATTTGGATTGAAATTAATTTTAATAAATATTAATAATCATCGTATTTATCACCGAAGTTAAAGGTCAGTGAGAAACGAAGTGTATTTTCAAGTGGACTCTTCACTGAAGAAGTATTGAATAAGTAAGAAACATCCACTTTAACCGTATTATATTTGAAACCTGCTCCTAAAGAGAAGAATTTTCTAGCTCCTTTATCTGGACTTTCGTGGAAATACCCTAAACGCATCGCAAAGGAATCTTGATAAGTATATTCAGAACCAACTGAATAAGTAAACTCTTTCAACTCTTCTTTGATACCTCCTGGAGCATCTGAAAAAGATTTAACAATCCCTGACACCCAGCTTTCTTTTTGATAATAATCCTTAGCTAAGCTGTAATCGTTAGCATCAACCACACCGTCATTATTCATATCAACACCACTATAACTTGAGCCATCGAAAGAAACTTGAGGTGTTGGTACTAAAAGTTTTGCCAATTCTAAATTCACCGAAACTTTATTATATTCATCCAAAATAAAATCAAATCCTCCACCTAAACGCATATTGGCAGGCAAGAAGTTTGAGCTGATTTGTGCATTATTATCATAACTGATTTTAGGTCCCATATTTTGGAAATTAAACCCTAAACGGTATCTACCATTAAAATCATTGAAAGCGACTTCTTCAGACTGAAAGAATCCTGCAATATCCACACAGAAACTTTTTCCTGGTTTGGAATCCGTATTGACATCGGCAATTTTTAAATTAGAACGAATATAACGTCCTGCAACAGCCATCGAAAAAGTAGGACTTAATTTTAACGAGTAAGAACCATCTAAAGCCAATTCATTAGGTTTAACGATATTCGCAGGATCGTCAAAATTTTGTCTTAATTCAATTTCTCCTAAAGCAAAATAACGCAAACTCCCTGCGAAAGCACTTCTTTCATTGATTCTGTTATAAAAATTTAATTGACCTAATGAAATATCATTTACTAATTGCGTTAAATAAGGAGTATAACTCATTGATACACCAAACTTATCAGTAGCAAAAGCATATTTAGCAGGATTCCATTGTTGAGAGTAAGAATCAGTAGATGTTGCCACCCCTTGATCAGCCATACCTGCAGCACGAGCGTCAGCAGCTACCATAAGGAATGGAACTCCCGTTGTAATCACACGTTGTTGAGCCTTCATTAGTTGACTAGAAATCAACAGAGTGAGTAAAATTAAAATCTTTCTATTCATGGTATTTCATCAAAAATAATTAATTAACAAATATAGTATTTTATTATAGTATTACAAGTTTTTCTGTTTTTTCGGCTTTTTTGTTAGAAACAGTGGACTTGACGGTGAGCTTATAAACATAAACTCCTTTCCCAATTCGATCGCCAAAATCATCCTTACCATCCCAAGTAATTTCACGAGAGAGGAAGCCATCCGTTGTAACGGTTTGATTAATTGTTTTAACAATTTTGCCCGTTATCGTTAGTATTTGAACTTGTACTTCAAGAGGTTCATAAGGCTTATTGTGTGTAAACCAAAACTGAGTATAATTCACAAATGGATTAGGATAATTCAACACGTTTGTAAGTGTCATATCTTGATCGCTTACTACTACAAACTGAATCTCGGCGGTTACATAATTATTGTATACATCCCATGCTTTGAATACAATAGTATGCAATCCTAGAGATAAATTTCGGAAAGGGAAACGGATTTTTCCTTTTGTATAATCGTTCAATTCGGTTTCATAATAATCATTCAAAACATAAGGACTAGCGATATTCCCGTCTAAAATAGCCACAATATCATGACCAATTCCACTAGCGGTATTAATCCCATGTTCATCATCAAGGAAGGCTAAAAAATAAGGCGATTGATCAGTAATCCCACCATTAATAAAGGTTTCATCGTTCATATACAAACGAATTTTAGGAGGGGTGACATCCACCACTGCGTTAGCATTGATTCCTCCTACCTTAATATCTAAGTTGTACCCTGTTTTATCGATTTGTATCTGATCTCTTTTGGCATAAAAACTAATTCTACCATTTCCAACGGCTATTTTAATATCTTTAGGCACTACAAAACCAAAGGAGAATTGACCATTCGTCACAGAAGCATTTCCCCTAAAAATAGTTTCACCTAAAGTTACAAACGGCATCGTAGGAGCGGTAACTTGAGGATTAATACTGATTAAAGCATCTGCTCCATCATTACCTAAAGTGGCTCTGTTAATATTTTTATCAAAAATATTAACAGCTAATTCACCATTAAAAGAAACATCTAACACTCCTGTATCCAATTGTACTTCACCTGTTATTTTCACATAAGCCAAGGCCTGAAGATCCGCTATAGGTTGGGTAATAGGCACATCATTAACTTTGGTTAAAACGATTTTAGGTTTTGGAATGGCTAGCATCAAAGCAGGGTCACCAAGATACAATACTACTTGCGTTGTCCCTTGATCACTAGCATCATTTTTAGACAATCGCAGAGCTTCCGCCATAGAGGTATAAGTATCCGAACCATAGGCAAACAAATGTGAAAACAAAATATCATTAAACATTTGCGCTCCCCCTTGTCCAATTTCACGAGTAGTAGTAATCATCGAAATTGCTCCACCTGAAGGATTCCAATAAGTATATTCTCCAGCGGTTGGATTATAGGGATTATCGAATCGGGTGAACTCACAAGTAATTGTAACAAACAAAGGGTATTTGTATGGATTATTAAAATTGTAACCATCAAACTTATCCCAAATACGCTCTTCTGCTAATCCATCTTCTCCACCGTGACCTAAATAATTAAATACTAAGGCTCCTTTTTCAAAATCATTTCTAATTTCATCATTCACTTGAGGGTATCGACTACCACCAGCAGTAGTTTCCTGAACATACGAATCCATTAATATCTTTTTGACATTAATAAATGGTTTTTGTGCATAAATAACATCCGCCAATCGGTTCTGATAGAATTGTAATTCTTTATCCCCAGCATGTGCAGGATCGTTATTAGGGTCATCAGCAATGGCTACGTAATTCGTTCGCCAACTTCCAAAAGATTGAACATCGTGGTATTGAATGACTTTGTTCACCATTTCATCCGCTTGTTGAGTGGATGAAACCAACATTCGCCCTACCGCAATATCAACTCCATAGGTATCCAAAGGATCCCCTTCATTTGGATCCATAATCACAAAATAATCATCGGAAGCGAAAGAAGACCCACTATGGTAACGACTTTCAAGCGATTGAAATATTGGAACTATATTGGAATTATTAGGAATACGGTTTTTGAAATCAAAGGAAGCATCCCCAAAAAGATTTACATATTTAACACGAGCAGTAGTTGAGGAAGCATTCTGATAAACGTACTTAACAAAGTTTCGAATAGCTCCAATATCTTGTTTGCCACCACCGAATTCAGGGTAAATCGTTTCCAAATTCACTACTTTAACATTCAAGCCCGAATAACTACGGTGAAAATTAGCCAATTTAGTTGCTTGAGAATTCAAGAACGCAGGAGTGATTATTAAGTAATCAATATCTTGAAAGTTACCTTGAGCATTATTAAAAATAGTACCACGCAAATTTTGATTACCAACTGTAGATTGAGACTCCTTAGACGGCGAATAATAGTCGCTATCATCAACCGCAAGATATTTTTCAGCAGTACCCAAATTAGCTTTAAAAGCAAAATTGCTTTGAGCAGGATTAGCCATAGCCGTAACATTATAGATATCCGTGATGTCCCAAATTTGTTTAATTCCTGTGGCGTTAGAGAATTGATATTGCACCACTCCTGTTTGAGAACTCGCATTATTAAGTTGAAAACGGAATTGTTTTCCAAAACCGTTTAAATTACTTTTTGCTTTAATAGTAATGAAATCCAAATAACCTTTAGAAGTTGGCACTCCTCCATCATCAAAATTAAGGGTTACATTAAAGGTTGTAGCCGAAGTGACATTAGATTGCAAAGTGACATCACTGGCAACCAAAGTAGAATTCAATTGCACAATTGAAAGCGAGGAAGGAACTAAGTTTTGACCATTAACAGTAGTATTGAATTTAGTTGTAACCACCGAGTTTCCTCCAAAATGTGCTGTAAGCAATGCTGGGGAAGTAGTGACAATATTTGGAAAATTAAAAGTGAAGGTTTGTTCATTATTAATATCAAAAGGTTCCCCAAACCAAACCCTTCCCAAATGACCTATATTAATTAGATCAACTTCGTGAAATTGATAATCATCGAAGGTGGTGGTGGATATTGTAACGGTCCCTGTAGCATCGGTAAAAGGAGTAATACGCTTTCCATTACTTCCATCTACATTAATATAATAATAAGATTTGTCCGCATAAAGATTCAAATGGGTGTAATTCTCAACGCTCCAATTGTCCATTCCTTCAGCATAAAAAAGAATATAATCGTCATTATCAAATGATCCATCGGATTCTCCAATTACTTGAATGGCATTCTCCGCCAAATCATTGGGGTAAAAATCACTATTCGTTAAAGGAATCATGCGTCCTCCATTTCCATAAATTTTAATTGTACGAGGATCGACACCATCCGTAGAAAATCCCAAAGAATTAAGAAATGATTTAGTGATTTTATACACTCCAGAAGTTTGTACATAAAATCGATACCATTTACCTGTACTCAAAACCGAGTTTGCGATGGTATTTGCATTAGTTACTTTGGAAGCAGATGCACCATAAGTAAAGGAATAAGTAAAAGATTTTATTTTTTTAAAATCACCACCTTCTTTGATAATTGGAGATACTTTTAATAAAACTTTGTTCTCATCACGCGCAATACAATTGCCAATAGAAGCTTTTATAGAAGATGGAATATTAGAACGAGATAAATCACCTAATACATTTTCAGCTATGGCTTCATAAATAACGTCCGAAATAATTAGGGAATTTTCATTAACAAAAGAGGTAGCAGGTATTTTTTTTACAAAAAGTATTTCTTTTTTACTGTCATTAAAACTGAAGTTTTCAGGATTAAATTGAGGTACATTAACAGAGAAATCATCAAAAGTAATTTTTACTTTATCATTCCAATCAATAGTAACGGTGCCTCTTTGTTGAGAATAAACAAAGACAGACAGTAATAATAAGAGAGAAGTACTAAGTTTTTTCATTGAATTAAATAACGTAAATATTTTGCAAATATTACTAAAAGAAAATAAAAAAAGGGAAACAACACAATAAAGAAAAAAATGTGTCGTTATAAAGAGACCAAAAGGCAAAAAAAATATTTTAATTATTATTTAAAAAAGATTTTGCAGTTTAATGGTTAATTCTTATATTGCGCCTCGAAAATTTATTACCTACATGAGTATGAAATTAAACAAAATTATGGCTTTCAAGTTACTACTTTCCGCAGTAGTGATGATTGGTTTTACTAGTTGCAGCAAGAAATCTAGCAACAATAGTGCATCAAAAGCAACCGGTTGGAAAATCAACGACAAGAAAGGTGGTTTTCAGTATGCTTCGAACTTCAAAAAGCAAGAAACTGGCCCAGGATTGGTTTTAGTAGAAGGAGGAACATTCACAATGGGTAAAGTTCAAGACGACCCAATGCACGATTGGAACAACACTCCAACTCAACAACACGTTCAATCGTTTTATATGGATGAGACAGAGGTAACGAATCTTATGTATATGGAATACTTGGATTGGTTAAAGAGAGTTTTCCCACCAGAAGAAGACAATTACAAAAACATCTACGAAGGAGCTATTCCAGACACTTTAGTTTGGAGAGATCGTTTGGGATATAATGAAAGTATGACCAATAACTACTTGAGACATCCAGCTTATGCTGAATATCCAGTAGTTGGAGTAAACTGGATTCAAGCAACAGAATTCTCAAAATGGAGAACTGACCGTGTGAACGAATCAGTACTTGAAAGAGAAGGTTATCTTAAAAAAGATGCAAAAGTAACTGAAGTTAAAGCAGAAGCTACTTTTAGTACTGATACCTATCTTGCAGCGCCATCAAAAACATTTGGTGGAAATGAAGAGATTGTATTAAAAGGAAGAAGAGGTTCAAAAGGAGCTGGAAAAGGTGGAACAAAAAATGCTAAAGGAGAAACTCAAGAAGCTAAAAACGTTTACGCTCAAAGATCATCTGGATTAATATTACCAGAATACAGACTACCAACAGAAGCAGAATGGGAATATGCCGCTGCAGCTGATGTAGGACAAAGAGAATATAACACTTACAAAGGACAAAAGAAATATCCTTGGTCAGGTAGTTATACAAGATCAAAAAAGAGATCTATAAGAGGTGACCAATTGGCTAACTTCAAACAAGGAAAAGGAGATTACGGTGGAATTGCTGGATGGTCAGATGACGGAGCAGATATCACTAATAAAGTAAAATCATATCCACCAAACGATTTCGGTTTATACGATATGGCTGGAAACGTAGCAGAATGGGTTGCCGATGTATACCGTCCTATTGTTGATGATGAAGCAAATGACTTCAACTACTTCAGAGGTAACGTTTATATGAAAGACAAAATTGGAGAAGACGGTAAAGCTGAGTTAGTAACTGGCGAGACACAAAAATTCGATACTATGCCAAATGGTAAAATTATCGCAAGAAACTTCCCAGGACAAATTGCTCAAGTACCAGTTGACGAAAAAGAGACTTATTTAAGACAAAACTTCGACAAAAGTGACGAGAGAAACTACAGAGACGGAGACAAACAATCATCAAGATTCTTTGACTTTGGTTCAGCTGAAGAAGGAGATAAATTAAAAGATGATCAAAGAATGTATGATTCACCTAAACACAATGTAAGTACAGACAGTTTAGGAAACATGATCAGAAAATATGACAAATCAAACAAAAGAACAACTTTAGTAAATGATGACGTAAGAGTTTACAAAGGAGGTTCATGGAAAGATAGAGCATATTGGTTAGATCCAGCACAAAGAAGATATTTCCCACAAGATATGGCAACAAGTTACATCGGATTTAGATGTGCAATGTCAAGAGTAGGACCTAAATCAGACAAAAAGAAAAGTGCTAGAAACTAATTCTTATATCACATTACACAAAAAGCCCTTTAATTAGGGCTTTTTGTTTTTACAAAAGCAAGCATTATGGATATTTCAAGATTACACTCCCTGTTTTTAAAATGTTCTTCAATATCAATTGACACTAGAAAGATTGAAAGCAACTCTATGTTTGTTGCTATTAAAGGAGAACGATTTGACGCTAATACTTTTGCAGAAGAAGCTTTGAGCAAAGGCGCTTCGTATGTAGTTATTGACAACAATGACTATTATATTGATGAAAGAACGGTATTAGTAGACGATAGTTTGACCGCATTACAAGCTTTAGCGCAATTTCACAGAAATTATTTGGGATTGCCTATAGTAGCACTTACGGGTAGTAATGGTAAGACAACTACGAAGGAGTTAATCAACGTTGTTTTATCGAAAAAATATAAGACCAAAGCTACCGTTGGGAATTTGAACAATCATATTGGAGTACCTCTTACCCTACTCTCTTTCACCAAAGAAACAGAGATTGGTATTGTTGAAATGGGTGCCAATCATCAGAAAGAGATTGCATTTTTGTGTGGTATTGCACAGCCTGATTATGGCTATATTACCAATTTTGGGAAAGCACATTTGGAGGGTTTTGGTGGTACTGAAGGGGTTATTAAGGGAAAAAGTGAGATGTATACTTACTTATCTGACAACGATAAAAAGGTTATTGTTAATTTGGATGATGCTATACAGAAGGAGAAAACTGTGGCTATGCACAGAATTACGTTTAGCAGTAGTGATACCTCAGCGGATTTGTATATTAAAGAGACTAGTGCAAATCCATTAGTGCGAATAGCATTTGACGGGACCACTATTGCTTCGCATTTGATAGGACTGTACAATGCAAATAACATTACTGCGGCGATATGTATTGGAAAAGCATTTGGTGTTGCGGATAC
>CANCJZ010000035.1 GCA_947378465.1 Flavobacteriaceae bacterium
CTCTCATTTTCATATTCAATAGGAATAACTAATTCTCCTGATCTATTGATATAGCCATATTTGTAGTTTTGCATAACTGCTGCAAGGTCATTTGTGAAAAAGGAAATCTCATCATAAATAAAAGGTACAATACATTTTTCATTTATGTCTATATACCCATATTTATTCCCAAGTTTTGCTAATATCATTCCTTTTTTATCAATTGGATTTAAAAAGGAATATTTACCTAAAGGGATTACTGTTTTTCCATTTATATCAACATAACCCCAGCTATTTTCCCCCATTACTCTTTCATATTTAGAATTATCAGTTTCTACTTTCTTTAAATTACACGAAGAAAGTAGTAAGAAAATTAGAATTATTTTTAATATTGATTTCATAATTGATCTAAATTCAATAGTTGAATTTTAAATATAGTTATTTTTAGTTTAAATAATTTTACTATTAACAATTGATATTAATTACTCTATCGATTAATTTAATTGTTATAATTTAAAAATTTTTGATAGAAAATTAATAGTTCCTGTTGTTTTATAAATTTTAGTTGCCCAAAATATTCCCGTTATTACACCTACACCAAATAATCCTATTCCAATATAAAGTCCAAATAGCGTAGGAATATTATAATACACTATTCCTCCAATTACAAATCCAATAAGGCTTGGTGCTATCATTATTTGTAACCAACCAATCAATTCAATTAGCGTTTTTAATGTTTTAAAAATCATATATATTAAGATTTCATTTTTTAAAAAGTATATTAATGGTTGATTTTTATCAGTATCAATTTCTTGACATCTTCAATCAAGGAAGCCTCTTTAATATCAATACGAATTCCTCTGCCTTCGGCATACACCTTTGCTTCTTGAAGAGTTGTTTTAATTTGATTATGAATAGTGCTATTCATAATACTATCAGTAGCCTTTTGTCCAAATACAAAAGCCACTTTGAAGTACTGATCTCTTGGGAGTAAATAAATGATAACTCTTTTTTTGTCTTTGATTCGGTAACTCCAACCGAATTTGACTCCTGAATAATGCCATTCTGGTTTTGCATCAGCAGCGCATAGATTGACTTCAGTTTGAATCATTTTCCAAAGGTCATGGGTTTTCCCTAAGGCTAAAACTAAAGCTTCTTCATTTGGAATTTGATTTTTGTGAATAAAAGAGCTGATAGGCATTTGCTAAATTATATTTTGCCTAAAGATATAAAAAACTACATTTAATTTATTGTCCCAATAATCGTTCTATAGTCCAATACAATGCAATGCATCCAATAATACTAGAAATAGGATATACCACTCGGTCGTAGTACCATATTTTTTGAGAAAACCACTTGCCTAAGGTGTAATAGGCAAGGAGAATGATAGTGATTTGTCCCAGTTCCACTCCAATATTAAAGGATAAGAGGGAAGTGACAAACTGGTCCTTTGGAATGCCAATTTCATTCAATGCAACGGCAAATCCCATTCCGTGAATCAATCCAAAAACAAATACAAAAGTCAATCGCAAAGGGTTGAGATTTCTATACAGGATGTTTTCAATTGCAGTAAATAGGATGGAAGCGGAAATCATCACTTCAATATACTGGGTGTTTGGAATTAATATACCTGCTGCCGTTAGTCCTAATGTCAAACTATGAGCAATAGTAAACACGGAACATTGTATGATTATGGTTTTGATCCGATCATTTAAAAAGAAAAGACAAAGAATAAATAATATATGATCCCAACCTAAAGGAAGGACATGCGTAAATCCCAATTCCAAATAATGTAGAATTCCAGTGAAAGGATGCATTAATTATCTTTTGATGAGTTCGATGCTTTGAGCATTGTTTATTTTTAAAAAATAGACTCCGTTAGCTAAACTGGAAAAATCTTCTTTTTCAATGTGGTCCCCTTTAAAAATACTTATACCTTTTGCGTCATACAGTTGGTAATAATCATTTTCATTAGTAGTGCTGATTTGTATTTTTGATGTAAATGGGTTGATAATGACATTGTCTTTTGAATTTTCAGTACTCACTAAATGATTGGCCAAAGTAGTAGGGATTCCTCTAACACAAATCACATAATTGGTATTGGTTTTTGTATCATAAGTAGTAATTCCAAATTGAGTGTTCCAATACCATGCGCTGGTTAAATTACTTGGATTTGGAAGTAATGTAGTTGAGGACCAATAGTTTTTTACACCGATTGTTGTAAAGAAAGTTGTATTAACAGAGGGGTTCGTTAGGGTTTCGTCATTCAAGGATTGTAATTCTTTAATATTGGGCAATCGCCAATCGCTGGCACCTGCCAATACTAATCCTTCGGCGTAACTCAAAGCTTGTTCCCAAGTGAGCGCACTTGTATTTGGCACTTTTTGCCATACCAATTGTGTAAGATTGTCAGTTATGGACCCATCACCGTTATCCGTAAAATGATTAGGCAGTGTTGTTGTAGGGGTAACATCCCTAACGGCTCTAACATGAAATTGATGGGAACCGCCAGCGCTAACCGTTTCAGTTTTGGGATGATTGCCAATTCCACCTCCTGCATTCGTGACCCAAACTTTAGTGTTGTCACCAGCTTGATAAGTCACGGTCCACCAGTATTCGGCACCACTGGAAGGGAAATAAACCGTATTCATTGCAGGATTATTTTTTTGTTGGTTCAATATACTATATGCTTCCATAGGAGTGGGCAATCGCCAATCACTATAGTTAGCCAAAACCAAATTGTCACAATAAATATGTGCGTTTTCGATAGTCATTTCGCCACCATCCACTTGTTGCCACATCAATCCAGTGACATTGTCCGTGATGGTTCCATCATTATTATTGGTGTAGGAGGGGGTGTTGATAGTGTAATCATTATCCTCTCCAAATGTAGCAGTATAACTGGTGGTTTGCCCTGTATCAGGAAGCAACAAGATGGTTTTAGGAACACTTTGGGAGAAAGTGTTCCCAACCATCATAAATAAAAAAGCACTGATTAACTTTTTCATTATTCAACTAAAATTTTCTTTGTTAGACTGGTATTTACAAACTGTATTTTGACAAAATACGTCCCAGTAGCTAAGTTTTGAATTCCAATATTGGATTGGAAACCAGTTGTTTTATATACTACTTCGCCTTTAACATTATAAATGTTAATATCCTGAACTTCATTGACTAATTCGTTATTACCTAAATCAATATACAATAGCCCTTTATTAGGGTTTGGATAGAGTTTGACACTTTGATCGGTTACAAAAACCGAATTAGATAATGGAACACTACATTGTGTAAACCCATTGTAATTGGTAGTGGTAGTTCCTGTAGGAGTAACATAATTAAAGGAATAGGTTGTGCCACTCCAACTGAAATTAGTTGCGTATCCAGGAGTTCCATTAAGGGAATAGGACAAATTATAGCCGTTGTTATTCGCGTTTTGAACGCAAGAGGTAATCAATGCACCGCTTAATGGAGTCCAGTTCTCGTTACGAACAGGATGTGCTGCCGCTTGAGGAATTAATTGATAAGTAGCATCTTCAGTTACTTGTCCCACAAAGTTGGCAATCATATAGGGAGCCGTTGATGTTCCGTGATAATGATAAATGCCATTGGTTCCATAGTGTCCATGATTCGAATCTAACGCCACCATCGGACTTCCGTCAGGTTCTACACTTCCATATACCGCAAATCCATCCAAACTAAACGCACAAGGTAAATCAGTAGTAGTTTGTCCTAAAGTATACAGATGTGTTGGAGCAATGTGGTAATGATAATCATCACCTCGGCCACAATGTCCTCCATAATTGTCCAATTGTCCATCCAAAAAGGAATCCACTCCAGTATTGGTATGATAATTAAAGATAGGCACTCCATTCGCAGCAATAGCAATGGCCCCTCTAGTGAAATGCACATTATCAATGGTGATTGGTGTGCTTGCTATGACTGGATTTAATGGAATGCTCCAATGATTGGCTCCGATATAACACTGCGGAATGGGAACTTGTTGTTGCCAACCGTGATTGGAAATGCCTACCATCATAGTATGATTAGGGATTCCTTTACTTTCAACATAAAAATAAGTATTGTCCCAAGAAGTGTTAACATTGGGAACAAAAGGAGTAAAGGCCGCATTTACAAATAAGGGATCTGTGGTAGTGATTTTTTTCTTAGCAAAACTGTACAAACTTACCAGTATTCCTAATGCGAAAATAGGAAACAGGTATTGGTGTTTTTGTTTTTCAATTCTTCTATAGATAAATAAGACTCCACTGAATAGTAATATTAATAGTATTCCTATTTGATAACCTATTGGACTTGTTCTTTTTTCATTTTTTTCTATATGATTGACACTTTCTATTTGTGCTATTTTACTTAAAGCAAATTGTTGATCTTCTTTCGAAAAATCAGATAATGATATTTTGGAAATTTTATTTTGTGCATCTTCAATATATACATTTCCATTTTTATACATTGAAAAAGAACCATCAATAGATTTATGATTATTTAATATCCAATGTCTTACTACTTGGTTTTGGTAGTTTAATGTGTGGGGGAACATAGAAAGACTGAATAAACAGACTGCTATTAGCACTACTTTTTTCATATTTATTGATTAGGGGTTATTATAATACTATCTTCTTTTTGGTTGATTATCGGGTCTGAAATAATCTCTTATTTCAATCACTAAATGTTCAAACTGTTCTTGTTGTTTTGGGTTACAAACGGATTTTAATTCTTTGGCTTGTTCATAGCGCAACATTTCCATTTGATATTCATTTTGAGAAATCTTCATAGCCAAGTTTTTTATCAAATGATCGTCGGAATTTTTATTAAACATGGCAACATTCATACTGTCTTTCTCTCCTTTGATGATTTCTTTTAATTGGACCTCTTTTTCAAAATAATGCTCTCTAATAGAATTGAATTGAGTCACTTGGGTGGTACTTAAATTTAATTCTCTTTGTAATATTGCGCTTACATCATTAAATGCTTCGTTTTTTGGAAATAAAAAGGGTTCATGATGAAAATACATTTTCCAATAAAAGAAACCAATAGTACCAATATTTAAGACTACTAACAGCACTATGATTCGAGAGAATAACTTTTTCTGTGAGAAGATATCCATAAGTTAATTATTAGTGGTAATTAATAATTCATTGGTTAATTTTTGAAAATCATCATTTTTGGAAATGGATTTCTCTGTTCTCTTTTGTGTGGATATTAAAATAAAAGCAACATTTACTAGCGTCAAAACCACTAATAAGACACTATAGTTTTTAACCATACTTCCTCTGTTGGATTGTGCTAAATGCAACTTAATATTCAAATCAGCATCCCAATTTTCCGAAGGAGTAATCCACTCCATTTCTTCAAATTCTTTTATTTTTTGAGCGATTAGGGTAGTGCTTTCCATCTGTTTCATATTTTTATTAGACGATACTTTATTTGTTTTCTGGCACCAGTAGTTTATTTTTTTAAAATAATTTCCAACTGGGTTGCCACTTTCTTTTTGGCTCTATACACTAAACTTTCCACTGCAATAGTAGTAGTATTCATAATTTCGGCTATCTCGGTATTGTTAAATCCATCTATCTTACTGAGGGTAAATGCGACTCGTTGGTTTTCAGGCAATCGATCTAAAACACTTCCAATCTCTTCCATTTTTTCATTTTCTTGAATGGATTGATCCGGCATTTTTCCTCCAGCTAACCAATGTCCAACATCATCAATATGCAATAGCTTGCTAATTGAGGCAAACCGTTTCTTCCGTTGTCGTTTTTTGATTTCATCCAAACATTTGGTAACTGTAATTCGATAGATCCAAGTTGAAATTTTAGCCTCCCCTCTAAAAGAATGTATGGATTGATAAACTTCAATAAATACCTCTTGAGAGATGTCTTCTGCATCTTGTTTGTCCAACAAAAAACGGTAGCACGTATTGATTACACTGTTTTTATACAGGGCAACCAGCTCGTTGAATGCTTCTCTATCGTTGGATTTTAATTTTTGAATCAATGCTTAGATCTTTCAATAATATTTTAGACGATTCTTTTTTTTCTTTCTGGCATTGCAAAATAAAAAAATCCGCTTACTTGTGTAAACGGGTTTTTATTTGTTCATTTTTTCTTTCTGTCCTCTGTAATATATTTTACAACCAAATGATTCTGTCTTTGGAAGACTTACTTCTTTTCCCATCAGAAGTTCATCAACCGCTATTGTTAATTGAGGTTTTGCTTTTGAAGGTTCCCCAGCATTCGTATCGATAGCTCCTTCGTATCGAATAACCCAATGTTGTTTAAGATCTTTCCAAATCACGAAGGCTTGCGGTGTATGTGTGGCTCGAAATTGCTTGGCTACAGTTTGTTTTTTGTCCTGCAGATATGGAAAACTAAAATGCTCTTTCTTGGCTTTCTTCTGCATCAATTGAAAGGATTCTTCTGCATAGGCCAAGGTGTCCATAGAGTTTATGGCTAATAAGTATATGTTTTGTTTTTTATATTTTTCAGAAATTTTATTCAGTCGATCCGAATACAATTTAGCCATCGGACATTTATTACAAGTAAACACTATAACAAACCCCTTAGCATCCTTATAACTATCTAATGAAATTTTAGTATTGTCAGTGTTTTTTAAAGTAAAATTCTTTATAATTCGCTCTTTTGGAAATAGAAACGAACGATTATTAAATGCAACTAAAAGCATACTAAGACTAATCAATACACTAATAAATAAAGTTTTTTTCATTTTACTTTTTGATAAACTTTTTAGAAGTAACCTTTTTATTTTCCTTATCCATCAATTGCAAAATGTAAGTTCCTGTTGCCAATTTTGAAATATCCAATCCATTCTCCCATTGCGGTTGTGGCAACATCATAACGACTCTTCCTTCAATAGTAGTTATCGTGATATAATACACTTCAGTATTCAAATCATCTAAAGTGATGAATAGCTTTTCACTGGCAGGATTAGGATACAAACTAAATCCAAGTTTTGTGTTATTTGATGCAGTACCTAATGCATTGCTGACAATAAATTGCCCCATCATTCCGCCGTCTTCATGTCCTGCGAAATGACAATGATACATATAAGGATGGGTGACATCGGCATCGGCAAAATCACTAAACTTAGCAACAAAGGTTACCGATTCACTTTTAGGTAAATACACTGTATCTTTCCATCCTGATTCGTGAATACCAACTGCTGAAGCACTTCCATTACGTGCTACGATTTTAAATTCAACATCGTGGATATGAAAAGAGTGTCCAAAAATGGCATTGTTAGTTACGGTCCATTGTTCAATAGCATCTAAATTAACCGTTTTGTTGATGTAATCCAATACGAAAGGAGTATTGTCTAAAGCAAACGGCAATCCTCCAGGATTTCCTTGTGTAACTGCTAAAGCTCTAGTCACTGTGGCATTGGCTGCCGTCCAATAAGTGTTAGTAATTAAGCTACTTGGAACTGCAGTAATAGGACTAACAGTAGTTGCAGCAACATTAATATGCAATACATTAAAATCAACATTATTTAACAAACTCCCAAAAGTACCTGTACTATTGGGTTCTCCTCCAGGGAATCCAAAGGCTTGTCCTGAATTGTAGGCTTTTAAGTCAATACTAGAGCCAACAGTGTCATTTCCTAGGTTAACCATAATCTCAACACGTTCGCCTACCATTAGTTTTACTCGTGTTACCGCCACTGGAGCATTAAGTAATCCGCCATCATTGGCAATAATATAAAATGTTCTGTTATCACTAAATCCCAAATTATACCCTCTTTCTATTTCAGCATTCAGTATTCTCATTCGAACATATTGCTTGGGTAAACTGATTTGTGCATTGGGTGTACCATTGGAAAGCATATAATCACCATAAACATCCGTACCGGTATTGAATTGATTGGTTGAAGTGTATTTTCTGCTGGTTAATGCCAGAACGATATCGTCAACACCATAGGTTCTTGGAAGGGCCAAAGCAGCTTCCGCAGGATCTTTCACAATAATAAATCCACCAATTCCTTTGGTCACTTGTGCTTGAGTCATTTCGTGTAAATGTGGATGGTACCAAAGTGTTGAGGCTTGATTCATCACTGTCCAATAGGGTTGCCAAACAGTTCCTGCTGGAATTACTTGATGGGGTCCTCCATCCATTACCGCCGGTAAATGCATTCCGTGCCAATGTAAGGTAGTCGATTCATTCAAACTGTTGGTTACATTCATATGAACTTCATCTCCTTTATTGATAAATAGGGTAGGCCCCCAAAAGGTTTCATTGTTTAGAGCTCCCGTTACCGTTTGATTTCCGGTAAGTAATTGTTTTATGGTATCTTTTATGGTCAAATTAAAAGTCGTTCCGGTTAAAGCTTCCGGCATACTCATAGTGTTGTACTGTGCTTGCATACCTATTGTTGGTAACAATAACAAAAGCAATAACTTGAAATTTAGTTTCATTGGGAGATTTTTTATTTAATTAAATTGATAATTGATAATGATTACTTAAATATCACTGAATGTTGTGAACTGAACTCTGAACTCTGTCTAATAAACACTCTCTCTACTTAGACGATATAAATATTTTTTTCTTGTGGTTTTTAAATAAAAAAATCCGTTTGATTTGATTCAAACGGATTTTTTAAAATTTATATTAATTAAATGTCTATAACACACCTAATTCTAACATACATTGTTTCATTGATTGATAAGTGCGTTCGATGTCATTATCCAATCCAATTGAAAAACGAATCAATCCATCCGTTAATCCCATTTCTTTTTGTTCTTCCAATGGAATTTCTGATGATGTTGAAGTTCCAGGAGCACTGAATAAGGTTTTGTAAAACCCTAAGCTTACCGCTAAATATCCTAGGTTACGTTCTTGCATCAACTCCATCAATTCATTTGCTTTTTCTAAAGTACCTGCATCAATAGTCATCATTCCTCCATATCCATATTCGTGATTGATCATACTTGAATATATTTTATGACTTGGATGACTTGCCAATCCTGGGTAAACTACTTTCAAACCATCGTTTTCAAACTTCTGAGCCAAATACATCGCATTTTGACTGTGTTGTTTCATACGAATATGAAGCGTACGCAAGTTTTTCATTACACTTGCTGAACGCAAACTGTCCATAGTTGGCCCTAATAACATACTAGCACCATTATTTACATTTTTAAGACTGTCAATAAATTCTCTTGAAGCACAAGTAACGCCTCCAACAGTATCACTACTACCATTAATGTATTTAGTCAAACTGTGAATTACTATATCCGCCCCTAATTTAATTGGAGCTACTGATAATGGTGAAAATGTATTATCAACAACTAAAGTCAAATTGTGTTTTTTTGCAATTTTTGATAATCCTGCAATATCCGCCACCTCTAATAATGGGTTACTAACCGTTTCACAATATAAAACTTTAGTATTGGGAGTGATTGCTGCTTCTACAACATCTAATTTAGTGATGTCAACAAATGTAGTTTGTATTCCAAATCGTGGAGTGAAGTTTTTTAAGAAAGCATAAGTTCCTCCGTAGATGGTTCTGCTTGAAATGATATGATCATCATTTCCACACAATTGTAATAGAGTAGGAGTGATGGCTCCCATCCCTGATGCCGCAACATTCGCTGCTTCTGTACCTTCCATTGCAGCCATTGCTTTATCCAAATACAAATTACTTGGAGATGAATGTCTAGAGTATAAATAACAGCCTTCAGCATTACCTTCAAAGGTATCAAACATAGTTTTAGCCGAAAGGAACGTATAAGTGGAACTGTCGGAAATGGATGGATTTACTCCTCCAAATTCTCCAAAATATTGCAAATCTTGTATTCTATCCGCGGGATTAAAGTCTTTCATATAGTTTGTAGTTTGGTTTGTTTGTTTAGTTCAAAATTCATTTTTTATAGTTTAAAAGTCAATAGATATAGTAATATTTAGATTATTATCCTTTAATAATCTAATTATATAGTTTATTATTCTAAATTTGAAATCACTAAATACAATTTATAGTTTTTTAACCTAATTCAATATTTTATCCTTGATATGGATGCAACTGATAAAAAGCTTTTGCAATTATTGCAAGCTGACACCAAAAAAACAACCAAAGAATTATCCTTAAAACTCAACCTATCCGTTACTGCCGTCTATGAACGCATCAAGAAGTTAGAGCGGGAAGGAATTATTGCTCATTATGTAGCTTTATTGGATCGCAACAAAATCAATAAGGGCTTTGTGGTTTTTTGTCATATCAAATTGATTCAACATGCCAAGGATTTCTTAACTACATTTGAAAGTGAAGTGGTCAAGTTGGATGAAGTATTGGAATGTTTCCACGTTAGTGGGGACTATGATTACATTCTCAAAATATGTGTCAACGATATGGAAGAATACCGCGAGTTTATGGTTACTAAATTAACTACCCTTCAACATATCGGCAGTACTCACAGTACTTTTATGATTGGTGAAGTAAAAAACACTACAGCTTTCCAATTATAACATAAAAAAACGCCTCTTGATAGAAGCGTTTTTTAAATTAGTAAGTTACATAATCCGTAATCTCTAATCCGTAACCTATCATTCCTACGCGTTTGGTTTGAAGGGTATTGGTAATTAATTTTATTTTGCAAATATCTAAATCGTGAAGAATTTGGGCGCCAATACCAAAGTCTTTAGCATCCATTTTAATTTGTGGCGCACTATTGATTCCTTGATCTTGAAGACTTTTTAATTCTTTTAATCGATTCAACAAATCCAATGATTGTACCTCTTGATTGATAAACAATACAGCACCTTTGCCTGCTTGATTGATTAATTGGAACATATCGTCCAATTTTTTGTCGGCATTATTGGTCAAAGTTCCTAAGATATCATTGTTGATTTGGGTAGAGTTGATACGCGTAAGTATTGGTTCTCCAGCACTCCAACTTCCTTTAGTCAAGGCAATATGCACTTGTTTGTTAGTGGTTTGCAAATAAGCTCTTAATCGAAATTCTCCAAATCGAGTGTTGATTTCAAAATCTTCTTTTTTAACAATCAAACTATCGTGTTGCATTCTATAAGCAACTAAATCCTCAATGGAAACTAATTTTAAATTAAACTTTTTAGCTACTTTAACTAATTCAGGTAAACGCGCCATAGTTCCATCTTCATTCATAATCTCTACGATTACTCCAGCCGATTTAAACCCTGCCAAACGTGCAAAGTCAATCGCTGCTTCTGTATGACCTGTTCTTCGCAATACGCCTCCTTGTTTTGCAATTAAAGGAAAAATATGTCCAGGACGTCCCAAATCGTGAGATTTAGTATCTGGATTTACTAAGGCTTCAATGGTTTTTGATCTATCTGCTGCTGAAATTCCGGTCGTAACGCCGTTACCTCTTAAATCTACAGATACTGTAAAAGCGGTTTCCATCATATCGGTGTTGTTGTGCACCATAGCGTGTAAATCCAATTCTTTACAACGACTTTCAGTTAATGGAACGCAAATCAATCCTCTTCCGTGGGTAGCCATAAAGTTGATCATCTCCGGTGTAACCTTTTCTGCTGCGGCTAAAAAATCGCCTTCGTTTTCACGATCTTCATCATCAACAACTATAATGACTTTTCCTTGACGGATGTCTTCAATAGCTTCTTCAATTGTGTTTAGTTTTATGTGTTGACTCATTGTAGTTAAGTGTTATTTATTTTATCGATATTCGGATATCGCTTCTTTTAGGGTTTTGTTATTGTACCAATAAATCAAAAAGTAGAAAGGGAATCCCATTACTATGGACACCATAATTCCTGGTTCTACCGTTCTTCCAATGGTGCTGCCTATCTTGTCTACCTTTTTTTGCGCATTGTAAATCATATAATAAAAACCAATCATAATCAATGTACTTATAATGATTAGAGGTTTTAACGAACGATTGTTTTGTATTACTAAAGATAATATGATTGCAACAAAGTTTAATATAAATGCTACTCTGGAATATTTCTGATACATTCCGTAGTTGTGTTCTATTTCAAGATACTCCAAATTGTACAAATTGTTGTTTTCCATCAACATTTCCTGAGTAATTCCTCGTTTGTCAAGGATTACCAATGCTTTTGTTCGGTAATCGTAGGAATAATTGTATTGTTTGGCATTTTTAACGATTCGAATCAATTGCTCCTCTTCATAAGTATTTAGCAATTTCCAATCCTCGTCTTCTTCGTATTGATAACTGTCCAAATTTATGATAGGCTGTTGCATATCGGCATCCGATTCCATAATATTAAATATTTTAGAAAAGAATTCCGCTATAGCATCAAAGTTAATCAGTCCGATGTCATTAGTGGCTCTATAAGTCAACAATATGGCCAAGGGAGTAAGTATTATAGACGACATCCAGGTTCCCATAAATGGATCCATACCGTTTTCTTGCGCTACTCTTTTTCCAAACGTATTAATAAAATGGAAGATGATAAATATGGTTACTGCAAATACAATTGGCAATCCCAATCCTCCTTTTCTAATAATTGCTCCTAAGGGTGCACCTATAAAGAACATCAACAAACAAGAGTAAGCAATCATAAACTTGTCGTAAATAGCAATTAAATGACCATTGATGTTTTTTTGTTTGGCTTCGGTTTCAATTAATGAACCGTCGATAGTGAACGTTGTATTTTGGATATTATTAGTCGCAATAGTGTACACATTAAGTTTTTGTCCTTTGTCTAATCCTTGAAGTATATCTTTATAATTGTACTTCGGATTTTTACTCAATCCAAAGAATTGGGTCATTCCTGAACGTTGGTAAATGTTTTCCGCATATGATGCCACATCTTTTTTGTATCCTTTGTTCAAGGAATCCAAAGTAAATTTCAATTCACTAATATTTAACATCGTATTGGAGTTTGAAAAATCATTTTCTTCTCCTGTCTTATTCAATTTTGATAAATCGATATTGATTACATCTTTTTTAAACGTTGCTTTTGCAAATGGAACTTTGTTGCGCTCTTCATAACGTTTAGGGATTATATCTTCGTAGTAATACCCGTCGGTCAAAACTAACTTCAGCACATTAGATTCTTTACTACTCACTAATTCGCCTTTTTTTGCTTTGATAACAGTAACATTCCCTTGTCCATTATCCAATTTTCTATGAATCGTTACATCGGTTAGAAAATTGCCATTTTCCCCTGATTTCTTCTCTACTTTTATAGTGTAATTCCCCAGTTTATTGAATTGCCCTTCGGCTATAGCCATTGCTGGAGTGGATTGTGCAATGTTTCTTCTGAAATTTATGAATTTGTATTCCGCATAAGGAATAACATTGTTCGCAAATAAAAAGGATACGATACTTAATAATACGATGAAAACTGTCAAACTTCTCAAGGCTCGTTGTAACGAGATTCCTGAGGATTTCATTGCGGCAAATTCATAGTTTTCCGATAAACTTCCAAAAGTCATAATCGAGGCCAAAAGCACTGATAAAGGAAGTACCATCGGAATCAATCGCGGTGTTGCGAATACCAAAAATTTCAAGATCATTATTACATCCAATCCTTTTCCCGCTAATTCGG
This sequence comes from Flavobacteriaceae bacterium, assembly GCA_947378465.1. Taxonomy (GTDB): domain Bacteria; phylum Bacteroidota; class Bacteroidia; order Flavobacteriales; family Flavobacteriaceae; genus Flavobacterium. The sequence continues at coordinate 13,524 of CANCJZ010000035.1, forward strand.
ATATAAATAGCCAAACCGTTTGAAGTATGAATATAAAAAACAAGATTACAAATACCGTAGTAAATGTAATCAAGAAGCTTTTTAATAAGTATTTGTCGATTATTTTCACGTCAAATTAATCTAATTTGTTGATGTAGTATTTAGGATACTTACTCTTTACAAATGTAAATTGATTTTTTGACAATGGCTGATTGGTTTTAAAAGAATTAACAGTTAATGTAGTTTTTGTTCCGTTTTTCCCAATCTCTATAAGGTTATAGATGTTTTTAGTTTGAATATCAATCCCTAACAATATTTCTTTTCTTTGGTCTTTTGTACTAGTTGGGGTAAGTTTGATGAATTGAATCTTTCTTCCTTTTACATTTTGAACAATATCCATCGCAAATTTGTATCCGCTATTGAAAAAGGTTAACATTTTAGATGGTGTAATTGCTTTATCATCTTTGTCATTTACACTTGAAATCGTGATTTCTTCATCCTCAGGATTGATCGTATACGTTGATTTTCCATCATAGATTTTGGTAACGCCCATAAAGTTCAAAACATATTTATTGCCTTGAAGGGTTACATTACCTTTACTATCTTGATTAATGTTTTCTTTGGAATTATTTAAAGTGTATTTAAAGTCTATCACAATATTGTCATAGCTTTTAATTTTGGAAGTCACGGCATCTAATAATTCTTTTGCCTTCTTATCTTGAGCATTTACACTCAAACTGATAAATAATAATAAAGCAATTGAAAGTACTTTTTTCATTGTATTAATTGTTTTGTTCATTGTTTAAAAATTGATCTAGAGCTACTAAGTCAGGAATATTTACACTTCGTGCTTTACTGCCTTCAAAGGCTCCTACAATTCCTGCGGCTTCTAATTGATCGATTAATCGACCTGCTCGGTTGTATCCAAGTTTCAGCTTTCTCTGCAATAATGATGCCGAACCTTGTTGTGCGGTTACTATAATCTCAGCGGCTTCGCGGAACATACTATCGCGTTCGGAGATGTCTATATCTAATTTTACATTACCATCTTCTCCTACATATTCAGGAAGTAAGTAGGCCGTTGCATAGGCTTTTTGCGAACCGATATAATCTACAATTCGTTCTACTTCAGGAGTATCTACAAAAGCACATTGCACACGTACTAAGTCATTTCCATTGGAAAATAACATATCTCCACGACCAATCAATTGATCCGCTCCTCCCGTATCCAAAATGGTTCTCGAGTCAATTTTTGAAGTTACTCTAAACGCAATACGTGCCGGGAAGTTGGCTTTAATCATCCCCGTAATTACATTTACTGATGGACGTTGTGTGGCAATTATCAAGTGAATTCCAATTGCACGTGCCAACTGAGCCAAACGAGCGATAGGGGTTTCAACTTCTTTACCTGCCGTCATAATCAAATCGGCAAACTCATCCACCACTAATACTATATAAGGTAGAAACTGATGTCCGTGTTCCGGATTTAATTTTCGCGCTTTAAACTTCTCATTGTATTCTTTAATATTTCGAACCATAGCATCCTTTAATAAGGAATAACGGTTGTCCATTTCAATACATAAAGAGTTCAACGTATTAATTACTTTACTATTATCTGTGATAATTGCATCTTCTGAATCCGGTAATTTTGCCAAATAGTGGCGCTCTATTTTATTAAATAAAGTCAACTCTACCTTTTTAGGATCGACCAAAACAAACTTAACTTCTGCAGGATGTTTTTTGTATAACAAAGATGTCAATACCGCATTTAATCCAACCGATTTACCTTGTCCTGTAGCCCCTGCCATCAACAAGTGAGGCATTTTTGCCAAATCCACCACAAAGGTTTCATTCGAAATGGTTTTCCCTAAAGCAATAGGCAATTCCATTTCTGCTTCTTGAAACTTAGCCGAGGAGATTACCGTTTTCATCGGAACCATAGTAGGATTCTTATTTGGAACTTCAATACCTATTGTTCCTTTTCCTGGAATAGGAGCAATGATACGAATTCCCAAAGCGGCTAATGACAACGCAATATCATCCTCTAAACTTTTAATCTTTGAAATTCTAATTCCCGCTTCAGGAACAATTTCATATAAGGTTACCGAAGGACCCACCGTTGCTTTAATCTGAGCAATATCAATTTTGTAATTGCGCAGTGTTTCTACAATTCGGTTTTTATTTTCTTCTAATTCGTTTTGATTAATGGTAATTCCTACAGAGGAATATTCTTTTAATAAATCAATGGTAGGAAATTTATAGTTGGATAATTCCAAGGTAGGATCGAACAATCCAAAGTCCGCCACTAATTTAGCCGCTAGATTTTCCTCTACAATATCTTCATCCAGTGCTTTTTCAATGACAAAAGCGTCATCATTGGTTTTGATAATTTCACGTTCCACAGGAGTTACGCTAAGTGGTTGTGAAGGAGATTCGTGTTTTAACGTTGGCTCCAATTCAATTTCTGAATAACTTGAAATAGTTGGCTTTAAAGCTTCCTTATTTAATTCAAATTGTGAAGTAGGTTTGATATAAGGTTCTTCTATAGGATCTTCTTCTTCTAAAGGAGCATCCGCCAATAAATCTTCAATAGCGTATTCTTCCAAATTATAAGCAGTTGACGAACTATCCGCAGTAGGAGAGGAGTGGTCCTGGTCCTCGGTCATATCAGTAGCTTTCTTTTCAAAAAGCGTTTTGAATACATCCGGTGACATTTTTATTTTAAAAATTAAATACAACAGCGCACAAAAAATCAATACTAATAATGTACCTGTTTTCCCAATATAATCTTGGGCAAAAGTATTCATTTCATAACCTATTGTTCCACCAAATTCAGGTCTGCTTGTTGCAAAGAATCCTAACAATATCGAGATGATGATTACGGCAAATAAATCCCAAAACCAAGTTGATTTTAGTTTTCTAAGCGGTAAATCAATCATTAAATACAGTCCTGTTAAAAAGATTAGTTTTACAAAAAAGAAAGAAGCTGCACCAAAACCTCTGTAAACAAATAAATCCGCCAAATAAGCACCCAGCTTACCCAACCAATTGCTCGCAGGTTCACTTCGATCTGCTAATGCATCTACAATACTTTGATCTTCTTGACCATAAATAAAGAACGAAACAAACGCTACGAATAGCCCAACAGAGAATAACATCAAAAGACTTCCCAATACTACTTTGTATTGTCTTTTCATTTTCCAAGGTAACTTTTCTCCTGCTTCTGTCGATTTTGTATTTTCTTTTTTTACTGTTTTTGCCATTCGATTTAAAATAGATGCTATAAAAATAGAAATTTAATATTGTAAACGCTTATATTTTTGGAATATATATGATACATCCAATAGTGATTGCCGTCATTGCTGCAAAGAATACGGCTCCTGCTGCGATGTCTTTTATAAATCCAATTTTCTCGTGAAATTCAGGATGTATAAAGTCGGCTATCTTTTCCACGGCAGTGTTCAATCCTTCAATCCCCAAAACTAATCCAATAGCTAAAGTTTGAATCAACCACTCTTCGTGTGATATTTTATAATAAAAACCCGCAACAACCATCAACGCTCCGATGGAGGATTGAACCATTACGCTGTGTTCGGTAGTTATTAGTTTAATAGCTCCTTTAAGTGCAAAGCCCATACTTTTGAATCGGCCGCTTAAAAAAGTTTTATCTCTTTCGAATTCTCCCATATTGATATTCTTATAATGCTGCTAAAGCACTATCGTAATTTGGTTCATTGGCAATTTCAGCCACTTGTTCAGCATATAGAACAGTTCCTGTTTCGTCCAACACTATAACGACTCTAGAGTGCAATCCAGCTAAAGGGCCGTCTACAATTTCCAATCCATAGTCTTTACCAAAGCTTCCTGTTTTGAAATCGGATAAATTAATTACATTTTCCAAACCTTCCGCTCCACAAAAACGTTTTTGTGCAAAAGGTAAATCTCTCGAAATACACAATACTTTAGTGTTTTCCAAAGTACTCGCTTTTGCGTTAAATGTACGTACTGAAGTAGCACAAGTGCCCGTGTCAACACTTGGAAAAATATTCAATACCAACTTACTTCCAGCGAAATCTGCTAAAGTTGTTACGGATAAATCATTTTTTACTAATTCAAATGCTGCTGCTTTTGAACCTACTTTTGGTAATTCACCACTTGTGTTTACTGGGTTTCCACCTAATGTTATTGTTGCCATTTTTTTTAGTTTTTTTGAGATTCCAAAAGTAGTAAAAATATTTAGTTTTTGTGGGGAAATTCCAATATTCAAATTCCAAATTCCAAAAGTCTGTGGTAAATTCTAAATTTCAAATTAATGTTGTTAGTATGTTATTATCTACTTTAAACGTTTTATTTTAATTATTAGAAAATTTCCCTTTGAAGTTGAAATTCATTTTTTACCACATAACTTCATAGCTATATACTGGTTGTAAGTTGACATAGGCATTTCATTTCACATAGTCTAACCGCTTAGAAAAACTATGTATTCTATGTTGAGCAAAGCGTCTTCTATTTTTCTATG
>CANCJZ010000036.1 GCA_947378465.1 Flavobacteriaceae bacterium
CGTCTTTCCATTGCCCGAGCTATACTGCGCAATCCAAATCTGTTGATTTTTGACGAAGCCACATCGGCATTGGACTCAATAACTGAAGAAGAAATCAACACCACTATTCGAAACATCTCTGATCAAAGTCGTATTACGGTATTAATTGCCCATCGATTATCAACCATTATGCACGCCGACAAAATATTTGTTCTGGAACAAGGGAAAATCATCGAACAAGGAAAACACGAAGATTTATTAGTTGAAAAAGGATTGTATTATGCTATGTGGAGACAACAAATTGGAGAACGAAAAAAAGCGTAAACCACAACACTAGTAATTACAACTAGTCTTTTTATTTTTTCATTAATTTGAGTTTAGTTATTCGATTACAAAGCTCTTTTTCTTAGTTTTACATTTATTAATAATGCTAAGATGTTAGAGACCTTTGTTCCCATATCAAAAAAACTCAAAGAACATATTGAGTTGTTTTATGTTTTTAAGGCGGACAAACCAGATACTTTTAGTCATTTAGCTTTTCCGCATATCAATACTGCCATCTCTTTTTTCAACAAAGCTACTATTCAAAGAGAAGGCTTTCATCTATCTGTTAATTTTAATACGAAGGCTCTGCCTTGTGTTGAAATTTTAGGAAAATATACCTCTCCAGTATTTGTTGATTACAAAGGGGATTTTGAAGAGATAGCAATTGTTTTCAAACCTTTAGGCGTGAATCATTTTATTGAAGAAGACCTATATTCAGTAGCATCAAATGCTTCACAATCCTATAAAAATAAAGATTGGAATGAATTAGCTGTAACCTTATTTTCAAATACTAAAAATAAGATTGAAGCGCTCGAATTGTTTTTATTATCAAAATTAAAAACATCCAAAGTGCTGCAAGAAATGCTTAAAATAAATCATTTATTTGATCCGCAACTATTCGATTATTCTATAGAAGAAATCGCAGAGCAATCAAACCTCAATCTAAAAACTTTTCAACGTCATTTTACAAAACATTTTGCTTGTTCCCCATCAGAATACAAAAGGATTATTCGTTTTAGAAATTCATTGAATTCTAAATTACTTTCAAAAGAATTCAAGTCGTTAACTTCTTTGAGCTATGAAAACAACTACTGTGATCAATCTCATTTTATCAAAGAATTCAAGAAGCTCACCTATCTAAATCCAAAAGATTTTTTTAATAAAATTGAACTTATAGATGATCAAACCATTATTTGGGAAATTAAATAGTGTCCTAAAAGTACAATTCTACACTGCTTTGAACTATTACATTTGACAAAAATGGAATCATTATGAAAACACCTTACAACAAGTATTTGTACTTATCTTTTATGGCATTGGGATTGTTTCAATTCTTTTATTTAAAAAATTACTTAGAAGCGGCTGCTTCTTTTGGAATCGGAATGGCTTTTGATCCATTTGATACAGAACAAAAATGGAACGATCGCCCTAGTTGGCAAAAAGGAGTATTAATTGTTACTCTATTAATTACTTTTACTTCTCTAATATTAGGTTTTTTGAAGTATTAACTCATAAAAAGACTATCCGAAACGATAGTCTTTTTAAATTTTATAATAAAACGACAACTCAAACCTATTTTTCTACAATTCAACACCTTTGATTGATTCATAAACTTCAATTTCTCAATAAATTTGCTATAAAAAATTGATGCATTATGAAAAAGTATTTATTAATCGTGCTGTTCGCTGCGCATTGCTTTGCTCAGAACAACAAACAAAACATTCAAGGAACCCTTATTGATAAACTTTCGCAAATTCCAATTGCGGGAGCGACTGTTCAAGTTGTTAACAGCGACAAACAAACCACTTCCGACGAAAAGGGCAACTTCATTTTAACCGACCTCTCCCCAGATCGCTATTCTATTAAAATAACCTATATGGGCTATAAAGAAGTGGTCATTCCAAATGTCATTGTTACTTCAGGTAAAGAAGTGATTTTAGACCTTAGTATGGAAGAAGAAGCGCAGCATTTAAATGAAGTAGTCATCAAATCTTCTAACAAAGGAGCAACAAATAATAAATTAGCCAGCGTTAGTGCGCGAACATTTTCAATGGAGGAAGTCAACCGTTATGCAGGTGGACGAAGCGATGTAGCACGATTGGTTTCTAATTTTGCAGGTGTCAGCACACCCGACGATAGTAGAAACGACATCGTTATTAGAGGAAACTCACCCGTAGGTGTATTATGGCGAATTGACGGAATGACGGTGACTAATCCCAATCATTTTGCATCCATAGGAACAACTGGAGGAGCGGTGAGCGCTTTAAATACTAACCTTTTGAAAAACTCAGACTTCTTTACCTCTGCATTTCCCGCCGAATATGGGAATGCTACTTCAGGAGTATTTGACATTGCTTTTCGAAATGGAAATGCTAAGAAAAGAGAAACTACCATTCAACTTGGGGTAATTACAGGAATCGAGGTCACTACTGAAGGCCCGATTAGTAAAAAACTTGGGGCTTCCTATTTGGTTGGCTATCGTTATTCATTAGCAGGTGTGGCGCAGGCAATGGGAATCAATATTGGCACCACAGCAACCCCAACCTATCAGGATTTGTCTTTCAAACTCAACAGTGGAACGACTAAGGCTGGAAAGTTTTCGCTTTTTGGAATTTTAGCCAGCAGTACCATTAACATCGGAAAAAACAATTCAAGTTCCTTATTTGGCGGAGGAATTCAAATTGATTTTGGAAGCAAAATAGGAATAATAGGTTTAAATCATTTCAAACAAATCAACAACAAATCCTTTGTGGCTTCTACTTTTGGAATCAATTACTCTAGTACGGATCAAAACAGTTATGATTTTGACAAACCTACCAACACTTCTTATAGTAAAGAAATAAACAACGTATCCAAAACAGGCTATAACTTCAATTCGAGTTATAATTCCAAAATAAACTCAAAATGGTTTATCAAAATTGGCGTTCAAGATGAAATAATAGGTTTGAATCTTTTTTATAAAACAAAAGACAACATCCAGACCGATTGGAAACAAGTATGGGACAATAATAGTTATACGAATTTGGCGCAAGTATATTTCCAAACCAAATATTCTATCAATAATAAAATCACGTTGAATGCAGGATTGCATTCGCAACGTTTTTTCCTAAACAATGCAACTACAATTGAGCCGCGATTAGGACTTAAATATGTCATCAACAACAAAAGCAGTTGGAGTTTAGGTTATGGTTTACACTCTCAAATGCAGCCTATCAATGTTTATTTTCTACAAACACAAAACCCCGATGGCAGCTATTCCTATAACAATAAAGATTTGGATTTTACCAAAAGCCAACATTATGTCCTCGGTTATGACCTTCAACTGTTTGACGATTGGCGCTTGAAAGCAGAAATGTATTATCAATACTTATATAATGTTCCCGTAAATACTTTTTCCAGTAGTTATTCAATGCTCAATACAGGAGCCAGCTTCAAAACTGATTTAGAAGATCATTTGACTAATGCAGGAACAGGAAAAAATTACGGCCTAGAGTTGACTATTGAAAAATTCTTTAGCAAAGGCTATTATGGATTATTAACTGGCTCCGTTTACAGTTCCAAATACAAAGGAAGCGATGGCATTGAGCGAAACACTGCTTTTAATGGCAAATATGTGTTTAATATTTTAGGAGGAAAAGAATGGAAAGTAGGTACCGAAAAGCGAAACAAAATCAGTAGTGATTTCAAATTCACCAATGCCGGAGGAAGAGCATTTACTCCTGTCGATTTGACTGCTTCACAAACATCAGGACACGAAACACTTTCCCCTGATGCGTATTCTTCTAACTATTCTAATTATTTTCGTTTGGATATCAAAGGAAGTTACACCCTCAATAGCAAAACCAAGAAAATCGCTCAATCCTTTTCATTAGATCTTCAAAATGTAACCAATCATAAGAATATGTTTTCACAAACTTATGACAATCAAAAAATGGGATTAAGCTATACTTACCAATTGGGTTTCTTTCCAAATTTTATATATAAATTGCAGTTTTAATTCTCAAGATGAAGAACTCCAAATACAGACTGGGCTATATGATAGGAATTGGATTATTCATCTCCATCCTATTTAAAGTACTGTTGTTTAAACGAGACTTAGTGTTTGATGATGAAATTCTATTCATTACATTCACTACAGTAGTTTTATGGGAAGGAAATTTTAGAATTGATGATTGGTTGAACAAAAAACACCCTTGGATTGCCGACCCTAGTTCCCGTTTAGGATTACAATTAATCCTCAACTTGATGTATTCTTCCATTATTTTGACATTAACTGTATTAATCATCAATTATCTGAAGTTTAATCAAATTGAAGTTTTCAATCCCAAATTAAAAGAAGTCTTCTTCCCAGCGCTTTTGATTATTTTTATCTTATTAATAAGCCATACCAGCCGACAGTTTCTAAAATCCTGGAAAGCCAGCTTGATAGAAGTAGAAAAATACAAAACCGAAAGTGCCAACGCGCAATTGCATAACTTAAAAAACCAGCTCAATCCTCATTTTCTGTTTAATAATTTAAGCGTACTGACCTCCTTAGTGCACAAAAACCAAGACAAAGCAACCGATTTCATCAGTGAATTGGCAAAGGTCTATCGATATGTGTTAGACAATAATAATTCAGAGCTTGTCACTTTAAAAGAAGAATTAGATTTTATCAATCATTACATCTATCTACAAAAAATACGCTTTGAAGACAGTCTGGTTTTTACAATCAAAATTGAAGAAATCAAATTATCGCGTTTCCTTTTGCCAATGTGCTTGCAAACATTGGTAGAAAACAGCATCCAGCACAACGAAGCTTCGCAAGCCAATCCTTTGCATATAACAATTTACACAGAAGAAAATTATTTGATTATTGAAAACCCTATATTAGCTCGTTCTGAAATAGTTCAAAGCACTCAAATGGGATTGAAAAACATCGAATTGAGGTATTCGTTTATTTTAAAAGAAAAAATAAACGTCCTCAATGACGGCAAAACCTTTAAAGTAATCTTACCTTTAATTTAATTATGAATGTAGTAATTGTAGAAGATGAAAAATTATCGGCAGAACACTTGGCGTTATTGCTTCAAAAGATCAATACCAACACTACTATTGTTGCCTATTTTGATACTGTTAAAGCAACCGTGGAAGGATTTAAAAACGGGCTCAAAGCCGATCTTGTTTTCTTAGACATTCATTTAGCCGATGGAAATAGCTTTGATATTTTCCAACAAATCAACTTAGAATTACCTATAATATTTACAACAGCTTATGACCAATATGCCTTACAAGCATTCAAACACAACAGTATCGATTACTTATTAAAACCCATTTCATCAACCGACTTAGAAGCCGCATTAAAAAAGTTAAACCGAAATCAATTTTTAGAACAACAAAAACTATTGTTAGATTTAGCTTCGAACTATGAACAACTAAACAAATCATACAAACTTCGTTTTTTAGTCAAATTAGGTCAAACCATCGAAGCCGTCCCTACCGACCAAATCCATCATTTTGAAACGCAAGATAGTCTCTCTTTTATTGTAACTACTAAAGGCAATCGCTATCCTATTGACTACTCTTTGGACCAATTGGAAACCTTAATACATCCCAATCATTTTTTTAGAATCAACAGAAAAGTAATTCTCCATTTCCAATCCATCCTAAAAACAAACACTTATTTTAATGGACGATTAGTTGTTAGTGTGAAATATTTGGAGAATGAAGCTAAGATAATCAGCAGAGAACGCGTTAATGATTTTAAAAATTGGCTGGACCAATAATCTAATTATGAAAAAAATAATCACTCTTTGCTTTATTGTATGTACTGGATTTTGTTGGGCACAAAGCAACACCACTTACAAACCCTCGAACCTTATTGAAATGTTATTTCCAGAGGGGAAAACAAAAGCATTATTGTTAAGTTATGACGACGGCCGTATAGAAGACAGACGCCTCGTGGCTTTAATGAATACGTATCATTTAGTGGGTACATTTCACCTAAATTCCAACAAATTAGGAACGCCAACGTATTTGACCAAAGAAGAAATTAAGGACTTATTTCAAAACCACGAAGTATCCGTACATACCGCCAACCATCCCAATTTGACCAATAGTTCCAAAGCCGATATTGTGTATGAAATCATAGAAGATCGAAAAGCATTAGAGCAACTCACTCATAATCTAGTTCGCGGTATGGCCTATCCTTTTGGAAACAACAATGATTTCGTTGTGCAAACCATCAAAGACTTAGGAATAGAATACGCGCGAACCGTTGATGACACTTACAACTTCAAAATCCCAACGGATTTCTTGCGTTGGCATCCATCAATTCACCAATTTGCTAAAGCCTATTGGGAACCCAATCAACCCGAAAAAGACCAACAGGAATTAAATCGATTTTACCAACTCATCAATGACTTTTTACAATCTAAAGAAATCAGCGTGCTGGATATTTGGGGACACAGCTGGGAAATGGGAACGGATGAAAACAAATGGAAAGAAACCGAAAAGTTTTTCAAATTACTCGCTAACAAACCTTCTATATATTATACCACTCAAATAGCCCTTGTCGATTATATCAATGCGTTCCGGAATTTAAAATTCAACGTCGACAAATCAATGGTAACAAACCAAAGCGCCCTACAAATTTTCTTTAAAGTAAATAACAAAACCTATTCAATCAATCCTGGTAAAACAATAACTATCGAATAAAGCAATCCAACTCATTTTATTTAATAACACACGAATCTCACTCCCATTAAAGTTTTTTAATCAACAAACTATCCAAACTTTCCTCTGATATCGCTATTGCAATTATATTCCCTTTTTCATCAATGACAAACTTCTTAGGAATATAAGTCACTTTATAACTATTTGCTACTGCATCATCATAATCCAATACTACATTAAAGGTGTATTTTTTATCTTGAATAAATTGATTGACTTTTTTAAAAGTATCTTCAGCTTTTTTTCGTTCAAAAGTATCTACAAACAAAAAGATAACATTCTTATCTTGGTATTTAGTTACCAACTCTTGCATTCTTGGAAAGGAAGCCTTACAAGGTCCACACCAAGTAGCCCAGAAATCAAGCACTACCAATTTGCCCTTTAAGTCGGACAATTGCACTTTCTTTCCCTCTAAATTTGTCAATGAAAAATTCGGTGCGGTAGTAGTACCAAACTCTTTAATAATATTTTTACGATTATTCTCTTCCGCCAAAGCAGTTGCTTTTGCTTTAATCGAGTGGAACTGATCCATTGGCAGATTTAATTTTACATACAAGGACTCCAATTGATCTACTAATTGATACGAATCCACTCCTAAAGCTAATTCTTTTTCAATATATTCCTTGGCAAACAACCCACCTTTACCGTATTCTGCATATACTGCATAACGCTCTTTTCCTCCAGTATCCAATCCATCTTGCTGACGCACTCCGTCTTCATATTGAAAAGCCTCCTCGTATTTCTTTTGCTTAAACAACACCAAAGCATAAGTGTCCGCATTGGTATTGTACTGTTCTTGTGCATATTCTTTATCCTCTTCAATCAGGAGATGATCACTAGCAATTTTCAATGCTTTTTGCGCTAAAGAAGCTGCAAATTCCAAATCCTTACCCTCGCTTTTCAAATCTTCTCCCGCCAAATCCCAAGCTTTTTGATTGTACAAATTAGCAATTCGGGTTTTATCCTTCATTAATTGTTCATATACATCTACATTTACTCGATCATTCTTCCCAAGATAATAACGAATCAACTCCGAATTCATTCGATCATTGATCAAATCACTATGATCATTGAACTTCGTCATATACTGTTCAAACGTTGACTTTATATAAGCGGGATCTCTATCAGACTTATTGTTATTATCTTCAAAAAAGTAATCTTGAGCCAATTTCCCTTTTGGATATTTTGCAAAAATAACTTTCTTTAACGCCTCTTTCTTATCCTCATTTCTCAATACAGCATAGACTCTATAAGCCGCCATCAAATCATCCTCTTTCCCCAATTTTTCTTTTTTAGATGCATAAGCCATCAATTCAGGAGCGGCGGCTTCTTTTTTAACTTTATATTTAGCAATCAAATAATCTAAATAAGTCTTACCTGATTTTAATTTTGGATAGGTTTTATACAATTGCTCATACTTATCTAATATTTCCTGAGAGCTAATATCGAGATGCAACGCAAAATTAGCATAAGAAGAAAGTTGCACTTCATCTATTTTTGATTGCTCCACTGCCTTAGGTGATTTAGTGTTCAAAAAAACAACATATCCTTTGGTTCCATTGTTATCCATTTCACCCGATACATCTACAATGGTAGCAATAATCAGTTGTACTTCATTCGATTTAAAATTAAAAGCAAATTGATAGCCCTCCTCTGCTTTAGTCAGCGCTACTGTTTTCTGCAGATAGACCTCACCCGCTTTATACACAAAGTTCACTTTAGGCTGAGCACCTAACACTTCCCCTTTTGGGGCTTCATAAATAAAAACACATTCTTTAGTGGAGGCATCCGTCGATTTCAAATACATCTTGCCCTTTTGAGCAAACAAATTAGTAATAAACATCAAAGCGATAAGCAAAATAACTCTTTTCATAATACAACTTCTTTAGGTTAAGCAATACAGTGATAACGAAACGCTAACCACAATAGTATTAATTTCAACCTTAAATAGTCAAATTCAATTCATCAATCATAAAATCACCATCAAATTACCCATTTATATTTTGAAAACACTTAAGTAAACTTTGGAAACACTTAAGTAGACTTTGGCAACGTTTCTTCTCTAAAAGAAATCAAATCCCAGAAAACTTTATTAATGCAAAAAGGATGGGTATTACCCCATCCTTGCACTATATTTCTAGAATTATTAGAAAGAATTTTAACTCCCCTCCAATAATTCATAATTCATAATTCATAATTATAAAAAGTCCACCGCTTTCTCCAAAGCCTCTTTAATTCCTGCTGCGTTTTTACCCCCTGCAGTTGCAAAGAAAGCCTGTCCGCCACCGCCACCTTGTATATATTTCCCTAATTCGCGAACTACTTGTCCTGCGTTTAGGTTCTTATCTGCAACCAATTCTTTGGAAATATAGCACGTCAACATCGGTTTGTCTTCATCTGCAGTTGCCAATACTAAAAATAAATTCGTTCCCAACGTTCCCAATTCATAGGCCAAGTCCTTTGCTCCTTCCGCATTCAAATCGACTTGAGCTGCCAAAAACTGTACTCCATTAATCGTTTGCAATTGAGCTGCCAAATCCCCTTTCAAGTTTTTAGCCTTCTCTTTCAGCAATTGCTCCATTTGTTTTTTCAACTTCGCATTCTCCTCTTGTAATGAAGCCACGGCTTTTAGAATATCCTGAGGGTTTTTCAAACTCTCTTTAATCGTTGCTAAGGTGTTTTCTTGATGGGTATAAAATTCTTTTACAGCATCTCCAGTAATCGCTTCAATACGACGAATTCCCGCTGCAACCGCGCCTTCTGAAATGATTTTAAAATGCCAAATATCTGCGGTATTCTTAACGTGAATTCCTCCACAAAGCTCCATACTTTGTCCAAACTTAATCGCGCGAACACTATCCCCATATTTCTCACCAAACAAAGCCATCGCACCTTCGTCCAACGCTTGTTGGATAGGAATACTTCTGCGTTCAATCAAAGGCAATTGCTCTTCAATTCGCGCATTCACAAAATCCTCCACTTGTTTGATCTCCTCATCCGTCACTTTGCTAAAATGTGAAAAGTCAAAACGTAAATTATTAGCATTCACCAACGATCCTTTTTGCTCCACATGTGTTCCCAAAACAGCACGCAACGCTTGATGCATCAAGTGAGTTGCCGAGTGATTTTTAGAAGTCGAGCTACGCAAATCAGTATTCACCTTAGCCACAAAACTAGCCGAAACATTCTCTGGCAATTGTTTTGCAAAATGAAGAATCAAATTGTTTTCCTTCTTAGTGTCAATAATATCAATCGTTTCATTTGCTGAAACCAAACTTCCTTTATCCCCCACTTGTCCTCCTCCTTCTGGATAGAACGGTGTAGCATCTAAAACGATTTGGTACAGTACCCCATCTTTCTTGCTGTCTATTTTTCGTATACGAGTAATCTTGACTTCATTCTCAGTTTGATCATAACCCACAAAACTTTCTACATTCCCAGGAATCAATACAGACCAATCTTCTGTTGAAACTTCTGAAGCCGCACGCGAACGTGCTTTTTGTTCTTGCATTGCAGCATTAAATCCAGCCTCATCCAAATCGTATCCTTTTTCACGCAATATCAATGCAGTCAAATCGATTGGAAATCCAAAAGTATCATACAATTCAAATGCCTTAGCACCCGAAACTTCTTTTCCTTTGGTCTCTGCCACTACATTTTCCAACAATTGCAATCCTTGATCTAAAGTTCTTAAGAAAGAAGCTTCTTCTTCACGAATCACATTGGTAACCAACTGTTGTTGCGATTTGATCTCTGGGAAAAATTCCCCCATCTGTTGTGCCAATACTTCAACCAATTTATTAATAAAAGGTTCTTTAGTGTTCAAGAATGTAAATCCATAACGAATCGCACGTCTCAAAATTCTTCGAATCACATAACCTGCACCCGTATTGGAAGGCAATTGTCCATCGGCAATAGCAAAAGCCACCGCACGAACGTGATCCACCACTACACGAATAGCAATATTCGTTTTGTTTTGCTCCTCACTGATGTTTTTAACCTCATTAGGAGTATAGTGTAATCCAGTAATTGCGGTAACTTTTTCAATCAACGGCGTAAATACGTCCGTATCATAATTGGAAGTTTTACCTTGCAAAGCCATACACAAACGCTCAAATCCCATCCCAGTATCAACGTGTTGTGCTGGCAATTTTTCTAAGGAACCATCCGCCTTGCGGTTAAATTCCATAAATACATTATTCCAAATCTCAATCACTTGAGGATGGTCATTATTCACTAAGCTTTTCCCTGATACTTGAGCTTTCTCTTCGTCCGAACGCAAGTCCACGTGAATTTCCGAGCAAGGTCCACAAGGTCCTTGGTCGCCCATCTCCCAAAAGTTATCTTTTTTATTCCCAAGAATAATACGATCCTCATCAATCAATCCTTTCCAGATATCCCAAGCCTCTTGATCAAAAGGAACATTCTCCTCCGAATTGCCTTCAAATACCGATACGTATAAGTTTTCTTTAGGGATTTTATATACTTCTGTCAACAGTTCCCAAGCCCAGTTGATCGCTTCTTTTTTGAAATAATCCCCAAACGACCAGTTCCCAAGCATCTCAAACATCGTATGATGGTAGGTATCAAAACCTACATCTTCCAAATCATTATGTTTCCCTGACACACGAAGACACTTTTGCGTATCGGCTATTCTTTGACTTTTTGGAGTTCCATTCCCTAAAAAGTATTCTTTAAATTGGGCCATCCCTGAGTTGTTAAACATCAAAGTAGGATCATCTTTAAGTACTATAGGAGCAGAAGGAACTATCAAGTGTCCTTTGCTCTCAAAGAATTGCAAAAATTGCTTTCGTATATCTTGTGATTTCATTATCTGTGTTTTTTAATCCAAGCAAAAATATAACTTTTTGTAGTGGGAACGAAATAATCTTTGCTGATTTGAAATAGTTTAAAAAGTATGTCCAAAATTGAAGAAAAACTGTCTATCCTCCTTTGAAACTGCGTAATCAAATCGCAATATCGTATTCACATTCCAAGCAATTCGAAGGCCCAATCCCTCCGAAAAACGATAGTTGTTAAAGCTAAAACTATTCTTTACTTCATCCCAAACGCCCCCAATATCCATAAAAGGAACACCGCTAAAAGCGACATGCTGATTAAAGAGATGCCCTTGTGCAAATCGACAACGTAATTCCAAATTATTAAAATTCATAGCTCTCCCCAAAAATCGCCCTTGCTTAAACCCTCTTAAAGTATGAGCACCTCCCAATCCTTCAATACTCCCCTCTGAACTCCATTGATCTTGATATTCAAAGAAAGGTGCCGCTCCAGCCGTATAACCATATCCCAAGCGAGAAGCAAATACCACTTTCTTAAACAATGAAGGAAGCACCTTCTGATACATATTCGCGTGAAAAAAGGTTTTATTAAAATTAAATGCCGACCCAAAAGCCTGCAAAGACAATTCATTCGTCAGCTCCGCAAAAATCCCCTGATTCGGATCCGTTTCCAAATCACGCGTATCATAAATCAATCCCGTTTGAAAAATCCCTACATTATTCCTCCCCATCCCCAATAAAGGCGATACCGCGTTTTCATTTTGCAATAAATTATTCCCACCAAACGTGCTGATGCCCACATTCGCAAACTCAAATCCAAACAATGTTCGCAACCTTCCTTCCATAAACGAATGTTCCAAACTCACGTTCAAGATGTATTCCTTCTTGATATAAGTATTGTAAAACTTATTATTGTCATCCAAGTTATTTTCATAATCCGAATAGGTCGCATTGTTCACAGCAGCCTGACTCACATCTCCATTCGGATAATACGAAAGCCCTCGCAACGATTGCTCTGTTATTCCAAAATACAACAAATTAGGATTGCTTTCATAACCCGCTTCGGCTCTGAAACGCCATTTGGTATCAAAAACATACGGAACATCCAATCGCAACATCAATTCGCGTTGCTCTCGCGTGGTGTTAAACATTGCTACATCCAACTTCGCACGATAAGGGGTATATTTAAAAAAAGGATCCGACTGCTTTCCGTTAAAATAAATAGACCCCTCGGCACCATACCCAAATCCATTCACAGGATCCGAACTAATATCGGGCACTCCCGTAAAATAAAGCCCCTCCTTTTTATTCTTCAAATCCTCCTCTGAAAGCTGCTTCTCCTTGGCAATCGCAAACGGCAAAACCACACTATCCGCTTTCTGCTGTCCCTTGACGTAACAAAACGAAAGAACAAAGACTAATAGAACAATATTTTTCACAACGATAGCTTTTATTTTAAATGAACGGCAAATGTATATAAATTATATATAAGCCCTCTTTAAGACTTGATTAAGAGAAATCTTTAACCATAAAAATAGTTCACATTGAAACATTTTTTAAATTTGTTCGTATAACCTAAGCGTGCTTCCCTTCAAAAGCACTATGCAACTACTATAAATGTCGAAGAAAATTAAGTATTATTACGATTCCGATAGTTTAGCCTATCGAAAAATCAAGACCAGAAAAACCAAAAAATTCGGTTACGTTCTGTTGTTCTTAGTTTCTTCCGCACTTTTTGGTTTCCTTTGTTTAGTTGCTTTAATCAACACTCCCTATTTCGAAACGCCTAAGGACAAACTCCAAGCCAGAGAAATAGATAACATCAAGTTGAATTACGCCATTTTAAATAAAAAACTCGACGATGCCGAGGAAGTTTTAGCCTCCCTTGAAGACCGTGACGATAATCTATACCGCGCTTACTTTAACTCCGCACCCATTCCAATGGACAAACGGAAAGAAGGATTTAAAGAAGCCAACCGTTACAAAAACCTTGAAGGATACAACAATTCCGATTTGGTAATCAACACCACCAAAAGAGTCGATGTCATCACCAAAGAATTAGCCATCCAATCCAAATCATTGGATCAAATTCTAAAACTAGCAAAAACCAAACACAATCTATTGGAATCCATTCCCGCCATACAACCTGTCAAAAACGAAGACCTTAAGCGAATGGCTTCTGGTTTCGGATACCGAAGCGACCCCTTTACTAAAGCGCGAAAAATGCACGAAGGAATGGACTTCACCGCCAAAACAGGAACTCCTATCTATGCCACAGGCGACGGTATTGTTCGTAAAGCTGACAATTCCCTTTCCGGTTATGGTAATCATATCGAAATCAATCACGGCTTTGGTTACCTTACCCTTTATGGACATTTAAGCAAATACAAAGTACGCCCTGGACAAAGAGTAAAACGTGGCGATGTCATCGGATTTGTAGGCAGCACCGGCCGTAGCGAGGCCCCTCACCTCCACTATGAAGTCCATAAAGACGGCAAAGTAGTAAACCCTATCAATTTCTATTACGGAAACATATCAGCAGCCGAATACGTTGCCATATCAAAAATAGCGAATCAAGAAAACCAATCTCTAGACTAATGCATATAGACTTACCTAAAGAAAAAAGATACTACAGCATGGGCGATATCGCCACTGCTTTCAACGTGAACCCTTCCCTTATCCGTTTTTGGGACAAAGAATTTGACATCCTTAAACCAAAGAAAAACGCCAAAGGAAATCGAATGTTCACCCACGAAGACGTCAAAAACCTTCAACTCATTTATCATTTAGTAAAAGAACGCGGCTTCACCCTCGAAGGTGCCCGCATACATCTCAAAGAAGCACAAAAGAAAACACTCGACAAATTTGAGATCATCAATAAACTAGAAGGAGTCAGAGCCCAACTAGTCAATATCAAAAATGAATTAAAAACAAATTCTGAACAATAAATAACTTAAAAACAAAAAAAACATGAAAAAATGGTTGCCTGTCGGCATTATTATCGGTCTATTAGTAATTATCGGTATTTGGGTAGTTGGTATCAAAAACACAGCCTTGCGTTTCAACCAAGTGACTGAAAAAGAATGGGGGAACGTCAACACTTCTTACCAAAGAAGAAACGACCTTATCCAAAACCTTGTAAACACGGTTAAAGGCGCGGCCGATTTCGAAAAAAGTACCCTTACAGCAGTTATCGAAGCTAGAGCAAAAGCCACTTCAATCACTATTGACCCTAAAAACATCTCTGCTGAACAATTAGCGCAATTCAATCAAGCGCAAAGCGGAGTAAGCAGCTCTCTTTCTAAATTATTAGTATCCGTAGAGCGTTATCCGGAACTAAAAGCAAACCAAAACTTCTTGAAATTGCAAGACGAATTGGCTAGCACGGAAAACCAAATCCTAACAGCTCGTACTCGTTTCAACGAAGCCGTACAGGATTACAACGGGTACATCTTAGCAATTCCTAACAGCTGGTTCTTGGGTAGCTACAAAGAAAAAGCATACTTCCAAGCTGTAGCAGGAGCGGAAAAACCTGTAGAAGTAAAATTTTAAACCATGTTCAATCGAAATCGCTTTCTAACAAATAAAGAGGAAGAAGCTGTCGTGGAAGCCATCCGCACAGCCGAAAAAAATACCTCTGGCGAAATCAGAGTACATTTAGAAAAGAAAACTTCTATCGCTCCTATGGACAGAGCGGTGGAAGTTTTCCATCTTTTAGAAATGAACAACACCAAAGACGCTAACGGAGTGCTGATTTATGTCGCCATCGACGACAAAAAATTTGCCATCTGTGGCGATAAAGGAATCAACGAACGAGTTCCAGCCGATTTTTGGGAAACCACCAAAAACCTTATGGCAAACCATTTCAAAAACGGCAACTTCAAGCAAGGACTAGTCGATGGAATCCTCAAAGCAGGGGAACAACTCCAAACCTACTTCCCGTACCAAGACGACGACAAAAACGAATTACCTGACACCATTTCAATAGGATGAAAAAGCTAAAACTAATCAAAACACTAAAAGTACTATTACTAATAGTGGTCGCATTCGTCCCTCGAATGGGTTATTCCCAATTCACTATTCCCGAAAAACCGAGCTTTCAAACCTCAGTTTATGATTACGCCAAACTATTAAGTGACGATGAAAAATCAAAACTTGAAAAAAAGCTTATCAAATATTCCGACTCTACAAGCACTCAAATTGTAGTCATCACAGAGGAAACCATCAACGGAGAAGACATCGGTATATTAGCCCCAAAATGGGCACAACAATGGGGAATCGGGCAAGCCAAACAGGACAACGGAATCCTCATCCTCGTAGCCAAGCAAGAACGCAAAATCTGGATTGCACCAGGCTACGGAGTCGAAGACAAACTAACCGCTGGAATAACCGGTGAACTAACCCGAAACATCATCATCCCCGAGTTCAAAGCCGGAAGTTATTACAACGGCCTCGACAAAGGAGCCGATGAAATCATAAAAGTCCTTTTAGGAAAATACAAAGGCACCCGCAAACACAGTCAAAATGGAGCCCCAATAGGCGCCATACTATTCATCATCATCCTGATCCTATTCTTCGTCCTCCGCAACAAAAACGGAAGAGGAGGCAATGGCTTTGGCGGTGGAGGTGGCGACCTACTCACAGCCATCATCTTCAGCAACCTAGGCCGAGGAGGCTTCGGCGGTGGAAGCGGCGGAGGATTCTCCGGAGGCGGAGGCGGAGGTTTCGGCGGCGGCTTCGGTGGCGGTGGCTTCTCAGGAGGCGGCGCAGGCGGAAGCTGGTAACCATCAATACGACACACAAACACAAAGCTCATCTTGCAAAAAGATGAGCTTTTGCTTTATATAAAACTCCAACAATCCAAATTCAAACCCATTAAGCACCAACAATAAAACCCCAAATTCCAAACCAAAAGCCCACCACACAACACACAACCTACAACAAAACAACCTATAACCAAAGTAACCCCAACAGCCTATTGCCTAATGCCTTCTGCCTATTGCCTAAAAAGAATGGCGCGTCCTGCGGACCGGGCTGTCCGCTACAATCTTTTGTTTTTTAAAGAAAAAAACAAAAGGATTTCCGCTTCCATCCCTCGCGCGGAATCCCATTTCATAAAACTATTTATACACAATAGAATAATTATTCATATCAAACAATTTTAAGGCAATAGCCAGAAGGCATTAGGCAATAGGTATTAGGTAATAAGCATTAGGTAATAAGCCGCACCGCTACCGCGCGAATCCTTTCGCGTGGTTTTAACCTATTACAACAAAATGAAATTTCGAAAGTAAGCCTCTACCTTAAAAATAAACATCACAAAGAAACTATATTACATAAAGAAGCATCCCCATAACAAGAAAACACGTCCGCACTACAAGAAGACGCGTCCGCACAACACAAAGAAGCGTTCCCAACACCAAAAGATGCATCCGCACTACAAGAAGACACGTCCGCACAACACAAAGAAGCGTTCCGAACACCAAAAGACGCATCCGCACTACAAGAAGACACGTCCGCACTACAAGAAGACGCATTCGCGCAACACAAAGAAGCGTTCCCGACACCAAAAGACGCATCCGCACTACAAGAAGATGCGTCCGAACAACACAAAGAAGCGTTCCCGTCAAAAACATCTTATAATTTAAAGAAACATAAAATTATACCTACATTATTATTCAAACGCTCCTAAAAAGAACAAACACCACCACGCTTCGCGCCATCACGACTTTGCGTGATATTAATCTAACCTATGTGCACTATGTGAAGCAAAGCGCCTTAAATACACACCATCAAAACTATATGGCTATGCGAAATCTATATGATTCACAAACAAAAAGAATCACAAAGAAACTTGAAATCTTACGCCCAGAATCAGTATTAATCTCCAATGCCGCAGGCATAATTAGTGTAAAAATACTTCCCCAAACACAACATATAACTACCAAAACAAGCCAAACACACCCAAAACCCAACAAAAAAAGCCCCATACAAGCGCCTTTTCATCCAAAAAGACCCTCCTACGAAGCTTATTCACCACAAATATATTCCACAATCAAATATCCGCACCAATCTTAATACTTGATACTTAATACTTAATACTTAATACTTCTACAAACAAAAAACCCCATCCAAACAGGATAGGGTTTTCAAAAAGAAGGCGGCGACATACTCTCCCACAAAAATGCAGTACCATCTGCGCAGGCGGGCTTAACTTCTCTGTTCGAGATGGGAAG
>CANCJZ010000037.1 GCA_947378465.1 Flavobacteriaceae bacterium
AATTGGTTTAACGCTTACCCCACGCACATAGCCTTGACTACGTATCAAACGTTCCGTTTCTTTTACCAACAAAGAATCCAACTCTTGATTTTTCTTAATCAACAATAAGTTTCTAATAGCAAACTTTCTTGTTTTGATATGCATTGCATTTCCAACCTTATTCCAGTAACGAGTAGGTACTTTAGTCGTATCCTCTTCAGAATAGCCAAAAGGATCCAAAGTAGTGATGGTTATTTTACGGATTATTTTACATTGATAAGGGCGAAAATTACTTTTAATCACCTTTTGGTAAGCATGTTTACTAACTGATTGTTTTGCTACGGGTTCAAAGATTAATTTATGTAAAAACTTTGTAAATTTCTTCTTTTTCGAATACTTTTCAATATCCCTATATACCTTTGTGGAATCCGCTTTTTTAGGAACAGTTTGCCCCATTGAAAACGGAATGCTGACAATGATCAAAAAGCAAACAATAAATACATTTTTTATTCTCATTATAAACTGAGATTCTCGCCTTTTTAATTGGTAACCAAAAATACAACAAATTAACCGATAGCACTATACTTTAACACTATGAGTAAGTCATTTTATAAAATACAAAAAAAACATAGTATCTTAGCCTCCTCAATAAAGCGTTTACCAACTTGAAACAAATAACTTCAGCACAAAATCCATTTATTAAATCGTTAGTTCAATTACAAGAAAAAGCGAAAGCCCGAAAACAATCAGGAACTTTCCTCATTGAGGGTCTGCGTGAAATTGAACTCGCCCTTAAAGGAAATTATATCATTGAAACAGTTCTGTTTCAGCCAGATTTGATTACCGAAAAACAATTAGTCACTATGTTTCACAACAAAGTGAGCCTAATTGAAATTTCGAAAGAAGTTTATCAAAAGTTAGCTTATAGAGATACAACCGAAGGTATTCTTGCAATTGCCAAAACAAAATCATTACAACTATCCGATTTACAACTCAGTGAATGCCCACTTATATTAATTATGGAAGGCATCGAAAAGCCTGGTAACGTTGGTGCTATGCTTCGCACTGCCGATGCTGCTAACATTGATGCTGTAATCCTTGCTAATCCCAAAACAGATCTTTACAATCCTAATATAGTCCGTTCCAGTGTAGGTTGTTTGTTTACCAATCAAATCGCTTCGGGAAGTACTGAGGAAGTAATTCAATATCTTTTGGATAAAAAAATAAACTTTTATAGCGCTACACTTCAAAACTCCAACGCGTATCACACTCAAAACTATACCACCCCAACGGCTCTTGTAGTGGGAACAGAAGCTACTGGACTTACTGAAGCTTGGAGAGTAAAAGCTACTCAAAACATCAACATCCCAATGCAGGGCGAAATCGATTCTATGAATGTATCCGTTGCTGCGGCTATCTTACTTTTTGAAGCTAAAAGACAACGCGGATTTTAAATCTAAACTATGAAAAACCTTATTTTATCTTTAGTCGCTTTAGTTAGCACTACCCAATTACACGCCCAAATTACCGAAAGTCAATTGGACCAAGTTGTAGAGAAAACATTAAAAACCTTTAATGTCCCTGGAATTGCGGTTGCCATTATCAAAGATGGTAAAATTGTCATTTCCAAAGGCTATGGGGTAAGCAATATCAAAACCCAACAAAAAGTAGATGGCAATACTTTATTTGGAATTGCTTCTAACAGCAAATCATTTACTGCCGCAGCTTTAGCGATGTTAGTAGATGAAGGCAAAATAAATTGGGATGACAAAGTCATTCAATACCTCCCTGAATTCAAAATGTACAATACTTATGTGACTCAAGAATTTACTATTCGCGATTTGTTAACCCATCGCAGTGGATTAGGACTTGGTGCTGGCGACTTAATGATTTGGCCTGATGGACACAACTTCACTTCCAGAGACATTGTAAAAAATATTCAATATTTGAAACCCGTTTCTGCTTTCAGAAGCAAATACGATTACGACAATTTATTGTATGTAATTGCAGGAGAAGTTATAGAAAAAGTCTCTGGATTAACTTGGTGTCAATTCATTGAACAACGCATTATGAAACCCATCGGAATGGATCACAGCGCTGCCTCATGGGATCAATTAAAAGACACCACAAACACTATAGTTCCTCACGTTCCTACGGATGGTAAACTAGAGATTATTCCTCGTTACAAAAATCATATTTTTGATGCAGCGGCTGGAATTTATACCAGTACTAACGATTTGAGTAAATGGTTGATCCTACAAATGAATAAAGGAGTGTACGGTGCCAATCAACATTTGTTCAGCAACAAACAATCACGTGAAATGTGGACTTCACAAACGGTTATGCCCAACCGCGATCCATATCCCTACAAAACAAATTTCACTACATACGGATTAGGATGGCGCTTAAACGATATCAACGGGTATCTACAGGTTTCACATACTGGAGGATTGGATGGTATAGTGACCCAAACCATAATGATTCCCGAACTTCAATTGGGGATAATTGTTTTGACCAATCAACAATCTGGAGCGGCATTTAATGCTGTCTCTAATACGATTAAGGACAGTTATCTTGGTCTGCCTGCTTTTGACCACGTGGCTTATTTAAGTCAAGAGCGCAAAGCTAAAGAGGAAAATGCCGATAAAATAACCGACGAAGTATGGGAAACGGTAGCTAAAAACACCAAAGGACTTCCCGCAGTAACAAAAGAAGATAAACATTTAGGAACTTATCTGGATCCTTGGTTTGGAAAAGTGACTATTTACCAAAAGAAAGGCAAAATGTATTTTACTTCAGAGCGCTCCCCTCGACTTAGTGGCGAAGTATTTTGGTACAAAGACCAAAATTATGTCGTAAAATGGAATATTAGAAGTTTCCATGCTGATGCACATCTATTTTTCGATATGGATTCCAATGGAAACATCAATCATTTCAAAATGAAAGCCATATCTCCTTTAACTGATTTTAGTTATGATTTTCATGACTTAGATTTTACTAAAGTCGAATAGTTTTCCCCTTTTTACAAAAAAAATGAATCATCCAAATTTCTAACATTTATTTTTAGGAATTTGGATTTTTTTCGTTGTAAATTCAATTATTATTTCTATTTTTAGCTAATAGAAGAATTGGCTATGACTGAACTAGAACTAGAAGAAGAGAAAAAAGCATTAGCACGCGAATACAAAGAATTACTTCGCATTAGTTACCAAACACTTACCGACGCAGACAAAAAACTCATCCGTAAGGCTTTTGACGTAGCCGTTGATGCCCACAAAGATCAAAGAAGAAAATCTGGGGAAGCTTATATCTTCCATCCTATTGGGGTTGCAAAGATTGTAGCCTCCGAAATTGGTTTGGGTGCAACAGGTATTGCTGCCGCACTGCTTCACGATGTCGTGGAAGACACTCCTATTACCGTTGAGGATTTAGAAAAAATGTTCAACCCTAAAATTGCGCAATTGGTAGAAGGTTTGACCAAAATATCGCAAGTTAAAAAGGATATGAACATCTCGATGCAAGCGGAAAACTTCCGTAAAATGCTCTTGACCTTAAACGACGATGTCCGTGTTATTTTAATTAAAATTGCCGATCGTTTGCACAATATGCAAACTATGGATTCTATGCCTGATTACAAACAGGTCAAAATAGCCTCCGAAACACTTTATATCTATGCTCCTCTTGCTCACCGATTAGGACTGTATAACATCAAAAACAAATTAGAAGATTTAGGTTTAAAATATACCGAACCAGAAATATACAAAGACATTGTCAGTAAAATTAAAGAAACCAAAGAGGAACAAGATGCTTATATCAAACTAGTTTCTGATGTACTGAAAAAATCATTATCTGAGGAAGGCGTTGAATTCATTATCAAAGGCCGTCCTAAATCCATCTATTCCATTCGCAGAAAGATGTTGGTTCAAAATGTAAGCTTTGATGAAGTTTATGATAAGTTTGCCCTTAGAATCATTTACAAATCCTCACAACATGATGAGAAGTTCTTGGCTTGGAAAATTTATTCCATAGTGACTGATCATTACCGTCCAAGTCCAAGTAGATTGCGCGATTGGATATCCTCTCCCAAATCAACTGGCTATGAAGCCTTGCACATCACCGTTATGGGACCCAAAGGACGCTGGGTGGAAATACAAGTTCGGAGTGAACGAATGGATGAAATTGCTGAAAAAGGCTATGCTGCGCATTACAAATACAAACAAGGAGCTACGGAAGAGAACGGATTAGACGTTTGGCTAAACTTGCTTAAAGAAGCTTTGGAAAACTCTGAGACCAATGCGGTAGATTTTGTAGAAGATTTTAAAATGAATCTTTATGCCAAGGAAATATTCGTTTTTACTCCTAAAGGAGAAATTAAATCCCTCCCTAAAGGCGCAACCTCGCTCGACTTTGCTTTTAGCATCCACTCTGAAGTAGGTGTAAAAACCAGAGGTACTCGTGTGAATGGCAAACTGGTTCCTTTGAACTACGAATTAAAAAGTGGGGATCAAATTGAAGTCATTACTTCCCCTAATCAAAAACCAACTATCAACTGGTTGGACTATGTAACTACTTCCAGAGCCAAAACCAAAATACGCAATGTTCTTAATGAAAACACTAAGAAAATTGCTGAAGAAGGAAAAGAGCTTTTGACCCGTAAATTAAAACATTTAAAAATCACACTAAACGAAGGAGTAGTTAATGAATTAGTAGTTTTTTTCAAATTAAAAACCAGTCTTGACCTCTTCTATAGAGTGGGAATCGGTTCGATTGAAAACCAACAACTCAAAGATTATGCAGCTCAAAAAAGCAACACTTTAATTAATTTTTTTAAAAATAAAATCAAACGCTCGCCGAATACTGCTTCCGATGAAATTCACAAGCAAGAACTCAGCAGCAATTACGATTTATTAGTTTTTGGAAAAGAACAAGACCGTTTGGATTATAAATTATCCAGTTGCTGTAACCCTATTCCTGGGGACGAAGTATTTGGATTTGTCACCATCAATGAAGGCATCAAAGTCCATAAAAAAGACTGTCCAAACGCTATCAGTATGCAGTCTAACTATGCGTACCGAATTATGCAAGCCAAATGGATTGACTCAACCCAACAGGAATTCAAGGCCATCTTAAAAATCACCGGTATGGATACCCTTGGGCTTACCAATGAATTGACAAAAGTAATTTCTAACAATATGCACGTGAACATACAAAGCATTTCCCTAAGTGGAGAAGCTGGATTGTTCAACGGGCAAGTGACGGTAATTGTTCAAAACAGTTCTATTTTAAAAAAACTAATCGACAACATCAAAAAGATTGACGGTATCGATAAAGTTACCCGAGTGTACAAAAACTAAACTGATTAATGGAACCTTCAAAACTCTTTGGCCTTCTTGGAAAAAACATCTCCTATTCATTTTCTAAAAAGCATTTTACAGAAAAATTTTTTAAAGAAAATCTGAACGAATGTTATTATGAGAATTTTGATATGAATTCCATTGACGAATTCCCTAGGTTACTTCAAAACAATCCCAAAATCAAGGGATTGAACGTGACTATTCCCTATAAAGAAAGTATTATCCCTTATCTGCAAAAGCTTTCCAAAAAAGCCAAAAAGATAGGCGCCGTCAATGTGATTCGATTCACGTCAAATGACAAGCTTAAAGGATATAATTCCGATTATTATGGTTTTAAAAAATCCATAGAACCCCTATTGAAATCCCATCACAAAAAAGCCTTAATCCTTGGTACCGGTGGCGCGTCAAAAGCGATCAAATACGCATTGAAAGAATTAGAAATCCCATTCACGGTAGTGTCCAGAACCAGCAATGAAAAGGTGATTTCCTACGATCAATTGAACGCCAATACTATCGATTCCCATCAAATACTCATCAATTGTACTCCCTTGGGAACCAGCCCAAATACAGAGGCCTTCCCTCCTATTCCCTATACGTATATTACGTCCAAACATTTAGCTTACGACTTGATTTACAATCCTGAAGAGACTGTTTTTTTAGCTAAGGCAAAAGCACAAGGAGCCATTACAAAAAATGGATACGAAATGTTGCTTTTACAAGCTGAAAAAGCTTGGGAAATTTGGAACAAATAAATTAAACTTCGTTAAATTAGCAGTTCCTTAAAGACAAACCACAAAGCAAAGTCTTAGCATTTTAAAATAAACCATTAGAATCTATCTATTTTCTTTGAATTTTAATGTTGCTTTAGTATCTTTCGCCCTCCTTAATAGGAAAAATTGTATAACCCTTACACATTTAATCAAATGTTAGAAGAAAAGAATGATAACCTGTCAGTAAACGAAAACGAGACAGATGGAAACGTAGCAAATGAATTGCAAGAAGCAGTTCAAACAGAGAATCAAGAAGTTGAAGCTACTCAACCCGCCGAAGAATCAATTCCTGATACGGAAGTTGAAGCACCGCTAGGGAATGAAGCAGAGCAAACAACAGGCCTTCAAATTGAAGAATTTGGCACCGTTGAAGCTGAAACTGAATCTCAAACAGAAGAAGTAGCGCCTGCTGCTGAAACTGCACATGAGGAAAACATTGTAACAGAAGAAACTTCTTCTGATCATGTGATTAATGCAATTGCTGATACCAACGCTGAAGAAAGTGAAGACGAAACGCTTAAAGCACGTCATGATATTCCAATGTTGGACTATGAAGCATTGCCAATGGAGCAAATAGTTGCCGAATTAGAGCAACTGGTTGCGGTGGAAAAAGTAATGTCAGTTAAGGATCACGTTGAAGAAGCTAAAAAAGCGTTCTTATCAAAGTACTACCACCTTATCGATGAGAAAAAAGAGCAGTTTATTGCGGACAATCCGGAAAGTACTGAGCCTTTCGAATACCATTTCCCTTTAAAAGAAAAATTCGATTCCTTATATAATCAATACAGAACAAAGAAAAACGATCATTTCAAATCTTTGCAAAGCAACCTTCAGGATAATTTGCAAAATAGAATGAAAATCGTGGAAGAGTTAAAAGAATTGGTAAACAATCCAACAGGTAATATCACCAACTCTTTAAAACAATTAAATGACATTAGAGATCGTTGGAAAAACGCGGGTCCTATTCCTAAAGACAAGTACAACCACGTTTGGAATAACTTTCATTTCCATATTGAAAACTTTTACGACTTCTTACACTTAGACCGTGAAGCGCGTGATTTAGATTTCAAACACAACTTAGATCTTAAATTAAAAATCATTGCTCGTGTTGAGGAGTTACTTAAAGAGCACGACATCAACAATTCATTCCTTGAACTGCAAGACTTACACCGTATATGGAAAGAAGATATCGGACCAGTTTCAAGAGAAATTCGTGAAGAGATTTGGAATCGTTTTAGCGATTTAACTAAACAAATGCACGATAAACGCGAGGCGTTTTATGAAAGCTTTAGAGCTACTGAAAATGAAAACCTTACTAAGAAAAGAGACATCGTTGCTCAAATTCAAGTGTTAGCGAATCATAAAGTAGATTCTCACAGTGCTTGGTTGGGACAAATTGAAAAAGTGGAAGCCTTACGGGAAGCCTTTTTCGCTACTGGCAAAGTACCTAACGATGCTAATGAAGAAACTTGGACGCAATTCAAAAATGCAGTTAGAGACTTTAATGTATTGAAAAATTCTTTCTATAAAGAAATCAAAAAAGATCAATCCGATAACTTAAGCAAAAAACAAGCCCTTATTGATAGAGCTAATGCTTTAAAAACTAGTGATGATTTTGCTTCTGCAACTCCTCAAATGAAACAAATTCAAGAGGAATGGAAACAAGTGGGCCATGTCCCTAAAAAAGTTTCAGATACTCTTTGGAAAGAATTCAGAGCAGCTTGCAATGAATATTTCGAACGATTAAAAGACAGCAAAAAAGAAGAGAATGCCGACGAGCTTGCAGCTTTTGAAAAGAAAAAAGAGTTCTTAGAGAAAATTAAAGACTTCGAATTAGTTGGTGAATACAAAGCGGACTTAGAGGCTATCAAAGCGCACATTGAAGAATGGAAATCTATTGGTAGAGTACCTTTCAACAGAAGACATCTTGAAGGTCGTTTCAACAAAGTATTAGACGCTTTATTCGAAAAACTAAGTTCTAGCAAAAAAGAAAACGACAAATTGCGTTTTGCTAATAAACTAGACAGTTTGGCTGATGACGGCAGAAAATTAGACAACGAAAGAATCTTCATCATGCGTAAAATTGATGAAATTCAAAGCGAAATATTCCAATTGGAAAATAACATTCAGTTCTTCCAAAACACGAAAAACGCTAAGAAAGAAAACTCCATCGTTACCGAAGTTCGTAAATCCATCGAAAGACATAAAGAAGATTTATTGACTTGGAAAGAAAAACTAAAACAAATTAGAGAGTTTAATAAGTAAAAAAGTATTAAGATTGAAGTATTAAGTATTAAGAGATTCGTGTTAATTGAATCGGATTAAGATTGAAGTATTAAGATTGAAGTATTAAGAGATTGGAGTTAATTGAATCGGAATTAGATTTAAGAAAAATTTATTTAATAGCTTACTTAAAACTTTAACAATAACACAAAACCTGACAGTTTATTTCTGTCAGGTTTTTTTATTTAAAAAGTATTGAGTATTAAGCATTAAGTATTAAGACGTCCGTTGACTAATATACTAAAACCAAAGTAATTCCCGCAACGTGCCTATTGCCTATTGTCTAATGCCTATTGCCTATGATTTCCTAATGCTTAAAATTGCCTATGATTGCCCTAAATAGTCATCGAAAACAACTGCGTTTGCGGGGCTTTGCGTTTCAGGCGAAGGTCGAAGGCCATACAAATGTTTCTAACAAAGGGTTTGCCTTTTTCAGTTACGGTAATGGAATGATCGCCTATTACTAATAGTCCATCGTGTTCCATTTCGTACAATTGGTGAATGATTTCAGCCAATTCAGGAAAATATTGCGCTTCTAGTTCCCAAGAGGTTGTAAATTGACACATCAGGTTTAAAATATGTCTGCGGATGATTAAATCTTCTGCAGTCAGTACGTGCCCTCTAAACACTGGCAATTCGTTATTATCTAATAAATCGTAGTATTCCTCTAGCGTCTTTACATTTTGTGCAAAGCTGTACCAACTATCACTAATAGAAGATACCCCTAAGCCAATCATCAATTGGGTTTTAGAAGAAGTATAGCCCATAAAGTTACGGTGTAAAGTCCCCTCGTTAAAGGCGGTATACATACTATCGTTTTCTAAGGCAAAGTGGTCCATCCCTATTTCGTGATAACCATTGGCTGCCAAACGTTTTTTACCTTCTTCGTACAATTGTCTTTTAGCATCGTCTTTGGGTACATCCTCATCGTTAAAACCGCGTTGTCCATTACCTTTGATCCAAGGCACATGGGCATAACTATAAAATGCCAATCGATCTGGGAACAGCGATTTTGTTTTGTCGATAGTATCCATAACATCTTCCATTTTTTGAAAAGGAAGACCAAATATCAAATCGTGTCCTATAGAAGTATAACCAATCTCTTTGGCCCAAAAAGTAACCTTAGCGACATTATGGAAAGACTGAATACGATGAATGGCTTTCTGCACTACAGGAGAATAATCCTGAACACCAAAGCTCACACGACGGAAACCAAGGTCGAAAAGTTTTTGTAAATGCGCACGAGTTGTATTGTTAGGATGTCCTTCAAAACTAAATTCGTGCCCTGCAGCTATAGTAGCGCGTTTAAAAATTCCATTAATCAAAGTTTCCAAACTTTCAGGCGCAAAAAACGTAGGAGTTCCTCCACCAAGATGAATCTCTTTGATTATTGGTTGTTGCCCTAATAGATCACAGTACAAGTCCCATTCTTTCAACACTGCATTGATATATGGATGCTCCACATCGTGACGTTTGGTAATACGCTTATTACAACCGCAAAAAGTACACAGACTTTCGCAAAAAGGCAAGTGAATATAAAGACTGATGCCTTCGCTTTCATTGCTTTCTTCAAAGGACTGAATTAGCGTTTTTTTCCAAAGATTCATAGTAAAGGAATCCTCTTCCCAATAAGGCACAGTTGGATAACTCGTGTATCGAGGCCCAGGGACGTTATATTTTTGAACTAGTGATAGGGACATTGTATAGCAACTTTTAATGTACCAAAAGTAGGCTGAGATTTTATATTAAAATATGATAAATATCATAAGTAAGTAGTGACATACACTTCCTCCCCTTTGGAATCAATACTTTTCAATAAATTAACTCAAATTTTTAAGGCGTTTTTTTTAGGTATTTTTAAGAAAATAAACCTCATCCAATTGGATTTTGTCTCTATCCAATTGGATTTTGTCTCCATCCAATAGGAAGTTGTCGTCATCCAATTGGATTTTGTCTC
This sequence comes from Flavobacteriaceae bacterium, assembly GCA_947378465.1. GTDB lineage: Bacteria > Bacteroidota > Bacteroidia > Flavobacteriales > Flavobacteriaceae > Flavobacterium. Next base: position 10,344 of record CANCJZ010000037.1, read on the forward strand.
CATCCGATAGGAAGTTGTCGTCATCCAATTGGATTTTGTCTCCATCCAATAGGAAGTTGTCTCCATCCAATAGGATGTTGTCGTCATCCAATAGGAAGTTGTCGTCATCCAATTGGATTTTGTCGTCATCCAATTGGATTTGGTTTTTATGGAAATGGACAGCAGTTATGAATTTGAGTTTTAAAGTGAGTAGTCATTAGATCGTGTAAACTCAAAAGAAGCTTCGGAGTAACGTTTTGATTATTAAAAATTAAAACTTTACCCTGAAAAGGATTAAAACGCGTTTTAAAGAAAAAACATTGAATTGGTATCGATAATTTTATAGCATCAATACTAATTCATAATTATTAATTCATATTTCCAAAAGGGTTATTCAAAACCCAATTTTGTCAGTATATCGTCCATCAAGCACCATTTTGTTATAGAAGACTGCAAAAGATTAGCTCCAACGAATGCCGTAAACCACAGCCAGTTTTGGCTGACATATAAGGATAACAATAGACTGATTAAGATAAAACTTCCTGCTATCCCTCTGATGATTCTATTTTTCATTTTAATAAAATTTAAAAGTGTTTCGATTGATTGATTGAATGATTGATTATTTTTTCCCTAAACCTGTCAGGCTGAAAAACCTGTCAGGTTCGAGGTTTGAATTTCTATCTTGATTTTGAATTTTAATTATATGTCATCCCTACGGGATTCCCTCTCTTTGTCTATACCATTTCTACCAATATTCCGCCCCTACGGGGCTTTCAAATACCGTACACTATTTGAACTTCCCTGATTAGTGTTGACCGTTTTCTAATTGTTTTTTTTTTTCAACCCTCGCAGGGTTTAAACCCTGCGAGGGTTCAAGACGTGAATATTTATCGAGATTATAGCTCTTGATATATGTCGTACCTACGAGACTTATTGTTAGCTTCAATTATTTTGCCACCAATATGTCGCCCCTGACTTGGCATTCAAATTCCACAAAATCTTGCTTCTTTCTTCTTTCTTCTATCTTCTTCTCTCTATTTTCTATTCTCTTTCGTCTATTCTCTATATTCAATATTCTATTCTCCCTAACCGCAATATCTTGCTTCTTGCCTATTTCTTCTTTCCTCTATCTTCAATTCGTTTTTTCTATATTCAATACCGCAACATGTATCTGTGAGGCGCTTTGTTGTGTTTTATTAAACAGTTCAACGGCATCACAAACAATTGAGACATTGGTAGCAGGCACAAAGGCATAGAACAAAACCGATTCGTTTTCATTCATTTCAGTTCCAAACCAGTTGGTACGCATTGCATCTTCTGAGGCATTGCGATAGCCAACTACTTCTTTATAAGAGTAACTATTGACGTGAGCGTGTTTTAGGATGTTTTTGACTTGTTTCCCAAATTCGGCCACTGAGGTGATTAATAATAGTTTCATATCAATACAATTTATTCGTTAGAATTATTTAAAGGTGGAGGGGTTTTAGGCTCCCATTTTTTGCGTTCGGTTACATAATAAATGATCGGCACTACTAACAAGGTCAATACAGTAGAAACTATAGCGCCAAAGACTAATGAGATTGCCAATCCTTGGAAAATCGGATCGAATAAGATGATCGATGCACCAATTACTACCGCTCCTGTAGTTAATAATATAGGAGTGGTGCGCACAGCTCCTGCTTCAATAATGGCTTGTTTTAAAGCAATACCTTCATTCAATCGAATTTCAATAAAATCAATCAGCAACACGGAGTTCCGAACCATCACTCCAGCCAAAGCAATCATACCTATAAAGGAAGTGGCTGTAAAGAAAGCACCTAACAACCAATGCCCAAAGACAATTCCAATAAGGGATAAGGGAATAGCCATCATCATCACCATAGGAGTTTTGAAATTTTGGAACCAACCTACAATCAACATATAAATGATTACAATCACTACCATAAAGGCAATCCCTAAATCGCGGAATACTTCAAGCGTTATTTGCCACTCACCATCCCATTTAACGGTAAAGTCACTCTCGTCGGTAGGCTGCTCTAAATAGAGTTCATTGACCTTATATCCTTTGGGCAAGGCTAATTTTTGCAGTTTTTCATTCATCCCTAAAATAGCATAAACAGGACTCTCTAAGGCACCAGCCATATCGGCAGTAACATAAACCACACGCTTTTGATCTTTGCGGTAAATGGTTCTTTGCAAGGTATCTTTCACCACTTTCACCAAATCATTCACTGCAATTACATTGCCTCTGCTTCCTTTTATTTTTAAATTCTCAATCTCGGCTAAAGATGTTTTATCCTTATCGTCCAAGGACAATACAATCCCAACATTATCATTAGAATGTTCGTCGTATAAATTAGAGACAGGATATTCTTTGAGCAAGTACGTCAGATTGCCCACTACTTGTTGAGGCGCAATACCGTTGAGCATTGCTTTTTCCTTATCTACTTCCAAGCGATACTCTGTTTGAGGATCTTCTGTCATCCAATCCACATCCACAATATCAGAAGTTGTTTCGAGCAAGTGTTTCACTTGATGGGCAACGTCTATTTGTTTCTTATAATCAGGCCCATAAATTTCAGCAACCAAAGTAGAAAGCACTGGAGGCCCGGGTGGTACTTCAATAATCTTAACGTTAGCACCGTATTTTTTAGCTATTTTCTGAACTTCAGGACGGACAGTTTTAGCTATATCGTGACTTTGCTCATTTCGGTCTTCTTTATGCAGCAAATTCACTTGTATGTCGGCCATATTGCTTCCGCCTCTTAAGTCGTAATGACGCACCAAACCATTAAAGGTAATGGGAGCTGAAGTGCCAATATAGTTTTGATAATTGACCACTTCTGGAACCGTAGATAAGTATTGTGCAATCTCTTGTGTAACTGCGGCAGTGCGCTCTAGCGTAGTACCTTCAGGCATATCGATTACTACTTGGAATTCATTTTTATTGTCAAAAGGCAACATCTTTACCACTACCGATTTGGTAAAAAACATCAGTATTGACCCCACTAATAAGACTACAGTAACCCCTACAAGGAGGCGTCGTTTGCTAGAGTTTTCCAATAAAGGACGTTCGATTTTGTTGTATATTTTATAAATCCAATTGGTTTCTAATCCTTGCTCTTCTTTGTGCTTTTGCTCTTCTTTTTCTTGCAATAAATGGTAGCCTAAATAAGGAGTAACCGTCAGTGCCACAAATAAGGACAAGAGCATTGCAATAGAGGCGCCAATAGGCATCGGACTCATATAAGGGCCCATCATTCCAGAGACAAAGGCCATTGGTAAGATGGCGGCAATTACAGTAAAGGTGGCCAAGATGGTAGGATTACCCACCTCATTGATGGCATAGATGGCGGCTTGCTGGAAAGGCAATCGTTTCATTTTGAAGTGGCGGTGCATATTTTCAGCAATGATAATACTGTCATCTACTACAATTCCCACCACAAACACAAGGGCAAATAAGGTAATTCTATTCAAAGTATAGCCTAACAAATAGTAAGCAAACAAAGTCAATGCAAAGGTTAAAGGCACAGAGAAGAATACAACCAATCCTCCTCGCCATCCCATTGCAAGAATGACTAAAAAGGTTACAGCGATGATGGCAATCCCTAAGTGCATTAGTAACTCCCCTACTTTGTCCGAGGCGGTTTCACCATAATTACGAGTGACCTCAACGTGGATATCATCTGTAATCACGGTCTTTTTTAATTGCTCTACACGCTCTAAGATTTTTTCAGAAATCTTCATTGCATCAGCACCTTTGACTTTTCCAATGGAAATAGTTACTGCAGGATATTCGGATTGGGCTTGTTTATGCATAGCATTGGCTTTGCCAAAACCAAAAGACACATAACTACTTGGCGAAGCAGGACCGTCAACTACCGTTGCTATCTGTTTTAAATAGACAGGCATATTGGCATTGACTCCTACCACTAATTGTTCCACATCTTCGGCTGATTTTAGAAACTGACCTGTTGTAATCAAATACTCTTGGTCTTTTTGAACAAAACTACCCGATTGTGAACTACCGTTATTGGCTTGAATCATTTGCATAACCCCTAAGGCGTCAATGCCATTCTCAGCCATTTTATCTTTGTCCAAAACAACTTTTACTTGACGGTTTCTACCACCTATTTCTTTAGTAATGGCAACATCTTTCACCTTTTCGATTTCCGAAGTCACCTCTTCTGCAACCTGACGCAACTCAAAATCATTACGCTTTTCGCTCCATAGCGTGAGTCCTAACATTGGAACATCGTCAATAGAACGTGTTTTGACCATTGGTTTGTAAATTCCTTGTGGAAACATATTTTCGTGTTTGGCCAATTCGTCATAGAGTTTTACATAAGATCGTTCCACATCTTGACCAACATAAAACTGTACAATCAACATTGCTTGACCATTCATCGCCATACTGTGGACGTGCTCTACCCCTTTAATATTGGAAATGATTTTCTCCAAAGGTTTGATAACACGGCTTTCGACTTCGGTGGGATTGGCTCCTGGATAGCCCACCATCACATCGGCCATTGGAACATTGATTTGAGGTTCCTCCTCACGAGGAATTAAAAACGAACTGTACACTCCAATAATCATCAAGGCCACCATTAATAATATGGTTAACTTTGAGTTGATAAAGAAATGGGCTATTTTGCCTGATATACCTTCTTGCATACTATTTATTTTATTTAAAAATTAAATCGAAATCTAATTCTTGATTTGAATTTTTGCCCCGTTAAACAATTTGCCTTCAGCGGCAACAACATACTGCTCATCAGCTGTTAATCCAGACAGCACTTCCACCTGATTGCCGTAGCTTTTCCCTACACGCAACCATCGCAACAAGGCTGTATTGTTATTGGCCACGGTATAAATCCCTGTCAATTGCCCTTGATGCACTAGAGCTGATGAGGGTACTAACACTTGATCGGACGCAACGCTGGTTGCTGTCGATTTAGCTACTGGGAATTGCACATTGACAAACATACCTGACAATACTTTGTTATTGGTGGCATTCAAAGTGACTTTAACCAAGTACTGACCGCCTGTGTTTTTGGCCGAACTACTTACTTCTGAAACGGTTCCGCTCAATTCTTGCTGAGTAGATTTTACTAAAACCTTTGCTTTAGATCCGTTTTTGATGGCCGTGATGTCACTTTCAGAGACCATTGCTGTAACTTGCAAATGAGTCGCTCCTTCAATACTAACAAGCGGCATTCCTGGATTGGCCATATCACCTTCTTTGACAAAAGTGTTGGTAATTTCTCCTGCAAAAGGTGCGGTAATAGTAGTATAAGAAAACTGCGCCATCACTTCGTTTCGCATTTGTTTTGCGGCCTCTAGTCCGGCTTTGGCCATTTCATAGCGCGAAGTCATATCGTCCAATTCTTTTTGAGAAGCACTTTGTTGACTGAACAAAACCTCAAAGCGATCGTAATCTTTTTTAGCATTGTTGTAGGCAGCGGTCGCTTGAAGGATGGATGCTTCTACTTGCGCTTTTTTAGCTTGCAAATCGGTGCTATTAACGTTGACCAATACTTGACCAGCGCTTACTTTTTGTCCAACTTTTACATGTACTTTGGTAATATATCCCATCATTCGGGTGCTTACATTAGCACTATTCTCGGCTTCTATCTTACCGCTGGCGGTGACCATTCCGTTTGTTACTTCAGCTGATTTGCCTCCTAGTTGTACGCTAATAGCAGGACCATTATCCTTTAGTGTTTCTTTCTTTTCTTTTCCGCAGGAAGCTAAAAGGAGTAGCGTGCTAAGAGCAAAGGCTATTCCTGTTGTTTTGTGAATTGTATTGAATTTCATTTTGTTTATTTTATTTTGATTTTGGTAAAAAATGATTGCTGTTATTTGGTTAAAAACAATAAATACTCTTTGGTAAAATTGTATTCAAAGACGGACTGTAAGTGTTCCAATTCCTTTTGGATCATTTGCGTTTCAGATTGCAACAAATCGGTGGTTTTTTCTAATCCTTGCGCAAAGCGATTTTGACGAATGCGATAGGCCTCTTGCGATTGCTGAAAAGCAAGTTGCGATAAAGAGACTTTGTTCTCGGCATCGGTTAATTGTCGATTGGTTTTATTCAATTCTAATTGGCTTTGCTTTTTGTATTGTTCGGTTTCGGCTTCTGCCTTTTCGAAATCGGCTTTGGCCTTATTCATTTTGCCAATAGATTTGTAGCCATCAAACAAAGACCACGACAATTGTGCTCCCATCAAATAGCCTTTGGCCGAGGTTCCCATAAAACTGCGATCGTACATTTGGTAATTCCCAAAAGCATTCAATCGAGGTAAGAAATTCATTTTACTGGAAAGAAACATTTTATGATAAGCCTTTGTAGACGACTCATAGGCTTGAATGTCTTTTCTATTGCTGGACAAAGTTGTATTTGCAACTATTGCAGTTATAGAGTTGTCCAACAACTCGGTGGGTTTATACACTTTGCCTTGGGCATCATCATTTATTAAAAAGGCCAAATAGTCGGAAGCATTATGGACATTACTTTTGGCAAATTGCAATTGGTTGGCAATTTCATTAACACGAACTTGAACATTTAGCACATCTGTTTTTTGAACTAAGCCTTGCTTAAAGTAGTTTTCAACCAACTTTAAATTGGCCTGAGCAGTAGCATCTGCTTTTTGTAAAACAGTAACTGCTTTGTAGGCCAACTGCAATTGCATATAGGATTTGTACAGTTCTAGCTGTAAATACTCTTTGGTGCGCTCGGTTTGGAACTGAAAGGCCTCCATTTTAGCTTTAGCAGCTTGACGTCCATAAAGGCCATCTATATTGATTAAAGGTTGTTGGACTTCAATCAAAGTGGCGAAGTTTTGTGTTCTTGCAGGATTGTTCAACAAATTTGGATCAAAATCAGCAGGCGTTAGTATGCCTTGATTTAGCTTTGAGCCAAATGCCATTAAAGGATTGGTGGTAGTGATTCCTGTATGGGATGCGGTGATATTTGGTAGAAAAACAGCAGACGATTGTTGATAATCAGCTTTGGCACTAAGGAAGTTTTTCTCCGCAATTTTGATTTGCAGGTTGCGGTCTATGCCTTTTTGAATCAAGTCTGCTTTGGAAAGGGAAATCGTGTCTTGCGCATTAGCAAACGAGAGGAACAAAAGACCAGCAGTAATAAATAGTATCGATAATTTCTTCATAATTGTAGTTCTAATTATGAAGCAAAAATAGAATGGTGAAAAAGAGTAAAGGGTAACAAGTGTTACATATTTAAGTATTAAGATTTAAGTATTAAGTATTAAGATTTAAGTACTAAGTATTAAGATTTAAGAACTAAGAATTAATATTTAGGCACTACGTATTAAGATTTAAGCACTAAGTATTAAGATTTAAGTACTAAGTATTAAGAAGAATGATTATTAAATTACT